>RGDM01000045.1 GCA_009918675.1 bacterium
GAGATCAAGTCGGCTTTGGATATATCGAAAGTCAATTTAAATTCAGAAATCAGCTTGCTTGAAGAGATGCAGGCCAGCAAGAGGATTGTCTTGAGCAGAGATCCGTTAAGAAAAAAAATATCCAATAACGTTGTCGCAATGCACTGGCGTGACGGGTTGATTGAAATTTTTGGTTCGCAGTTTGATATTTCGGCTCAGGCGGGAAATTAAAACCTTATGGTTTCGGAAAAGGTTGAGCTGAATGAGTAAATTCGGCGCTTGACTAAAACCATCCACCAACAATCCACCAAGCACCCCAAACGGCCTCAAGAACCAGCCCTTCTGATGAGTCACCCAGGTCTACCCGGTCCGAATCAGACCGGGTTTTTCGCTTTAAATTATTGATATTATTAGAGTTAATGGTGGAGGTGCCGGGAATTGAACCCGGGTCCGAAAAGGAATCTGCGCTCGGCGACCACATGCTTCTCCCTCTGCTGATCTTATTCCGCCGTGCTTGAGGGCCCCCACGGTGACGGAACCAGTCCGATTAATAGGTTTGTGAATCTACGAACAGAAGATTCAACGAAACCCGCACGTAACTTTACAGCTTCCGCAATGCACGTGCTGCCGCACTGTCGGTCGCTGCGCTGCCATTAATTAGGCTGCGAGAGCGTAATCATTGCCATTTCTGGCTGCCACAACGGTTTAAGGAGCGTTGTAACCAACCCCTGCATGCACCTGACGTTCATCTCTCTCCGTCGAAGCCAAGTCACCCCCCTCGACGAAAGTATCGTCATTTCCAGCTGTAGCATGAGTGATATGCAACTGCCAGCACCAGTCAAATCAGAGGCGAGAGGCTTCTTTGCCGGCCAACTGCACGATGAGGGGGGGGGGCTAGCAATTAGAGAGCCCAAAGTTGGACCTCTCTTGTTTTGCCCTTAAGATGCACAAGTCCAAGGTCCTCCAATGGGGGGACAACGCCACCCTCTGCAACGAGCTGCTGTCGGAACTGCTCTGTTAGAATGACTTTTCGCTTGAAGACTCGGGTTTGAGATTCTACCCGAGCAAGCGTATTCACAGCATCGCCAATCAGCGTGTACTCCAAGCGTTTGGAGCTGCCGATATTACCCGCAATAACCTCACCAAAGTGCAATCCGATTCCAATTTCACATTTTAGATCATTTTGAAGACTCAAACGCTGAGCAACTTTAAGGGCGGCTGTTGCCGACTTTGGACAGGAAAGCAAATCAAAATATGCAAAGCAGGCATCACCGATAAACTTGTCAATGATCCCCTGTTCAGTCTCAATATGGCCAACTATTTTCTCAAAATCATGGTTCAAAATCTGAACAAGATCAGCTGGGGGGATTTTTTCGGCGACCTCAGAAAATCCTTTAACGTCGGACATAAAGAGTGCCACATGTTTCACCTCCCCGCCCAATCCCGCGTTACCTCGCGACAAGATTGTCGCAGCAACCTTTTCCGACATATACTTCCCGAAAATTCTTTTAAAATTTTCACGCTCCAGCAAACGGTCGGCGAGTCTATTTAATGCGCGCACAAGCCGTCCAATTTCGTTCTCTCCAACATCAGGCAAGCGTCGGTTCAAATCGCCTTCAGCAATGTCAATCATAGACTTGGAACTTGTATCCAAAGCCACTTGGAATAAGCGACGCAGCTCGATTGCAATTAGAACTGCAGCGAGCGAATGCAAGGCGTATATGAAGAAATTTTCTGTGAGTAGAGTTCGCAGAGCACGTTCTTGAAAGGCTCTTGGCGCGTTTGGCGTATCGACAATGTAGCCAATGAACCCATAGCCTATCAAAATCGCTGCACAGCTATTCACGACAATCACGCTGTCGACAATGCGCCTGATGATTGACGTCGGAAAAGTGAAAAAAGAGCCTTCGACCGCTCGGCTATGCAATCTACTCACGATTTCAACACGTAAATCGCGTGCATGTTGAAATAGAAAAAGAACCAACCCACCCGTGAGACTGGTTATGAAAATCCCTGAAAGTGAAGACGTCGGAAAAGAGTACTGAGCCATATGAGCGTACCCTATGGTGAGCCCAATGAGTCCCCAGACAACAAGATAAGATATAGCCCGAGCCCGATGGGGTACCCGCTCAGTGATTAAAATGAGTGGACAAAACAACAGCCAGGTGAGCAGTATTTTGAGTGTGACTTCAATATAACCAATCGAAAAGCAAAACTTGCAAGCTCGGCTTGCAAAGTAACCAAGGAAGGGAATGTAGAGGAGCTCCGTGAGTCTTCGTCTTAGAAAGTCTTGCATGAACCCTTCTGACTAACCTGAGGTCTAAAATTCTGTCTGATCGTTTTTGCCCAAAACCAGGACGATAACCTCAGGATATCATACGAACGAGTAATAAAGAGTCGTTTTCCATGAACTATTAGGTAGCCCTTCAATCCATGCTGAAGCTTGTCTTGACATTCTGCCCTTCCCGGACACATTTTCGAGCGCCAAGCCCCGAGGGCCGTTGAATGCAATCGTTCCAAAGGCCTACAGCTTCGTCTAAGGCTCTGAGAATTGAGGTTTTTGTATGCCGATCTACGAATTCAAGTGCACAAATACAAGCTGCAATAACGTTGAAGAGCACCTGCTGCGGCACTCCGACCCACTCCCTGCAGCATGCGAGAAATGCGCTTCGCCCTTGGAAAAGTTGGTGAGCCAAACCAGCTTCGCTTTGAAGGGCTCGGGCTGGTACGTGACCGATTACAAAGGCGGCAACCCGGGTGCGGCAAGCACCACTGCAGCTGCCCCGGCGGCTGCGAGCGATGCCAATTCGGAAAGCAAACCGGCATCTTCAAGTGCGATACCAGACGCGGGAAGCTGTGCAGCACCCGCCTGCGCAACCACAGGCTGTGCGGCAAATTAAAAGTTTTTAGCTTTCCTCTTTCTGGTGTTGACGGCAGCAAACCCCTGCGCTAGACACCGCTGCACTGCGGATGTGGTGAAATTGGTAGACACGCACGTTTGAGGGGCGTGTGCCGCGAGGCATGACGGTTCGAGTCCGTCCATCCGCACCATCTTTTTCCCCTCAAGAACCAGAATCGACTCCATTTGGGGTCGTTTTTTTTTGCTTTCTGGGCTAGAGTTTTGAATCGAACTTTGTGTCCCAGTTGAGGTTTGCCTGAATGACCGCCCTTGAAATCGTCTTGCTCCTGGCCGTGGGTCTGCTGGCCGCTGCGGGCGCGTTTGTTGCTGTTTACGCTGTAAATATGCGCGCCAAATCAAAAGAGCTCGAACTTGGTCGAGCCGATGCCGAACGCCGTTTGAACCAAGCCCGTCAGGAATCTGATCAAATTGTGAAGAACTCGTTGCGAGAAGCAAAAGAGCTCGCCCTGCGTGAAGGCCGTGAACACGACCGCACGCAAAAAGAAAAAGCGCTTGAACTGCAACGCGTCGAAAAGCGCATTCAAAAGCGCGAAGAAACTCTTGATAAACGTGAACAGCAACTTGAGCAGAAAGAAAAAGATCTCAAGAAGCTTGCTGAACATGTGGAACGTGAAGAGCGTCGTGCAACAGATGCAATCAAGAACTCTGAACGCACCCTCAGGGAAAGCCAAGAGAAGCTCGAGAGCGTTGCTCGCTTGTCGCTTGAAGAAGCCCGCGACATGTTGCGCCAATCTATTGAAAGCGAAGTGCGCCGCGACACCGCCGAAGAAATTCGTCGCCTCGAAGAAGAAGCGCGTCGCACAGCTGAAGACAAAGCGCGTTCTGTGGTTGCGACCTCAATTCAGCGCATGGCGAACGAATTTGTAACCGATGCTTGTGTGAGTGTTATCTCGCTGCCCTCTGACGACATGAAAGGTCGCATCATTGGCCGCGAAGGACGCAATATCCGGGCCATTGAACAGGCAACTGGCGTTGACATCATCATCGACGACACGCCCGAAGCAATTCTCATTTCCTGCTTCAATCCAATGCGCCGCGAAATTGCCAAAGTCGCAATTGAACGCTTGCTTGCCGACGGCCGAATTCACCCGGCTCGCATCGACGAAATCGTTAGCAAGGTGTCCAAAGAGTTCGACGACATGACACGTGAAGCTGGCGAACGCGCTGCCTTTGATTGTGGGGTTCAAGGCCTGCATCCTGAACTTGTCATGGCTCTGGGCAAGCTCAAATTCCGCACAAGCGGTGCACAATCGGTTCTGCAACACTCGGTTGAGGTTTCTCAACTTGCGGGAATTCTTGCGGGCGAACTTGAACTCAATGTTCGTATCGCGAAGCGCGCTGGATTGTTGCACGACATTGGCAAAGCTCTAGATGAAGAAAACGAAGGCCACCATGCACAAGTTGGCGCACAATTCCTGCAAAAATGTGGTGAATCTGCGGAAGTAGTGGAGGCTGCCGCCAAGCACCACATGGAACAAAATCAGGGCGTCGGCTCTATTGCAGTGGTTGTGCAAATTGCCAACTCAATGAGTGGATACCGCCCCGGAGCTCGTCGCGATTACCTCGAGAAATCCATGGGCCGTATGCGTGAAATGGAAACTATTGTGGCAGACATGTCGGGCGTTGAACAAGCCTACGTGATTCGCTCGGGCCGTGAAGTGCGTGCCATGGTTTCTTCAACTGTCACCGACGACAGCGCCGTAAGCGCTCTTGCCCGCTCTGTTGCCAAGAAAATTCGCAGTGATCTGAATTATCCGGGCCAAGTACGTGTCACCATGGTGCGCGAGCAACGGGTCACTCACCTGGCGAAATAATTTCGCCTAGAAAGTGCAATTAAGCGCGATGTCTATTCTTCATTGCAAAGGCCACGATGCCTTTTACGAAGCCCTCCCGCAGGCTCTGCTCCCGCTGAGCCAGGAGGGCATTGTCCGTATTTTGATGATGGGCGACGTCATCGGCAGGCCAGGCCGCAAAATTGTAAAAAGCGTTCTGCCGCAATTAAAACACCGCGGCAAAATCAACCTCGCCACCATCAACGGCGAAAATCTCGCCGGTGGATTTGGTATCACCCAAAAAATTTTCAATGAGCTCACAGCACCCGCAACGGGCGTTGACGTTGTAACAATGGGCAACCACTGGTGCGACAAACCTGAGGTGCATTCCATCCGCAAGAGTTCGAATAAAATGGTGCTGCCTCAAAACTTAAAAAATCTTGAAGGCGTCGAACTCATTCCCGAGTTCGAAATTCCAGGCTCGCGCCGCACACTCAGTGTTCTGAATGTGATGGGCTTGTTTGCCATGAAACACGAATACAACGACCCATTCGAATTCCTCGAAAAATCGCGGCCAATTTTGGAAGCGAAAGTGCAGGGTGGGCAGAGCATTGTTATTGTCGACGTTCATGCGGAAGCAAGCAGCGAGAAACAAGCTATTGCTTGGTTCATGGATGGAGTTGCCGCTGGGCTCATTGGCACCCACACCCACACACCCACCAGCGACGAACGTGTCACACGCAAGGGCACCGCTTTTCTAACTGACGTTGGAATGACCGGCCCATACGAGTCGGTGATAGGAATGACACTTAGTGGTTCGATGCCGCGTTACTTTACGCCCAAAGAAAAAAAGCCGCAGGAAGTTTCAGAAAAAGACCTCTGGCTGTGTGGCTTCCTGCTTGAGATCTCCGAGGCAACCGGACTGACCCTTGCAGCACACCGCCTGCAATACAGGGAGGACTTGCAAGAATGGACTCTGCGCACAGTCACACCACCAACCAAGTAACAGCCCACTGCCCGCTCTGCCAAAGCTTAGCGGAGGGTGCAAACCACCCCGAATTTATCTGCGAGCTTTCGCATGTCGTCGTATCGCGCGGGCCTTTTTCAGGGCGCTGGCCTGGGGCCCTGCAAGTGACCTCGAAACGCCACCTGCGCGACCCTTCGCAACTTAAATATCCACATTTTATCCACAGCCAGAATGAGCTCTATGCAATTGAAACCGCGATCCGTAAGGTAACCCGAGCACATCATATGAACGTGGTTAAATTTGGTAATGTCGTTGAGCACTTGCACTGGCACTTGATCCCGCGATTTTCCAACGAAACACACCCACAAAAGACTCCTTGGGAGCTTTCAGACCTACCCGCGCAGGCACTTGTCCACACATCATCCACAACCTCTTCAGACCATCTTTACGCCGAAATTGTGAGCGAGATCTCCCTTGCATTGCGTGAACGCCAGCCGCCCTATTTTGCCACCGCCCTCTTTATCCGCCCGCTCGATCGCAACCAACAAGCCGGCTTTTTGCAGTTACCTCTTTCCCAGCAACACTCGGCGGTACGAGCGAGTCCTGAGGCGTTTGAATGTTTTCTTATGCAGCGCAATTATCTCGACTTTGCCTGGGACTCGTTTGGCGGTGAAGCCGATGCCGGCGAAACACCCGCACAAACTCTCCAACGTGAAATTCGCGAAGAGCTTGGTTGGGAGCTCGAATCTTGGCTCGAAGTGACACGCCAGTGGGCAGGCGGAATGCTGCGTGGCTTTGTTTATTTAGCTCAACCCTCGCAAGGGCTCCTGCTGCAAGCCGCTCCCAAACGCGCTGCATGCGATGAAGTCAAACAAGCTCTGTGGCATCCGCTTCAGGATCTGCTGACCAACCCAATGTCCGTTTATTCTGCCCCGGTTGTTGGCCGAGCGCGCGCCCTGGTGGCCGGCGAGCCAGATTTCAGTCTCTAGAAAAGTTAATTAATTTTTGTGTGTTACGACAATTCTTTCGGTTTGACTTGACGGCCAGTAAACCGTTTTATAAAAAGCTGTCATTCAACCAATAAAAGTGAATAGAGGGCTGGAGTTCACCCAAGGAATGGGGGCGCCACGGCGGAAGAGAGGGACCTCTCTCCGGCCCTTCCTACGTTAAAGAGTAAAGTTCTCGCCCAGATAGACTTCTTTCACGCGATCCATCCGTGCCACTTCTTGGGGATTGCCCTCAGCAAGAATTTTTCCGCCCGCAAGAATGTAAGCACGATGGCACACACCGAGCGTCTCACGCACGTTGTGGTCGGTAATCAGCACACCCAAATTCTGTTCTCGAACCAGCCGGGCGATGAGTTTTTGAATTTCATCAACGGTGACCGGGTCAATTCCGGCAAAGGGCTCGTCGAGGAGCAGGAAGCGTGGTGACATCACCAGCGTTCGAGCAATTTCAAGCCGACGTCGCTCGCCACCCGACAACGACAAGCCCAAAGACTTGCGGATATGACCTATCCCAAATTGCTCAATGAGGCGCTCCAGCTTTGCTTTGCGTTCGGTCCGCGGAATACCCCAAACCTCCATCACGGCGGTGATGTTATCTTCGACGGTCAATTTACGAAAAACGCTGGCATTCTGGGGCAAATAGCCGATCCCCATGCGCGATCGCTTGTGAATCGGCAGGGCAGTGATATCCACGCCGTCAATCTCAACCGTTCCTGCCGTCGGACTTAAAAGCCCAACAGTCATATAGAAGCTGGTGGTTTTTCCCGCGCCATTGGGCCCCAGCAAACCAACAATCTCGCCACGATTCACATGAAAACTGACGTCTTCCACAACCACTCGGCTATCGAAACGCCGCATGAGATGTTTCGAAGCAAGAATTCCAGTTGTGTCTGCGCTGCCTAAGGCTGTCATCGGATCCACACTCTCCGTTTGCTTCCACAATCAATTCAAAAAATCAGCGCCGACCTGATTGCGACGATTTTTTCGCAGGTGGGTTTTGTACGCCAGAGCCGCCCTGATTACCAACCGGTGAGGCATTTGCCGCAGGGTCCATAACTCCTCTTGCACCGCGCACCTTAATTTCGTTGGTGTCGAGAAAAACTTCAATAACATCGCCTTGCAAAAGTTCGCGCCCGCGCCAGATCTTCGGTTTTCCCTTCAGAATGACTTTGCGAATTGGCATGAAATATTCGAGCTCGTTGGCCACAGCACGCAACTCGGCACTTTGCGGGGTTGCACTTTTGTTTAAACTCACCCGCCCTTTTGCAACCGCTCGATTCGGGCTTGTTGCTCCCTTTGGCGAAAAAAGCTCGGCAACATCTGCTTTCATAACTGCATCCGCCTGCTCAATTTGAACATCACCCTTGAGCAGAATGCGCCCCTGAGTCAGTGATCCCTCAAGTGACTGAGCAGAATAAGCGACCGGTGCGGAGCTATTGTGCTGGAGCCCCGTATCTTCACCGGCAGTTGCAGGCGCATTTTGATTCAACTTAGCTTTTCCATTCGCGGATTTTGACGGCTTTAATTGGGAACTAGTGCCAGTTGGAGTTGAGGCTCCTTTACCTGCTCCCACTGGGGAAGCCTCTGGAAGCGAGGGATTTGCTGGCGATGTTCCTTGCACTGCACCCGTCGCCGTTGCCAAAGGGCTCGGCTCACTCACCGCTGGAGCGTCTTCGAAATCGCCGCGAGCTGGGGTTTTAATCAACAACACAGAAACTGCACAGGAAGAAATTAACAAACCAACCCACTGCAACCCATGAAACGCTTTCATTCGCCGTTACTCCTTCGCACCTTGGAACCTGCGGCTCGTTTCTCTTGTACTTTTCCGCTCCGCAGGCTGCTCGAACGTTTGTTCTTAGAAACTGCTGTCGGCCGCGCGGGAGGAATTTCAGTTCCTTTCACCGGCCCAGTCAGTTTAAAACTCCTCGTCCGCAAGTCAGCATCGAGACCCGCCGCCACTATTCTACGATTCGGTGCATCGATCTGAACAGGTTCTTTTGTCGTGAGTGTCATGTTTGGCACGTCAAGGGCGAATGCTTTTCCCTGCAAATGTTGACCACGTGAATTGGCCTCAACATCACCCGGCATTTCCACACGCTCAAAACGCGAGCCTGAATCGAAAAGATCAAACGACAAACCTGTCGAACGATGCGCAGTAGCAATCATTTTCTCGGCACGAACGGTGCCAACACGATCGCTTGAATCAACCTTGCTATCAACCACTCGCAACTGAACATTTCCTAGTGCAGTGAGTCGTCCGGTTGTCACGAGTCTGGCCTCTTTGGCTGTTACCTCAGCAGTTAATTCACCATTTTTAAACTGCTGCAGCTGCATAGGAATCACCGAAAAAACCTCGTAGGGAATTTTGTCGGTATCGAGTTTGTTGTTGAATTCAGACAATGACATTTGCATGTAGGATTCCTGATAAATGAATCCCACAATCATGAGCGCGACAAACAGCAATGAATAGATGCGCGCAACCAAAATGAACTCCTTGCCCGCGCCAGAACGCGCGACGCCTCATGCTATCTTGCGACTGTGGAGCAAGGCAACAAAGGCATCGAGAAGCCGAGCGCCAGGTCGAGTGGCAAAGCTTTCCGGGTGAAACTGAACCCCAATGCGTGGGTACGAGATATGCTCACAAAGACCAAGAGTATCGCCCACGACACTGCACGTGCGCCATTGCGACGTCTTGCCAGCAAGCTCTGTGCGGCTCACTGCCCACGAGTTGTAAAAAGCACTGACCCCTGCAAACCGCGTCCGGCTCAACCATCGAGAATCTTCTTCAGCAACGAGTTCTTCGCGGCGGCCATGCACAGGAGCCTCACTGACCAGGGTGAGCTGGCATCCGGATTGGCTGAGTAAAATTTGATGTCCCAAACAAACACCCAACACCGGCGTTTGCGCTGAACTTGCAGTCAAAAGAGCCTGAGAGAAAGGATAATCTTCTGGCAACCCAGGCCCCGGAGAGAGCACCAAGCCTGCGAATCCACCGAAAGCGAGTCGTGCCTTCAAACACTCGGCAAGCTTGCCATCAACCCTCTGCTCATGTTCGCCGCCCTCAACCCAATTTCGAGCGGGCGCAGAAACAATTCTCGCCACGGAAATGCCACGAGAGCACAAGGCGGCAATTAGGTTTTCAGAAAATGAATCGAGATGATCAACAAACAAAAGATATCTGCTGAGCAAATCACCCTCAAGCTGAGCGGCGGAGCTCAAATCAACACGGGCTCCAACGGAAGATTCTGTTGCAAAAATTCTCTTTTTTACATCATCAGAAAATTTGCCATTTGTCTTCGAACCGATGGCATCTGCCTGCCCAGACCTAAAAAAATCTTCAAGCCATTTATTAACGCTGTCGCCGTTGTCGCAACTGTCACCGCATTCGCCGATGCTCATTTGAACGTTCTTCTCTTGGAAGGCGCCCGAAACAAGCCGTGCCCAGCGCGTTGAGAAGCTATTCCACTTGAGATCAAATTCAAAACTCTCTGCAGTGAGATCAGACAAAGTGGTAATTCCTGCCCCAACTCCGGCTGTCCAACGCGAGTTGATTTGGCTGGAAGAACTTCCTGGCAAAGCAGAAGGACTCGCAAAAAAACCACGAATAAGAATGGTCGACTCGAATGAATCCGAAGAATCAGCAAGAGCAAACACACCGGTGTAATACCCTCGTGGCGTGCATTCAACGTGATTGATTTGTTCACCCACCGTCCACTTGGGTGTCCCGGTCACCGACCCTGCAGGAGACATTCTTCTCAAGATCTCGCCATTGGGAATGAACTGGTCTTGCAAAACACCTTGAACAACCGATTGCATCTGCAAGAGTTCGCCAGCAGCCCTGATCTCGTAAGGAGAATTGACCCACACCGAGCCAGGAGCGCAGACCAAATTGAGATCATTGCGCAGCAGGTCGGTGACCATTGTTTGCTCGCACATTTCTTTCTGACTCTTCCAAAGTTTTTGCGCATCGTCATGCAACGTTGCACGACCCCAGCGCACGGTTCCCTTAATAGGTTCCGCTTGAATGAATGCACCGGAACGGCGAACAAAACGCTCCGGAGAAAAGCAGCAGATGAGAGGATTCTCTTCACCACAAGAAACAAAAACACCATGCCGCGATGGTTCGTGAATCCATTCTCCAACAAAATCCGCAAGTCCGATTTCAGTAGAATTTCGCTGCGGCCCGAGCAATCGCGTTGATGCGTTTGCCAGATAACACTCTCCGCGTTGCATGGCATGCTGAAGCTTTTCCAGCATGCGCACAATCGAAGTTGGTGATTCACTGGCCTGCCATTCCGATGCAGCCGAATGATTCGCTAATGGCTCACTCTTAGAGCTTGAAATATCTGCGCTGCGATCCTTCTCTTGATTTTGCTTATCAGAAAAGAATTTTTGAAATGCCTCACCACGGAATAAAATTTCGGGCCCTTCGCTTGTCAGTGCACCCGAAAATTCCAACACATCCGAAAATCCGAAGGCGAGAAATGGGTCTTGCTGCGACTGCGCAAATTGAGAAAGCCCATAGGAAGGAATCAAATAAGCGGTAGGCTCTCCTCGTTGAATAAGCGGGTTGTCGAAGAAAGATTTTGCACTCAATTCGCGGCAGATGACTTTGGGATTCGCTGCGAATACGCAACGCACCCAGGTATAGTTTTGGTTCTGTGAAAACGGCAACGTAAAAGACTGCGGGTGAAGTGTTGCAATGCCCAACCCAACACTTTCATCCAAAGCATTTGGATGTCGTACCAGTGGAGCTGATTCATACTGAAGAAAACAAATCCAGTGCGCAGAGAACTCCTGCAAAACCTGAGCGAGTGGCGCCATGGTATTCAGCCATGTCATTGCCCTGCTTCTCCCCATCGCAAAGCTCGTGTAGTCTTTGAGCAGACCACTCGAGGGCACTCATGAAATCTAAATCCGAAATCTGTCAGAATTGGCTTCCTCGCTACACCGGTACCAAAATCGAGGACTTTGCCGACTATATCCTTATCACGAATTTCCAAAGCTACGTGACTCGTTTTTCAACAATAATGAATGTCCCTGTGCATGGCCTGGACCGGGCGATGCCCAATGCCACCTGCAAGAAGTCGAACGTCAGCATCATCAACTATGGTATGGGCAGCGCCAACGCCGCATCTATCATGGACCTCCTCAGCGCGCGCCAACCGAAAGCCGTTTTGTTTCTTGGCAAATGCGGCGGTTTGAAGAAGAGCACTGAAATTGGCCATTTTATTTTGCCAATTGCAGCGATCCGCGGCGAGGGAACTTCCAACGACTATTTTCCGCCCGAAGTTCCCGCGCTGCCAAGCTTTAAGCTGCATAAATTTGTCTCGCAGAAAATCGTTGAGCGAGGCCTCGATTACCGAACAGGCGTTGTCTACACAACCAACCGCCGCGTGTGGGAGCACGACGAAGCTTTCCGTCAACGCCTGCAAGACTTAACCGCTCTGGCCATCGACATGGAAACGGCAACCGTCTTTATTGTTGGCCACTACAACGATATCTCACGGGGTGCATTGCTTCTTGTTTCCGATGTTCCAACCACTCCCGAAGGCGTCAAAACAGAAGCCTCCGACAAAGTGGTAAACGAACGCTGGACGGACATTCACTTGGAACTTGGAATTGAGTCGTTGCGCGAGCTGGAATCCAAAGGCGACACGATCAAACACTTCCGCTATTAATTTAAAAATTTGCTTTTTACGACTTAAAAAGAATCGTCGCGGCCAGCAATAAAGCTCTCGGCCTGACGAGTTTTTGGGTTAGTAAAAAATCGCGCGGTAGGCGTACATTCGACAACGCGACCATCCAATAAAAACAAAATTTTGTCTGTCATGCGACTCGCCTGCAGGAGGTCGTTGGTCGCGCAAATCAGCGTCAGACTTTCGCTCTGCGAGAAGAGCAATGCCTCGGTATTTTTCAATAGAACCGGATCCATGCGAATAAAAGCTTCATCAAGCATCAGCAAACGCGGCTTGCGCAGCAACGCACGGACAATTGCAAGCTGCTGAAGAATCGGTTGATCGACCTGAGTTGGAAGCAGCTCTGTTACAGAAATAAGTTGTGCTTTATTGCGGTTTGACAGAGGCAACTGCTCAATAAAATCCTCAAAAGGCAAGCGCTCGAGGCCACTCACCACACGCACAGCCTCAAAATTTTGTGCAATCGACACCGGCAACCACGTGCTCGATTCACCAACAAGCGCCATCTGCCGCTGCAACGCAGCGCGCGCAGAAGCACTTGGCTTGCGCTCGGTAAATACTTCACCAAAAATGTGGCACTCGCCCGATTGAATCGGACTTTCCAAACCGCTCAATTCACGATCCCAGATCGCTTGTGAAATAACTTTGAGAAGCAGGCTTTTTCCAGAACCAGCGGGCCCCACGAGACCAAGCGATTCACCCGGATTCACCAAAAGTTCGATGCCCTGCAGCAAGGCTGAAAAACCCGACTGCAGGGCATAGTTACGAAGCTCAATAATGGGCTGCTGCGCAGAGAAGTTCATCAGCCGCGCGATGCAATTGGAGCAATATTGGCTTCCGTTGGACCAACATATTTCGCTGCAGGACGATAAATGCGGTTGTCTTGCCACATCTCGATGATGTGTGAAGACCAACCCACAACCCGCGCCACGGCGAAGATAGGAGTGAAGTCGATGGTTTCAATCTTCATGAGGCGATACAAAGCACCCGACCAAAAGTCGACGTTTGGCCAAATGTAGTCTTTAGAGGTTTTGCTGAGCTCTTCGATCATTGAGTCATGAACGATACGGAGAGTTTCATAGGTGCTCTTGTCGCCTGTTTGAGTGACAAGTTTTTCGAGCATGCCACGCAGAACTTTAGCGCGTGGGTCCATGGTTCGGTAAACGCGATGACCAAAGCCCATGACCTTTGCCTTCGTTGCAAGAGCATTGGCAACCCAGTCTTTCGCCTTCTCAGGCGCGCCAATCTTGTCGGCCATCTCGAGCACTTTTTCGTTTGCACCGCCATGCAACGGACCACTGAGAGCACCAACAGCACCTGATACAGAGGCCGTGAGGCGGGCTTCGGTTGAAGCAATCACGCGAGCAGCAAAGGTTGACGCGTTGAAATCGTGATCCATGTGCAGCATCAGTGCAACATCGAACATACGAGCAACGTCTTTGTCGGGCACTTTGCCATCGAGCATGTAAAGGAAATTTTCAGCGTGGTTCAAATCAGCACGCGGCTCGACCGGAGCAAGTCCGCGACGGCGGCGAGAGATACGAGCCACGGCAGTTCCAAGCTGCGCAGTTAAGCGAACAGCGTTGCGCACGTTGCCATCAACATCTTTCAGGTTCACAGGTGCTTCGTCCCATGCAAGAGCAGCCATAGCCGCTTGCAGGACCATCATCGGATGTGCAGCTTTGGGAGCAGCATCAATCACTGCCTCAACAGTCTTTGGCAGAGTGCGAAACTCTTTCAATTCGGCTGTTACTTTGCTCAGCTCAGCATGAGTCGGCATTTTGCCGCGGAGGAGGAAAAACGTCATCTCCTCAAAGGTCGATTTCTCGGCAATTTCTTCAATAGATACACCGCGGTAAATCAGTCTTCCAACTTCACCTTGAACTTGGCTCACCGAGGTTGCGTCCGCAACCACACCTGCCAAGCCTTTGGAAAACCCGAGTTCTTCTGCCATGGTCATGCCTCCCTAAAAACTAAACAACGACGTAACAAGATTACTTTAAAACGTGGCCCTTTCTCAACAGGGCGAGTCTAAAAGACAGGTTGGTATCGGCCGGGAGTGACACCGCTTTAAAGGCAGGTGTCAGGAATGCCGCAGCTGAGATTTCTTAAAATATTCTTGGCTTTGCTCAGCAAGAATACGGTAGGGAGTCGGCCGACCTTCGGATCTGAGGAACTTCTCAAATTGTCTGGCGCAGTCAGCAAACTGCTCTGGATCAAGAATTCCGCGGAAACGCTGCACACCCAAGTAAACACCATACGTGATGAGAACATCAACAGCGCAATAGTCTTCAATAAGCTGAGAGGCACCCACATTATAGTAAGATTCTCCCACGCGGCTGCCATCCATACCCTCAAGCTTTCCAGCCAGACCCATTGAGCGGGCAAGAATGTCGAGTCCTATTTTCTGCGAAGCATTTCCATTTACGAACTGAGCCAAATCAAAACATTTATCTAACGCATACCGCGAGCGGTAGGAATCGTAACCAAATTCTCGCGCGTATTCAGGAATCGGACACGGAATGAAATGCTTCATGCTGCGTTGCTCAATCACGGGCAAATCGAAACCCGCAATATTATATCCACAAAAGGTCACGGGCAGGGGCTTGAGTTTTTTGCGTTGGTAGTCGGTCATTCGGAAATCAGATTGAATGTGATCATACCAAACCCTTGCTGCATCTGCATGTTTTGTACAAAAACTCCAGAAATCTCGGAGCAGCTGAGCTTCTACCTGCAATAGTTCATCGTAACTGCGACACAACGGAAGTGTTTTCTTGAAGCCATCAATTATAGTGTGCGTCTCTGGATGAACAAAAACCGCACAAATGCACATGACGAGATGGTACATGGGCGCTGGAAAATTGATTTGCTTTTGCTGACGAATCAAATCAACGAAAGACAAATCAGCCCAGTCAAATTCAGGCCGAAAGGTTTTTCCATCCGGCAATTGAGGCTCAAAACCGGCCACCATCAGAGGAATGTCGGGCACAGTTTCAATGTCGAAGACCAGCACGGGTGCTGCAGGTCGCTCACCCAAGCGCTGACTTCCAAAAACCGGCGACGGACTTTCTCCTGTGGTGACCATAGGCTTAAAACCTCAATTCGCGCTCAGTGCACGTGCGATTTCAATAGAAAGCTGAACACCATATCCGGAACTAATTTTTCGCGGGAAGCCAACCGACATGTTACCATTTGCCACACCGGCAATATCCACATGGCAATAGGGTTTGTTCTCAACAAATTCCTTTAAGAACATCGCGCCCACGCTTGAACCAGCCGCACCGGCAGTTGCACCGATGTTGTTGACATCAGCAATCGTTCCCTTCACATCTTCGCCAATCTCATCCCATGTTGGCATCGGCCAAACTCGCTCGCCCACTTGTTGAGCCGCGTTCATTACGGTTTTCTCGAGCGACTCAGAGTTGAATGAAAAAATACCTGCACCCAGGTGACCAAGTGCAGAAATCATTGCACCCGTGAGGGTTGAGTATTCGATGATCGTATCGGGCTTGAGATCTTTTGCTGTGTAGGAAAGCGCATCAGAGAGAACAATGCGTCCTTCAGCGTCGGTGTTGAGCACTTCAATTGTCTTGCCGCTGTATGTGGTGAGGACGTCGCCCACACGATACGCATGCGCATCAACCATGTTTTCGCACAGAGCAGCAACTCCGAAGACACGGATAGGGAGTTGAAGTTTTGCAATTGCAACAACGCTATTAAGAACAACTGCCGCACCAGACATGTCATACTTCATGCCAACCTGATGGGTTGATGGAGTTTTCAGCGAGTAACCGCCTGTATCCATCGTGAGACCCTTGCCAACAAAGGCGACAGATTTTTTTGCATTTGTTGGGGCATATTCCACCACAACAAATTGCGCTTCATTGGCGCTTCCGCCCGCAACAGCCATCATGGCACCAAAGCCCATTTGACGGAGTTTTTCCGCACCGTAAATTTGCACACTCAAACCAGCGGTGCGAGCCTTCTCGGCCATTACATTTGCAACGTAAGCAGGAGTTGCAACGTTCGGTGGCGCATCTTGAAGCAAACGGCAGGTTTCAATGGAATCAGCCACAACGGTAGCCTGCTTCAACTGAGCATCGGCTCCAGCAGAAAGACCAGAAAACGAGAACGCCACAGGAGTTTCAAGTTCCTTGCGTGCTTCGGCGCTGAGATTAGAGTTTGGATATTTATAAACTCCCATGCGCAGGCCCAACGACATTTGCGCAACTAATTCAGCCGTTGAAAGGAAAGTGCTCGTGCCGCAAATACTCACTTTTCCGGCTTTGAAGCGGGCAACTTCTTCGGCGATCTTCAATCCAATTTGCCGCGCGCGTGCAGGTTTTTCATCAACTTTCTTACCACCGCCCACCAACAACACTCGCTTACCAACTGCAGCAACCGGGCAAAGTGTCACAGCGCTGCTCAGCCATTTAGCTTCAAAGTCTTTGAGCGCTGCCAATGCAGCGACAGCGCCACCCAGTTGAGAATCGAGATTATTGAGGTCGGAATTTTTCAATTTACCATGATCGAGATCTGTTTCGTCAAGAACAACAACCACGATGTCTGCCGCTTGGTTCGCGAGAGTTTGGGTTGCCTGGATGGTGACTGGCTTGACTGGCGGGAGCGCTGTCATGGGTGGTCCCTCTTCGTTTGATGATTGCTAACAGCCATGAAGTGTGGCTTTCTCGAAGCCGCACGGCCGGGGCGCAGAATGGCCCAGAGCAGTGGTGAATTCAAGTTTTTGAAGGGCTTTTTTGTGGGACTTTTTCGCTCGCTTTCGCTTTTGTTTACCTCTTTGGGCATCGTTGTCGCGCTGCTCATTGGCTGGTTTATTCCGTGGGTCTTCACTCTCCATCTTGGGTTGCTGGCCTACTTTCCCTATCTGCCCAAATCAGAACAGCGTTACCTGCGAGTCACAGGCCCCTGGAGTGGACCCTACAAGAAGAATTGGGTCCCAAGCCACGAGATCCCTCGCGCCTGCAAGTTGGCCCTGGTGGCCGCGGAAGACACCAAATTCTTTATTCATCACGGCGTAGATTTTGAAAGCATCGAAAAAAGCTACGAGTACAACCAGCGCAAAAAGAAACCCAAACGGGGTGGCAGCACAATCACGCAACAACTGGTTAAAAATGCCTTTCTTTCGCGCAATCGAAGTTATGTGCGCAAAGCGCGTGAAATTGTTGGAGCGATTCTACTCGATGCAACCGCAAGCAAAGATCTTCAGCTCACATGGTACTTTAATATCGTAGAATTCGGACCCAAAATTTATGGCCTCAAGGACGCAGCGCACTTCTATTTCAAGAAAGCGCCCGCGGCGCTCAATACGCGCGATTGCGCCGCGCTTGTCTCGATTCTGCCAAGTCCAAACAAATGGAACAAATCTCTGAAAGCGGGTCAGCCTTCCGGATTTCTCGCGGCCCGCATGTCAACCATTCAAACACGTATGAAAATGATTCCAACGGATGACGAATCACTGAATGTTGCAACAGCAACGAGCCGAAGCACCCGCGGCACTGCAGTTGGTGAACAACGCACTGAAAAAACTGGCCTAACCCAGGAGCAGAGTTTGCAACAGCTTGAAATTCAAGCGCAACAGGCTGATGATCTCGATTTGCCTGAAGGCCCGATAGAAGGGGGCGAAGGCCGCGAAGAAAAGGATGAAGCCCCTGAGTCAGGCGCGAACTCAACCTCCCAAGAACCGAGAATTCCAGTCCCTTCCGATCCTTAAAAGATTCGTATCAGAGCTGCCTCTTACCATTGCCAAGGCCGATTGAAGGTGCTAACCATCGCGTCGTTTCGTGCAAGGCCGATCTTGCACACGATCAGGTAGAGGATCCCACCCATGACATCACCAACCGACATCACCAATCGCCGCCGCGCCGCTAAAGCTTCAAAGCGCGGTACTCCACGTAAGAACCAAGTGCGTGCGAACGGCACAACTCCTTCTCTGTTTGCCCTCATCAAGCCGACGGCAAATGAAAAGAAGTAATCGAGCTAAAATTTGACAATCGAGGCGCTTCACGACAGTGGGGCGCCTCGCTTTTTTGCTGCCAAATATGCTAATGTCGGAATTCGTCCGGCGAAGAAACACCTTCAGGAGGTTATCAACCAGTATGCGTCCAGCCGCTCCAAATCGTGCTCCCGTCCAAGAAGGTCCTCGTATCAATGAGCGCATCAAAGCTCTCGAAGTTCGCTTGATTGATGAGACCGGTGCACAAGTTGGCGTGATCTCAACCCGCGATGCACTCGTGCGCGCAGAAGAAGCTGGTCTTGATTTGGTTGAAGTATCTCCGGATGCGGTGCCACCTGTCTGTCGTTTGATTGACTTCGGTAAGTTCAAATATCAGCAAAGCAAAAAGGCACAGGAAGCAAAAAAGAAACAAGTTGTGATTGAAGTGAAGGAACTCAACCTTACTCCAAACACCGACAGACACGATATTGAAACCAAGCAGAACCACATCCGCCGTTGGGTATCTGAAAAGAATCGAGTCCGGGTTGGTATCAAGTTCCGCGGACGTGAAATGTCTCACCAGGAGCTTGGACATGAAGTTCTGCAGGAACTCATGAAGGGGCTTGAAGATCTTGTTGTGCCAGAAGCTCCTCCTCGCATGGAAGGCCGCCGGCTGGTGGTGACACTCCTGCCGAAGAGCGAGAAGGAAAAATAATCCTCCCTCAGATTTGACATTCGCGAAAGGTTTGACCTAACTTTGTGAGGTTAGTTTTCTCCTCCTTTTTGTTGCGTTTTTAGAGCCGCTTTTTCAGCGGCTCTATTTTTTTTGAACTTTTTCCAATTTCTTATTTTTTCTTCAACTTGAGAGTGACTGCCTGACCCTCAATGTCTAAGCTTTGCTCAAAATCAGGCTGAACCAAATTGGCAACACACTGCGCAAGTGTTTCGTCTTCCAGATAAGCCTTATTCTTCTCAAGAGCAGCTTGGAAAAGCGTATTGTCGGTCACAACCTGCAAGGTGATCCTATCCTCCACCTCAAAATTCGCACTTTTGCGCGCCTTTTGAACTAAGCTCACAACCTCACGGGCCAGGCCTTCCAATCGCAGCTCTTCGGTGAGAGTGGGATCAAGTGCGGCCACGAGCTCGGCATCAGTGGCAACCAACTGATGACCTGTGCCTTGCAGTTCGACCGAGATCATCTCGGGAGTCAGATCCATACCCAAAACATGAATCGTTTTCTTTTGCAGCGCATTCTGACAATCGGCGGCCGACAGCTGAGCCAGCGCCGCCTGCATGTCTTTCATCTTTTCGCCAAGCACTTTGCCAAGAGCCTTAAAGTTTGGCTTCACCAAAATGCGCGCTAATGAAGATGGATCGCGAGTCACTTGAACGCTGCGCACATTCAACTCGTCGGCAATAAAGTCGCGCATGCTGGCAAGCTGAGTTGCGGCAACATCCTCAACCACTCCAACGGTCAACAGTGACAAAGGTTGACGATTTTTAAGTTTGTGAGCTGTGCGGATATTGCGGCCCAATTCAACCACCCGACGAGCAAGTTCAACGCGTTCAAGTAAATTCTTTTCCTCACCACTTAACTCGCGCGCCGTCGGTAAGAGCGACAAATGAACGCTGCCAACCTCAGCAAGTTCGTTGGTTAAAGCCAACTTTGCAAAGAAATATTCGGCAGCAAAAGGCGCAAATGGCGAAAGGATCTGCGATGTTTGCACAAGCACGTTAAAGAGTGTGGAGAATGCCTCGCGGTCGGATTCCCAAAAACGTCGACGACTGCGGCGGATATACCAATTATTAAGATCATCAAGGAAATCCACGAGCGAAGGAACGGCCTTGGCAATTTGATACGAAGTCATCGACTCATCAACCAATCGCAACAGCTCGTTGAGGCGCAGCAGGATCCACTGATCGAGTTCGTTCTTGCTCTTCACAAGATCGGTTTCAGGATCAAAGTTTTCCAGCGAAGTATATGTCGCAAAAAACGAATAGGCATTCCAAAGTGGAAGTAAAACACGCCGGGTATTTTCCTTCACGCCTTCAACATTGAAGCGAACTTCTTCGGCAACTGTTGCTGGCGAATTTAACAAAAACAGTCGCACAGAGTCGGCGCCAAACTCGTCGAGAGTGCCCATCGGATCTGGATAGTTCTTCAGGCTCTTGCTCATCTTCCGACCATCAGCGGCCAGAACCAAACCATTGACGACCACGTTTTTGAACGGCGGCTTATTGAACAGAGCTGTGCTCAAAACGTTGAGTGTGTAGAACCAACCGCGAGTTTGATCCAACCCTTCGCAGATGAAATCCGCTGGGAAATGTTTGAGAAAGTCTTCCTTGTTTTCGAACGGCCAGTGCATCTGAGCATATGGCATGGAGCCCGATTCAAACCAACAATCAAACACAAACGGAACGCGTTTAAGAACACCACGACCGGTGGGTGAACGAATAGTGATGTCATCAATGAACTCCATGTGAAGATCATCGATTTTACGTCCGGCGTGTTTTTCAAGTTCTGCAACTGAACCTATACAAACCACTTCGCCGGTTTCGTCATTCTTCCAGATTGGGATCGGATTACCCCAGTAACGCGCACGGGCGATATTCCAGTCGCGCGCATTTTCAAGCCATTTACCAAAGCGACCCGATTTGATGTGATCGGGAATCCAATTGATTTGTTCATTCGAAGCAAGAAGTTGATCGCGGATACTTTCTACTTTCACAAACCAACTTGGCATCGCGCGATACATCAGCGGCAGACCCGAGCGGTAACACATTGGGTAGCTGTGCACGAGCGTTTCGTGTCGGTAGATAAATCCGCGCTTTTTGAGATCTGCGAGAAGAATCTTATCGCCCGCCTTGAACTCAAGGCCCACAACTTCGGGATGATTACGCGCGCTATAGCGACCACTCACGTCGAGGTGATCAATAACAGGCAGGTTGTATTGTTGGGCGCAGCGGAAGTCGTCCTCACCGAAGGCAGGGGCAGTATGAACTGCACCAGTACCCGTGTCATGCAAGACATAATTTGTAGGATACACCTTGAATGCGTTCGGGCCCGCCTGCTCAAGAAAATAATCAAAAAATGGCTCGTAGGTTTCGCCCGCAAGTTCCTGTCCCGCGAAAGTGCGGCGGATTTCATATTCGCCGTCTTTAAAATACGCGCCAACGCGTGACTGCAGAAGAATTACTGTCTCTTGTTGCTTACTATCCCACACTTCGCAGTATTCCCCGGCCCCGTCAATCGCAACCGCAAGGTTGGCGGGAAGTGTCCAGGGTGTGGTTGTCCAAACCAGCAGGCTTTTACCAGCAAATTTTCCAGTGAGTTTTGCTCGCAACGTGACAGATGGGTCTTGGATATCGCGATAGTCAAGACTCGCTTCGAAATTAGATAGAGTTGATCCAAGAGCAGAAGAATAACTCATAACAAAACGGCCTTCGTACACCAGGCCCTTTTCCCAGAGCTGCTTGAACACCGCCCAGACACTTTCCATGAATGGTTTGTCCATGGTGCGATATTCGTTGTCCATGTCGACCCAGCGGCCGAGACGACGCATATAGTTGCGCCATTCAGATGTGTAGCGCAGCACCGATTCACGACAAGCAGCGTTGAATTTATCGATTCCGAGCTTTTCAATTTCAGGGCGACCGTTCAGTCCCAATTCTTTTTGAATCAGCATTTCAACCGGCAGACCGTGACAATCCCAGCCAAATCGCCGCTCAACTCGATATCCCTTCATTGTGAAATAGCGAGGAAATGCGTCTTTGATACTGGAAGGCACGAAGTGTCCGAAATGCGGAAGCCCCGTTGCAAACGGAGGTCCATCATAAAAATTGTATTTTTTGTCGTGCGGGCGTTCGTCAATACTCCGCTGGAAGGTCTTCTCGCGGTCCCATTTGTCGGCAATGACCTTTTCCACGGATGGGAAGTGAATGGACTTTTCCGGACGCTCAACGCGCATGTTCAAACCTCAACAATCCTGTTTAAATCGAACCAGATTGCAGCCTTCTAGAATGACAAAACTTTGAACGGACCCGCTGCAAGCCGGGATTGGATTGCAGTAATCTTTAAGCAATGGCATGCGCTTACAGAGGTCCTTGGGACATCTGCGCGGCGTCTTTCTTGAGAAGGTGGCGGGTATGGTCAAAAGCGAGCTAATTGAGGTTCTGGCGTCCAAGGCTGACATCACGACAACACAATCGGAAGAAGTCGTGAATCTGTTTTTCCAGGCCATCATTGACTCCCTGACCACAGACGGACGCGTCGAGATTCGTGGGTTCGGGGCATTCACAGTACGTAAGTACAAATCATACGATGGCCGCAACCCAAAGACCGGTGAAAAGATCGAAGTGCCAGAGAAAAAGCTGCCCTTTTGGAAAACAGGCTTGGAACTTCGCCAGCGGGTCGATGGCTTGGGCGTGGAAGCCTAAGGATTCGAAAGAATTCCGCGGAACGCAAAAAAGGCCTCGGGATAAGCCGGGGCCTTTGCTTTTCAAGTCGGCATAAAACTTATGCTCAATGGAGCAATAGAATTACGCTTGGCCTTTGGCCTTCTTGATTTGAGCCGACAAACGGCTGATACGGCGTGCCATGTTGTTTGCGTGGATCACACCTTTACGACGAGTCACAGCAATCACAGACTGAGTTTCGCGAAAGAGCGCATCGAGCTTGTCGATTTGCTTTGTCTCAATCGCATCGCGCAGCTTGCGAATTGAGGTTTTCATTGTGCTCATAACCTGACGGTTGCGAGCATTGCGAACGATGGTCTGGCGGGCGCGCTTCTCAGCGGACTTATGAGTAGCCATGGAAAACTCCAAAAGGGAGTGACTGTGCTTAAACACCAGCTCACGAAGGACAGACACTCACTGGATTGAACCAGACCTTCGTAGCCAACCCCCGCATTGCTCTGGAAAACACGGAGGAAAACAAAAAACGCGAGCAAATTAACCGAGAGTTACCTGAGTCTTCTTGAGGAGAGTCGCGATCGCGTCGGAAGGACGCGCTCCCACTTTGTACCAGTGGTTCATGCGCTCAACGTCGACAGAGAAGGTCGAAGGTTCGGTCATTGGATTGTAGTGGCCAACGCGCTCAATGAAGCGGCCGTTGCGGGCGTTGCGAGAGTCGGTCACGACAACTGAGAAAAAAGGACGATTCTTGTTACCGAAACGTTGCATACGGAACTTAAGAGCCATGAGGTGATCCTTCTCTGCAGTGGAATAAACAGGTCCCACAGACCCGGCGCCCTACAAACCCTGAAAAAACCTCAACCATTTGAGGAGTTTTCGTATAGGCTCCTGGACGCGTTGCCAGTCAAAATTCCCACAATGTGCGGGACTGCTCGCTTACCGCTCGAATTTGCATCTGTCAATCCAGAAGACGCTGGCAGCCCTGGGTCTGCCTGACGGGTGTAGACTCTAGGCAGGAGAGCATCTGCACCGAGTCCGCGGGTCCAAGACAGGAGGTCCGGGTTCATGCGCCAGAACAAATTCGCAAATGCCCTGATGCTCACCCCAGAGCAAGGGCTCGCAACCGAAACTCAGGCCGCCCTGCGTGGGTTTGGCTTGAAGAAGCTTCACGTGGTCACTGAATTTGCAGAGTTGCAAAAACAGGTGATGGAGCACTCCTTCCAGCTCATCTTGGTCGACACCGATTGCCTCGAGGGCATCGACCGCAATGACCTCGTCAATCGCATTCGCTCGATGAAGGATCACAGCCAGGGGATTTTCGTTGCTATTGCGCACATTGAGTCGCGCGACCAACTCACAGAGCTCAAGCAACAGGGCTACTCAACCGTTCTCATCAAGCCAATAAGCAAAGGAATGATGGAACAAGCTCTTTCCGAGGTGATAGAGCGCGAACGCCAGCTCCCGATTGATCGCGACGCGCTGCTTGAAGTTCACGCACTCTTTCTGCGCGGGGGATTGTTTGAAGCGGAACGGACTCTCGCAATTTGGCTCGAGAAAGAACCAGATTCACTCGAAGGGCTGACTCTGCTCGCCTTACATCAGCTCAAAAAACAAGAATTTTATCGCGCTAACGCAACCATCAACAAAGTTTTCAGAATTAAAGATGACTTTCTGCCAGCCCTGCAACTCCGCACGCGGATTGCACTGCGCCTTGGCCAACTCAGCGACGCCTACCAGAGTTTGGCGAAAGAGGAAAAAGCGGTTGCAAGACTCGAGGCCAAACGAGCTGTGGGGCAAGGACCAGGTCTTAGCAAAAGCGATATTGCGGAAATCACTTTCAGCGAAGAATTTGATACACGAGATGGAGTTACGACTCTTCTCATTAACTTGGCATTGCAGCTCAGCAAAACAGGACGGCCTGATGATTCGATCGGATTATACAAACGAGCCCTTGGACCACTCGAAGATCCGGATGCGAGATTCGTAACTCTGTTCAATCGCGGACGCCTGTACCTCAATCAACGGCAAGCCACAGAAGCAAAAATAGATCTTCTTGCTGCAAAAGAGATTTGTCCGGAGGAACTCTATCCCAAGATCGACGAACTGATTCTCTTGTGCGACTCGACTTCGACCAAGTCTGCCATCGAAGACCTTCAACCAAGTCCGAAGAAACGTTCTGGCGCAAGCATTTCTCCAGATCTATTGGATGAAGAGAACAATCAATCCAAAAAGCCAAAGTATCGCACGTTCAACAAGGATGAAGTTCTTGAATTGGTTTTCCTCGGGAAAATGCAGGAATCCACAATTCCGCCTGAGAGCGTGGCTGAGTGGTTGCAAATCAAAAAGAAGCTCTTGCACATTCTCTTTTTGGAAGTGCTTCCATTGCTCGACGAAGAAAATGGATCAGGCGACGATAGAACGGGTGAATCGGGCGTGGAAGCCGGACAAGGAGCAACATGAGCCAGAAACTTCAGGTCAGCGGCAACGGACTGAAAGATTTTTTTGTTGACTTACGCGCTTCGAGATTCACTGGCGAAGTTGTTTTTTACTGTCCAGACGCAAAGAAATCTGTGTTTGTTCAACAGGGTGAGATTACCCACTGCAGTTCGCTGTTACTCGACGACAGGCTTGGAGATGTCATTTACCGCGAGGGAAGAATATCACTCGACTTATTTGTTGAATTGGCAGGAAAAGTAAGAGAAAATGTTCGATTCGGCGACCTGTTAGTGGAAAACGACATTTTTAATATGGTTGATCTTTGGGACGCACTGAACGACCAATCACGAGCAATTCTTCAGTCGCTTGTCTTTTATCCGATCCTGGACTTTGAGATGAAAGACGCTGAGCAGATCAAAACACCAGACTTTGGTTTACGCTTTCGCTGGGATCACGCGATCGACAAAGCGCTCGAGGAGCAACGGCTGCTGCGTCGTTTTGAGCGCGTGGCAAGATCCTCTCCGACTCTGACAATCGATGAACGCAACCGAAACTCCGCAAATACCGACTTCTACCGTGATCTTTTGGCTCTTATCGAACAGCACGGCGACTTCAATGTTATTGTCGACGAAAAGTCGCAATTGTCCAAAGTTTATACAGTCCGTGCGCTCTTTCAAATGTATTTAATGGGAATTATTATAGATAGTTGGGACCTGTTTGCTCAAGATCTTCCGAAACCCGCCGAAAAGGAGCTCCAAGAGGTGCTTGGCTCCTCAAATCGAATTTACTTGATGATGGAAGAACTCGTCCAAGAGCGACGATTAAGTGGATGGGACGCAGCAGTGAAAAGAGCGGTTCGAATACTCGAACGTGAATTTGGTGCAGGTGTCCACATTATCCCAGGTCAGGGTTTCAATTTACATCATCTCCACAAAATTCTTGTTTTCAACAGCGAATTCAAATTGCGAGCAACAGAAGCGTTGAGCCACCGGTGGCCGTTGTCTGTTGTTGCGCTTATTCAGGAGGGTTTGCACAAAGCTTTACTTTTCCTGCTCTTCGAGATGTCAAACAATCGGGCGTTAGAGGAGGATTCAAAAAGAATACATGCGGAGTTAGTGAGTAGCCGAGGTTCATATTTTTCAAGAGTTGCTCAAGCCATTTCCTAAAGAGGAGTTTGACATGTCAAATCAGGTTGCGGCTCACGGATTCGAATTAACTCAATCTTTGCGCCAGTGCTGCGAAGAAGAATCAAGCGACAAATTGAAACCACTGGCGCTACATAATTTTGCGAGCCGCTGGGCTTTATCGCTGGAAGGCAATCAACACGTTGTGCATCTGACCTGG
>RGDM01000046.1 GCA_009918675.1 bacterium
AGAAAATGCGCAAACAAGTGCGGGAATTGACGCGGATTACTAAGTCGCCATTTTGTACCGAAATTCGCCTAGCGGATTCTCTCAAGGCAGGGCTCGCTTTACTTCACTCTGAGTTTCCTAAAACGAGAGTGTTTGTTTGCGATGAACGGCCTGCGCATCTTTCCGAAGTCGCGCACAAGACTCCGCATTTACTGACTGAGGCATTGAATTCGGAAATGAGGGATTTTGCCTTCATTGTTGGCCCAGAGTCTAGCTTCAGCCAAGGTGAATATGAAGTTCTTGCGGGCGAAGAAAGTGCGCGAAGAGGTCAATTTGTGACTTTGGGGCCGAGAATTCTCAGAACTCCAGCTGCGGTTGCTGCCGCCGCGTATCTTATATCTGGGTGTGTTGAGGGTCATTAATAAAAGATAAGAAGCACCTCGAATTGAATTTTGCGATGTTTTTTTTGTCTGAATTCAAATTCCAAACTCTGCAACGAGCCCGAAGTGATCTGAAATGAATTGAAGATCGTCCCCACCGTGGTGAGAAAATTCCTGACGTTCTTTGTAAGTTGAGAAGTCGTCGCAAACAGTCGTTTCAGGAGAAATTGGATTCCCAGAAAGATAGCCGAACCTTTTGATGCTTTTAAGCATTCCACTCGAGCCAAGTTGAAAGCGTTTATGAGCAGGGTTGGTTTTGGCAGATTGTGCGAATAAAAAATCGATGCGTCGCGGAAGAGCATCACATTGTTTGAGTATATTGGCGATCTGTTCGTTTTTGCGCGCTGCTGAATGCTGAAACTCTTTCACCCGTTCGGTTAGGGTATTGCGCGGCGGATCCCAAGTTGCACTTTCGAGCAGGTCCTGCGGGTTTTGCGCTTCATCCCATAGATCCTTCCAGTCGCGTCGGAGCATGTAATTATAAGGTACGCTTTGTGGCTCGCAGTTAAAATCTCCACCCAAGATCACCGGTTCGTCGGGTCGTTTGAGCGATTCAACCCAGCTTGTTAAATTATCGACTTCAGTCATCCGCCGCGCGTTTGCAATGCGAAAGTGTTTGCGCAGAGTATCTTGATCTTCGCCATTGAGATTGCTCTCAGCAGCAGCGCGTTTGATGATTTCGTCGTTGCGAGGTGTATGAGCATGGGAAACATGAAGATGAGTTACAACGACGAGAACCGAAGTACGTCCTTCATACCCGCTGATTTGGCGCTCGGCCGGAATATGAAAACGCATTGCAAAAGCGACGCGCGACTCATGCAATTGAAAGCTGAGAAAGGGCGTATTGATAGCTGAGATTCGAATGGGGCTCAAGCGAAAGGCGCCAGATAAACGCTTTCTGCCAAGAATTTCATGTTGCCAATCCGAAGGGAAAAGAATTCCAAGCCCTTCATTGAGATTTCCCGGTGGACCCCAACCTAACTTGATGCCTGAATTGCAGGTGACGTATGCCGCACGCATTCCTAATTTCTTGGCGTACCAATGAGCACGAAATGGCAACGGATTGAGTTCTTGCAGTAAGAGAAGATCTGCCTTCAAGTGCTTGAGGCATGCGATTTGTCGATCAAGACGGGCAATGCGTTCGGCGCGAGATTCAAGCTGTCCAAATAAAAACGTGCCACGGCCGTCCAAACCATGCCACGTGTTTAAAGATGCAACCTTCAGAAGAGTAAGCCCCTGCTGAGTCGCCATTCTTGTTACCTGTCTTCGGTAAAGCGTTTGGAAAAGAAGCCGAGGCGGACCAGAGTTTCCGACAAGCGTGGAAAGTTTTCTTCCAGGCGCGAAACAAAACGGTCTTGCAGATTCCCAATAGCACCACCGAGGTGCTCTTGCGCACCGCTTAGAACAGCGGCTGCGATTTCGTCGATCTGCTCGGTCACGCGAGGTTTGCCGCCCTTCCGTTTCTGAGCTTGTGTCACTGTTGCGGTTGGGGGTTGTCGGCGTGCCGCAGCCTTCTTTGCTGCCTGCAAAGCCAATTCGATTGTTTCACGAGCTTTCTCGTCACGCCGCGGCTGGTGCGCTGCTCCGCTGTTGGCAGGTCCCGTTGGCATAGGTTGAGATCCCTGGCCGTGGCGAACAGGAGTTGGGCCGGGACTTTGCGCTGGAGCTGTTGGTCCGCGCTGTGGGTAATTCGCATGAGATTGCTGCCCTGCATGACGCGGTTGATTTGGTTGTTGTGCATTTCGAGGCTGCGCATGTCCTGCAGACGATGTTGCACCTGGGCCAGCATGTTTCATTGTTTGAGGAGCGCGTTGTCCTGCCGGGATGTCGAGCGGACGAGACGATTGTGGGTGTTCGCCCTGAGCACGTGGATGCTCGCGTCCGCCGTCACGCCTTGCATGAGGCAGTGTTGACTCAGGACGCGGACCGCGTTCCGCAGTGGGATGTTGTTGAGCCGCGCGTTCAGATCCTGCGGCCGCTGGGCGCTCTGCTCGTTCTGGACGGTCGCGACGCAATTCGCGTGGCTCATGCCCTTCGGGCGCTTGTGATGTTTGTCCAAACACCTTCACCCGACCGGTGCTATCAAACGGATAGTCGGATTTGTCTTCTGCATTCAAAAATGATTGAGGAACAGGAAGCAGAGGAATGCTAAATCCCAAGAGCTTCTCAACTCCTCCCATATTGTAGCCATAATCATCGCAAATAAGAGTGATTGCATTACCGGTTGCACCGGCGCGTGCAGTTCGTCCAATGCGATGAATAAAGCTTTCAGAATCATCTGGGATGTCAAAGTTGTAAACATGCGAAAGGTTCGCAACATGCAATCCGCGCGAAAGGACATCGGTGGCAACCAGCAAGCTGCATTTGCCATCTTTGATTTTCTTGATGAGATTCATACGTTTGCGTTGAGGTAAATCGCCTGTGAGTACTTCAGCATCGAGTCCATTGCAGGCTAATTTGTAGCCCACCCATTCAGCAACGACTTTGGTGTTTGTGAAGATGATCGCACATTCCGGGTTGTTTGCCTTGATATGCCCCATCAACATAGGAAATTTTTGTTCTGCTGTTACCGCATATGCAGTTTGCGTAATTTTTTCGGGCGTGATCCGCACCGGATCTGTTTCTATGTATTCAGGCTCTTCCAAATATTCAAAAGCGAGTTCTTTAACTTTCTCACTGCCAGTTGCGCTGAACAAAAGTTTTTGCACGCGTTCTGACGGAAGATGGCGGAGGACGTATTCCACATCATCGATAAAACCCATGTCGAACATGCGGTCACACTCATCAATGACCAGCAATTGCAGATCGTCTAACTCAAGTTTTTTGCTGCGATGAAGGTCAATCAAGCGACCCGGAGTTGCAACAACGAGATCAATTTTTTGATTCAACTCATTAACGTGGCGTTCGACATCGACGCCACCAAACACCGCGAGGCTCTTCAATTGAAGACTGCCAAGGAGGCGTTTCGCATCTTGCGCAACTTGATCGGCGAGTTCACGGGTAGGGACAACAACAAGCACTTGTGGCTTGTGAGGTTGTACAACTCGGTTTGGTTGGCTCAGCAGTTTGTGCGCTGCAGTGAGCAGATACACAGCGGTTTTGCCCGTCCCTGTTTGAGCAAAACCTGCAACATCTTTCCCATCAAGAGTGTAGGGAAGGCAAAGCGCCTGAACGCGAGTTGGTTTATCGAAGTTTTGTTTTCGGACTGCTTCAAGAATTTGATCGTTAAAGCCCAAAAAGCTAAAGGTGATATCGGCAATCTCAGTTGCTTTTTTCACCGCTTTGCCCGGAGTTATATCTGGATGGTGTGGAACTTCTGCGTCGCGAAACTCTCCCGGAGTCTTGGCTTCAATGTCTGCTTGCTCGGTGTCGAGAGGTTCGTCGGCCAATGTTGGAAGAATGCCAATGTTTGGGATGTCTTGCTCAGCGGCTAGGCTTTCAAAAAGTTCAGGTGTCCGTGGGGTTGGAGCCTTGCTGGTCTGCCGAGAGCTTTTCTTCGCCCGAGCCGAGGATTCTGCGGATGGAGTCTTTGAGCGTTTGTCAGCAATGCTTTCAGCAACCGCTCTGCTTTTGCTCTTGGGTGCGATTACTTTTGTCCCGACAGATTTGGCTTTAGTTTTTGTTTGCGCTGTTTTTTTTGTTTTCGCAGGGGTTGCGCGTTTTGTGCTTGCAGCCGACTTGCTTGCGGTTTGTTTCACCGCCCTAGCTGCAGACTTGCGAGAGGTCGTAGATTTTTTGTCTTTGGCTGTCTTTGTGCTGCTCGCGCGAACCATTCTGAATTTCTCACTTGTGGGTCAACAGGTGGACCATTGGGTCGGAGGTCGACCCCGATTGCATAAGGCGAAACGGCACAAAGGTAAAGGGAAAATCCTGCTCTTGTGGGCGAGGTCAGGGGGCACTGCTTGAGTCGTACCTGTGTTTGTGCAATAGCTCGGGATTCGAGTCTTGGTTCCGGTTTTTCGGAGGTTAGGTCGTATGTTAGTGGGGCTCCTCACCGCACTCCTGGTTTTTGTCAGCGTTGTGCTTATCGTTCTGATTGTTGCTCTCCAGCATGGCAACGAAGGTGGAATCGGTTCTGCCTTTGGAGGTGGCAACTCCGCCGGATTCTTCGGCGCTTCAGGCGGTGTTGCGCTAATCGTTCGTGCCACCTGGATCTTTGGTACGGCCTTTTTCTGTCTCTCGACCGCCCTGGCGTGGGTGAAAACACATGAAAAATTCGCAGTTGGTCGGGAGCTTGATTCAGCTCTTTCGGTGACTCCAACACCCGGAAGCGCTGCGGGCAGTGCAACTGCCGCACCGTCTCCAGCTGCCGTGTCGACACCCGCGAGTGCCGCATCACCGGCGAGCGGAGTCACATCTCCTGCCCCTGCCGTAACTCCAGCGTCAGATGCAACCCCAGCGTCAGGCGCATCTCCTGCAGCTAGCGGTGCAGCTCCGGTGCCTGCTGCCGCCACACCGGCTGCTCCCGCACAAGCTCCTGCAAAATAAACGAAGCTGATACTTCTCAAGAGAGTAATGGGGCGACTGATTTTAACTTAATCAGTCGCTCAATTCGTATATTTTTCTGGCGATTGCCATGTTCGAGCAGAACCATAATTTCTGCATCAGGGTCGAAGAGTTCAACCAGGCGCTGAAGGGTTCTGAGCTGTTGAAGAGTGAATCGAACGAGATCAATTTGCTGGCGAGAAATCTTTACAAAACCAGCTTCCGACGCAGCACGCCGAATTTTTGATTCGTCGCCGCTTTTTAGCGCTGCGTGAAGTTCCGGAGTAAAGTGATTCGGTACTTGCTCGGTGAGATCATAAAGTGCAGAGACGTGCCACCACTCCTCCGCGGGTTGCCACGACCCGTCTGGAAGAATCCATCCGCTAAGTGCCCTGAGATCAGTGACCCCATCCATACGTTGCCAACTCACGGGGAACGAGTGCCCAACCTAGCAGAGGATTTTCGAGCCCCTGTTGAAGGAATGAGGGTTGAAGGTCGCAAAGGCCATTGAGAAGTCCCCATGCACTCATGGCCGCGATAGTTGCAGCGAATATCTCGACGTCCTCACTTAATTCAACAAAAAGATCTTCAATGAAGGTGGCCGACCTTAAAGCGAGTCGTTGCAATTCGAGCTTACGCAGGAGTCCTGCGCGTGCGATACGGCCTGCATCAGGTTGTCTGAGTTCGGCAACATGGTTCAGGCGGTAACCTGCATGGAGTGCCCAACCCACTGCAGCGAGCCAAGGGTGTGTTTCAACGACAATAGCATTCGGAAATGTGTGCTTAAGCCGACGGCTCAGATGCTGCGCACGCGCGGCCACCGGAGCTCGGTTGCTTGAAAGTACACTTTCGATATCGAGCCCGCCTGCGAAACCAGGATGCTCGTAGCGCCGTCGAGCGTAAGCCTCGAAATACCTCTCTGTATGGGGAAGAGGCATTTTAGGACGTTTGTCTTCTGATTGGTTGTCTTCGTTCCAGAGGCTCAACAATCCCTGCACGGCTGATTCTGGACAAAGTGGAACGCCAGGACACACCCGAACACAAGTGCTGCAGCTCGGCAGTGTGAGCGGTGCGTCGAGGCAAAAGATCTGCGCACCGCCCAGATCAGAAATTGTCTGCATGAGATTAGAATCAGGATCTGTATTGGGAACCGGGCCCAATTCGGAAGAAAACGCTTCCCAGAAGAGGGGAGAATTTTTTTGTGCTGCTGATTCTGATTCGAAATGACTCCCGGCAGCTGCCATGGGAATTTGACCCAGTCCAGTCTGCAATTGTTTGCAGACAAGCGCATGGAGTTGGGGATCGGTTGTGCCAGATTGAAGCTCTTTGACAACGCAACGTGCGCGGACAAGCGAGGTTTTGTGAGTCGAAGCCCCAGCCACATGAATGCCGATGATCTGCACCGATGCAGATGCTCGTCGGTTGGGTGAATCGTTCATCAAAACCTCAGGGTTTGTTAGCGCTGACGCAATACAATAAGTTGGTTGCGCCCGTTGCGCTCAATCAAGAACAATAAGTCGCGTGGTTTGTCTTTTGATTGTTTTAAAGCTCCTTCAACATCTTTGATAGACTTGACGGACTTTCGGTTTATTTCAGTAATAACGTCGCCCCGGCGTAATCCAGCAAACGATGCATAACTATCATCAGACACACCAGCAACCAGAACACCATGTGCAGCGCGAATTCCAAGTTGTTTACGTAATTCGCCCGACAGGTTCTTGAGCGACAACCCGAATTCACCAGAGACGCCATCTTGCTCAGAATCACCTTCGTCGTTGTCGCGCCGTGCGACCTCCGGAGAGAATTGACCAATTTTGACCTTCATCTCCATCTGTTTTCCGTCGCGTAAAATTCCAAGGCGAACTTCTGTACCTGGTTTTGTAAAGGCAAGGCGTGTGCGCAATTGCGAAAAACTGCTGATGGGTGAACCGTTGAGTGTTTGAATGACATCGTATGGTTTGAGTTCAGCCTTTTCAGCGGGGCTGCCTTTGACGACGCCGACAATCATGGTGCCTTGGCTGTCTTCAGTGAGCTTCAATTCCTTAAGAACGTCGGGGCTGAGCTCGCCAAAATCGCGTCCATCAATTCCAAGGAATCCGCGTGTGACGCGGCCTTCGTTGATAAGCATTTCAGCAGCCAACCGCGCCATGTTCGCAGGCACGGCAAAACCAATACCCGCCGAGCTACCGGTTGGAGAGCTGATTGCGGTGTTGATACCGATCACTTTGCCGTCAAGATTGAGAAGCGGTCCGCCTGAGTTGCCTGGGTTGATTGCCGCATCTGTTTGAATGAAATCTTCAATTGCACCACCACCCAATACTCCACCACGCCCAAGTGCGCTCACCACGCCAACTGTGAGTGTCTGGGGGAGTGAGAATGGCGCGCCAAGCGCAACAACCCAATCGCCGACCTCAACAACATCTGAATCTGCCAAGCCAAGCTGGCGGAGCGAGCCAGAGCTAAAGCCTTCCATTTTTAGCACTGCGACATCAACAGAAGGCTCACTCCCAATCAATTTTGCTTTGAATTTGCGGTCATCAAAAGTTTGCACAGTGATGTCGTTTGCGTCTTGAACAACATGATTATTTGTCATCACGTATCCACTTTTCAGATCCACAATGAAGCCTGAACCGGCCGCTTCTTGCACTCCACGCTCGCGGCCTCCTCCGCCCTGTCCGGGCGGAAAAAATGGAAAGAAGAAATCATCTGGAAATGGGAATCCACCCCGACCACGCACTTGCACTTCACGTTTTGTTTTAATGAAGACGAGTGCCGGTCGGCTTTGTTTGGCCAAATTAACGAACACCTTAGAGAAGGTTTTCAGCGTACGAACTTCATCGGAATTGTGTGGAATGGGGGAAACGTCAGGGAGCTTATAGCCTTTCGAAGCCATCGCCATGACAGAATTTTTTACGTCATCAATTTTCTCAGGAGCGAGAAGAAGCACGCTGCCCGAAAACACTCCAAACAAAGCTGCTAAAATAAGCGAGGCGAGAAAGAATCTTTTAGTTCCGTTCATTATAAAACCAGTTGTTTTTGAAACGATGCGCGACATTCTTTTCATTGCTGACTCCATGCCAAAAGAGCGAAGGCCCTGGGTGAACTTGAATCAGCCCGGGGCCCATGAAGTTCCAATATAGACCTGTCTTGGCGGTTGCCAAGCCCCCGGGGATTGCCTGCCCGAGAGCCAAGAATCAAAGCGATTCGAAAATTCCAGCAGCTCCCATCCCAGTGCCAATGCACATGGTGATCATTCCATATTTAAGCTTACGACGTTGCAGACCATGCGCGAGCGTGGCCATGCGAATGGCGCCGGTTGCGCCCAGCGGGTGGCCCAACGCAATTGCACCGCCCAGTGGATTCACCTTTGCAGGGTCGAGGTTGAGATCGCCCATGACAGCTAAACTCTGCGCCGCAAAGGCTTCGTTAAGCTCAATCCAATCGAGTTGATCTTGCTTCATGCCAGCCATCTTGAGTGCACGCGGAATAGCTTCTTTCGGACCAATGCCCATAATGTCTGGAGGTACGCCTGCAATTGCGTACGAAACAAAGCGAGCCATGGGTGTTGCATTGTAGCGCTTCAGAGCTTCTTCGCTCATCAACAACACCGCTGCGGCGCCATCAGACATTTGTGAACTGTTGCCAGCCGTCACACTTCCTTGAGTCGCAAACACAGGTTTGAGCTTGGCAAGCGATTCAAGGGAGGAATCGGCACGCGGCCCTTCGTCACGGGTGAAGTTTGTGTGAGTTGTTTTAATCTTCATTCCAGCAGCATCAAAGACGCTGTCTTCAACGTCCACCGGAACTACCTCTTTGTTGAACTCGCCTGTTTGCCAAGCCGTAACAGCACGACGATGACTCTCCATTGAAAACGCATCTTGAGCTTCGCGTGTGACTTTCCATTGCTGAGCAACGCGTTCGGCAGTGAGTCCCATGCCGTAGGCAATTCCAATATTTTCATTGCTCTCAAAGACCTTAGGATTCATCACAACCTTGTGGCCCATCATGGGTATAAGGCTCATACTTTCTGTGCCTGCAGCAATCATCACATCGGCTTCGCCCAAACGAATTTTATCTGCAGCGTAAGCGATTGCTTGCAGACCCGAGGAGCAGAAGCGGTTCACTGTGATTCCAGGCACTGTGTGTGGCAATCCAGCAAGCAACAAACCAATGCGGGCAATATTCATTCCCTGCTCAGCCTCTGGCATTGCGCAGCCAACAACAACGTCGCCGATTTCTTGAGGATTGAGATTTGCCACACTGCCAACAACAGACTTTAAAACCAAAGCAAGAAGATCATCGGGGCGTGCATTGCGCAAAACACCACGTGGCGCTTTGCCGACGGGAGTGCGCAGTGCTGAAACAATATATGCGTCTCGCGATTTGATTGTCATAAAATTCGTCCTTCCCTGAAGTCGCAAATTCAGTTGCGCAATGGTTTTCCGTTTTTCAGCATGAAGTCGATGCGGGCCTGCGTTTTCTCTGTTTTCAGAAGCTCAACGAATAAGCTGCGCTCAAGTTCAAGGAGCCAGTCTTCATTCACGGTTGTGCCGCCATCAACGTGGCCACCACAAATCACTGTTGCTGTGCGTTCAGCGATAGCGGCATCGTGCTCACTAATGAATCCACCTTGCAGCATGTTGGCGATAATCATCTTGAGGGTAGCGATGCCTCCTTTGCCAACCACCTGAATGTCGCGCGCTTTCAACGGCGGCCGATATCCCGATTCCGACATCGCTTTTGCTTGTTGTTTGGCAATGTAAAGCAATTCATTTTGATTGAAGACAACCATGTCATGAGCGCGCAGAAGTCCGAGTTCTCGTGCGTGTTCACCGCTGCGTGAAACCTGAGCCATTGCGATTGCTTCAAAGGCTTGCTTGATGAAATGGAAGATATTTCCGCCACGTGCTGCCTGTGCCGCGCGCAAGGCGAGCTCTTTGCATCCGCCGCCCGCGGGAATCAGGCCAACGCCAGCCTCAACAAGTCCCATGTATGTTTCAAGCGCAACCACAGCCTTGGATGAGTGCATTACGAATTCGCATCCACCACCCAGAGCCAATCCACTCACAGCTGCGACAGTTGGAACGAGCGAGAATTTCAAAGCCTGCGACGCATCCTGGAACTTTTTCACCATCGCTTCTGCGGCGGTGTAATTTTTTGCTGCCAGGAATTCACTCACCTGCGCGAGATTCGCGCCTGCGCTGAAGGGTGGTTCGGTTTGCCAAACAACAAGGCCACGCAGGTTGTTCTCTGCGTATGCCACCCCTTGAATAACTCCATCAAGAACTTCGTTGCCAACTGCGTGCATCTTGCTCTTGAATGACATGATGCCGATGTCATCGCCGGTGCTCCAAACACGAACGCCATCATTTTCCCAAAGGGTTTTTCCGTATTCAACGCTCTCGCCGATCAAGCGTTCTGGGAAGAGTTGACGCGCATGGAGTGCGCTTTTTGGACGTGGAGAAAGATTTTTTGCGGCAGGCGACCAAGAGCCCTCGTTGCTGTGCACTCCTGTCCGCGTTGATTCAGTTGCCCAGTTTGGAAGTGGAGCATTTGCGATTGTGCGTTGCGCAGAAATGTCTTCCTGAATCCACTTGGCAACTTGTTGCCAGCCTGAGACTTGCCATGTTTCAAACGGTCCGGCAGACCATCCGAAGCCCCAACGAACCGCAAAATCGAGATCGCGGAGGTTGTGGCAAATGCCTTCAGATTGCACAGCGCAGTAGTGGAAAAGATCGCGGAAAATTGCCCACAGGAATTGTGCTTGTGGGTGCTTGCACTCACGAAGTTTTGCCATCTTTTCAGCTGGGTTTTTGACCTTAAGAATGCTTTCAACTTCAGCTGCAACGGTACCTGCGGAAGGACGATAATCGCCTTTGCTGGCGTCAAAAACCATAATTTCTTTGCCGACTTTTTTGTAGACACCGGCTCCTGTCTTTTGACCATGCGCACCCTTCTCAATCAGCGTCTTGAACCAATCTGGCAAAACAAAGATCGAATGCCATGCATCGTCAGGTAGTGTGTCAGACATGGTCTTTACAACGTGTGCAAACGTGTCGAGGCCAACAACATCTGCGGTGCGATACGTGGCACTCTTGGCACGGCCGATGCTTGGTCCGGTCAGTGCATCGACCTCATCGCAACCAAGGCCGAACTTCTCAGCGTGATGGAGTGTTGCGAGCATCGAGAAAACACCGATGCGGTTGGCAATAAAGTTGGGAGTGTCTTTGGCGCGCACGACACTCTTGCCGAGGTTTGTTGTTAGAAATGATTCCAGTGCGTCCATTGCGCGTGGTTCTGTTGCGGGGCCAGGAATGATTTCCACCAAAGCCATGTAACGCGGCGGGTTGAAAAAATGCACCCCGCAGAATTTTCCTTTGATGTGTCCCGGCAAATGCTCACTCAAAGTTTTCAAGCTCAGGCCAGATGTGTTGGTTGCAAAGATAGCGTGCTCAGAAACGAATGGGCCGACCTTTTTGTAAAGGTCTGCTTTCCAATCGATGCGCTCTGAGATGGCTTCAATGATGAGGTCGCAGTCTTTCAATTTTTCTAAATCGGTTTCGTAATTGGCCGCGACAATATCGCTCGCTTTTGCCTTCACCGAGAATGGAGTGGGTTCGAGCTTTTGCATTCCTGCAATCGCTTTGAGCACGATCGCGTTTTTATCTCCTTCCTTTGCCGGAAGGTCGAACAAAACGACTTCAACTTGAGCGTTGGCGAGATGCGCGGCAATCTGCGCGCCCATGACGCCTGCGCCAAGGACCGCAACTTTTCTGAAAAGAAATGGCTGTTCCATAGAGTCCTCACAATGGTTTGGGTGGACCCCGAAACTCTAGCGGGAGATCGCCAAGGTAACAATGCGTCTATGTTTTGAGAAAACTCACAAGTTCATCGATTTTGTTGTTTTCTCGATTGGTTATCCTGCCGCCTGCAACAAATGCGTGGCCGCCACCGCCAAAATGTGCTGCAAAGTAATTGCCGAGGTGCTTGTCGTGTTTCTTTGGTTTGTTCCATGGATTGATTCCACAGGAGATCGAAGAAACACCATTCTTTGCTGGCTGAATATGAATTGCGTAAAGGATTTCTGGAAACAACAGGTATGGGACAAATCGGCCCATGCCAGGGAAATGTTCATCGGATGGCCAATTCATGAAATTGCTCAGGGCAATTCTTTGCTCGATTTGCGACTTTTCTGCATAAACCCGTTTTTGTTTCATCACCAGATTTTCTTCAAATTCTATTAGAGCTGAGTAAAGCGGATCAGAGGCCATGAGTTCGTCTGTATCGGGCGACAAAATGAGTTGTTGCACCAGTCGTCGATAAAGTTCCACGCGATCCACAGCAGGATGAGAGGTGCTGAATAATGTTTGCAATTTCACCGCACGGCTTGAAAAATCATGCGCTGATTGTGCGTTTGCAAACATCGCTGCATCGATAATTTCTGCTTGGTCAATGAGTTCTTCATATTCTTCTATAAGCGCGCGCGGAATTCCGAGTTTTTCGTGATGTGTTCTTAGCAGGCCGGGAGTGCTGGTTGCTTCAATGTCCCACAAGCAGCGCACATGACTCAGAATCTGCTGGCAATTTTCCGGTGTAATAAATGGTATACCCGCGCCCGTGGGGTGATGGTCAATCCAATAACAACCGAGAGAGTTTTTCTTGCCTGGATCAAGTTCACCTGCCAGTGAAAAAAACTTCTCACTGAGAAACGCGGGGTGTAGTGAGAAATCAAGAATGGCACACGGATATTTGAGTTCCGTGAGCGACCAGTCTTGTTGATCGGGTCCGTGGTTGACCGGATGAATTTGTATCTTCAACTTCGGATGTCCCGAGGTCATTCGCAGGAAGCGTGAGAAAATAGCCGAGGCAATACCACCATCGGCGTCGGCATGTGAATAAATGCTAAAGTGATTTTCTGACATGGTGGCTCCGCGCTGCGTCGGGTCCTGTCAGGCGATGAGCTGCAGGACGTATAGGTATAAGCCTATCGCACCCATGAACAAAGGGCTCAGGACATTCGTCAAAAGAAGGACAAGCATCACGAGGCTGACGATGTTTGCGTGCTGGGTGAGTGATTGTCCCAAATCGTAGCGGATGTTGTTGAGAAGCAAGCGCCATCCGCTGGAATTTGGAAATGGCAAAAGATTCAGCACGCCAATCACGATATTCGACTGCGCAATTGCCAAAAGCAGGCGTGGAATTGGGTCTTCGCCTGCCCACATCACTTGCAGTTTGTAGCCCATTGCAACTGCGCTGACTCCGCAGAGGATAGCGATGAGAAAATTACTGACCGGGCCTGCAAGCTCAGCGATGTTGATGTCGCGGCGCATTTTCTTGAAATAGCGTGTGTCGATATTCAGAGGCTTCGCCCAGCCAAGCAAAAACGGTACTCCGGTGAGCAAAAAGACCAACGGAAGAATGACTGTACCCAGTAAATCGATGTGTGGAATGGGGTTGATTGTGGCTCGCGACTCAGTTTCGAGAGAGCGATCCCCAAGGCTACGCGCCGCAATTGCGTGCGCAGCTTCGCGCATCGTGATTGCAACAAGGAAACCGCAGTAAGTGAGCAGTGCGTCTTCGGGTCTTAGGTTTGCCATTGTTTTTTGTTCCGTTTTCGCAAGTAAAAGAACAGCAGAACGCCAATAAGAAGAATGCCGAGCAAGACAAAAGTAACAATTTGACCACGCTTGACCCAGTGCATCAGCCATTCACGGTTGTCGGCTCCAAGGTATCCAAGATAGACCCAAATCGGAACGCTGATGAGTGCGGCAAAGCCATCGAGCATAAAGAATCGCAAAAAGGAGACCTGCCGGGTCGCCCCCGCGGTCAAGAAGATGGGCGTGCGCAAGCCGGGCATAAAGCGCGCCGCAAAAACCACCCAGTTTCCGTGTTTTGCAAATTTCTCCTGAACTTTGCCGTAGCGTTCAGGAGTCATGAGTTTTCTTATTAAAGGTAATTGAAAGGCGCGTTGGCCAAGAAGACGGCCTGCCGTGAAAACAATTCCATCGCCAGCCAAGACTCCAGCCATCCCAACAAAAAACATGGTGTGGACGTTTGTGTAGTGGAGCCCCGAGATGATGCCGCCTGCAACTAGACTGATGTCTTCGGGGATGGGCAAGCCGAAGCCGCAGGCAATGAGGACGCCAAAGACAGCCAGGTAACCGTAATTAGTAAAAAAGGTGACCAAGAGGCTGAGCGGTTCCATGGTACTCCTTGTTTTTGTCAAGGTCGGGAGTTCCGGCCAAAGACGCAATGTAACTCGGCAAACTTCTACCCCGCTCAACCCGCCAAGGCAAATCAACATCTCCCTTGTTGACAGGTTTCCTACCCTGATTATGTTCCTGCGCAAGCCCGGGATGGTTGAACCAATCCCGCCACCAAGTCCCGATTTGGTGGGAGTTTCTTGAAAGTTTGAGCCCTGCTGTGGAGGATGAGAGCGATGGGAAAGATCATTGGTATTGACCTTGGAACTACCAACTCGGTCGTTGCAGTCATGGAAAATGGAACACCTAAAGTGATTCCAAACCACGAAGGCGACCGCACAACTCCTTCCGTTGTGGGCTACACACGAGACGGTGAGTTTATCGTCGGCCGTGCCGCGCGAAACCAAGCTGTAACCAACCCTAAAAATACTGTTTATTCTGCAAAACGCTTCATCGGTATGCATTTCACAGAGCGCAAAGATGAAGCTTCAAAAATGCCCTACACAGTGAAGCAAGGCTCGGGCGACAAGGTTCTTTTTGAGTTGGGTGGCAAGGAAATGGCCCCCCCAGAAATTTCCGCAAAGGTGCTGACAAAGCTCAAAGAGTCGGCCGAAGCGTATTTGGGTCAAACGGTCACGCAAGCGGTTATCACTGTACCTGCGTACTTCAACGACTCCCAACGACAAGCAACAAAAGACGCCGGCCGAATCGCTGGTCTTGAAGTGCTGCGTATTATTAATGAGCCGACAGCAGCCGCGCTTGCATACGGCCTCGATAAAAAACATCATCAAAAGATTGCAGTGTACGACTTCGGTGGCGGTACATTCGATGTGTCTATTCTTGAAGTGGGTGACAACGTAGTTGAAGTGCTTTCAACAAACGGTGACACACACCTGGGCGGTGACAACATTGACGAGTGTCTCATCGATTGGCTCGTTGGTGAGTTTAAGAAGCAAACTGGAATTGACGTTTCGAAGGACCCAATGGCAATGCAGCGCCTGCGCGAAGCTGCAGAAAAAGCCAAAATTGAGCTTTCTTCAACCACGAAGGTGGACATCAATCTCCCTTATTTGACAGCAGATGCTTCAGGACCAAAGCACCTCGCAGTGTCGCTGAATCGTCCTCAGTTCGAGCAGATGGTCGACAAGATTATCGAAAGAACCATTGAGCCATGCCGTTCCGCACTGCGTGACGCTGGACTTTCCATTGAGCAAGTTGATGAAGTTGTCATGGTTGGTGGTTCAACTCGTATTCCACTCGTTGGCGAAAAAGTGAAGGCATTCTTCCGCAAGGAACCAAACCGTTCAGTGAACCCTGATGAAGTTGTTGCTGTAGGTGCTGCGGTTCAGGCTGGTGTATTGGGTGGAGAAGTTAAAGATGTTCTTCTTCTCGACGTGACCCCATTGAGCCTTGGTATTGAAACTTTGGGCGGTGTTTTCACCAAATTGGTGGAGCGTAACAGCACAATTCCAAAGCGTGCGAGCCAAATTTTTTCAACTGCTGCCGACAATCAGACCAGCGTTGAAATCGCTGTCTATCAAGGCGAGCGCGAAATGGCGCGCGACAACCGTCTGTTGGGCCGCTTTAGCTTGAGTGAAATTCCTCCAGCTCCACGTGGAGTTCCGCAGGTTGAAGTGACATTTGATCTCGACGCAAACGGTATTTTGAATGTGTCTGCAAAAGACCTTGGCACAGGCAAAGAACAGAAGATTACCGTGACAAGTTCATCTGGACTCTCGGAATCTGAAATCAAACGTATGGTCGATGATGCTCAGGTGCATGCTTCACAAGATAAAACTCGTCGCGAAACAGTGGATGCAAAGAACAAATTGGACGGCTTGGTTTTCCAAGTTGAAAAAACTCTGCGCGACAATGAAGCCAAGATTCCAGCCGAGATGAAGTCTGGAATTGAGAGCGAACTTGTTGCAGCGCGCAAAGTTCTTGAAACTCAATCCGAAGACAAAGCGGCGCTGGATGCTGCTGCGCAAGCACTCGAGCAAAAGGCCTATAAACTGGCTGAGGAAATGTACAAGACAACTTCAGCCGAAGGGCCCACTGGAGAAGGTGGCCCCGGTGGTGCAGCGGGTGGATCCTCTAAGAAAGAAGGTGTGGTTGACGCTGAATTTGAATCAAATTGAAGTGTTCAGCTGACCTTTGAGCAGAATACATGAAAAAAGGCTTCTGGGTCGAAAGTCTGGAACGTGTTTTATGAAGTCGCGCAAGAGGCGCGGCTTTTTTTTATGGCTAATTTTGCGGTTGACACCTCAAAGATGCTCCGAGTAATGTTTTGACCAGCAGCTCAAAAACATTTCAACAAAGTGCTCAGGGGACGCGACATGCGTAAGGCCACCGACACTCAGCGGTTTCCGCAATCCGCGGTTTTGTTTAAGTTTTGTCTTCGTGTTTTAGAAGCACGCCGGACAGACGGTAAGGTCCACGATCAGGATGTGGGCAATATCCTTGACTATAATCCAAGTGACACGAGTCATTGGAAGCGTGGAAAAAAAGCCGTGCGTAGCATTTTCGCACTCGAGGCGCTTTCACGCGAGTTGGATGTCGACATTGAGTTGATTGAAGACATTGCCAGTGGTGGTCTTGAGTTCGATGAAGCTTGGTTTGACTTTTGTGAATCTGAGGAAGAAGCCCGGGTGAGCAAAGTTCAAGGTGGTTTGACCTTTTCGAAGAACCGTCGCGATCGTCAGGTGCTGATGGAAGAAGTTGCACGAAATCTGACATCTCGTGCTGGCGTGACGAGCGTTCCGGTCTATCTGCCTGAAGTGATGACCGCTCTTCCGTTCATCCAGCTTGTTCAAGCCGAAGTCACCGATAAGCTTGCCCGAAGCAACCGCCTGAAGCCGGGTCAGTATGTGATTCGTTATCGCAAGGGCGACCTAACCGCTCATATTCGCTGTGCAATCGCCCGCGAGGTTGCACGCATCATCCTTCTTTCCGAACGCGATCAATTCATGTTGCCTGTGCGCACGGAAGAAACCACGACAACTGAAATCATTGACTTGGCCAATGCACTTCTGGTGCCTGCAGAGCTTCTCAAGGCTGAACTCACCAAGGTTCCCGCACGAGCAAATATGGTGCAGTACCTTGCTGACCTGTTTTGGGTTCCGAAGGTTGTGATTCGCAGCCGCCTCGTCACATTGCTCATGCGAGACGCGGGAGAAGTTGTTTTTCAGTCGCCAACTCTCACAATGCCGCCGAAACGCCCCACGGCCGTGAATTCTGCACTTTTGTCTGAAGATGATGCCCCCGTGGGTGGATCCTTTGATGAACGACAAGATCCGCTGGGCTAAGCGAAGAGCGGCAAGCAAAATGTCAGGGGCCGACTCCGATTGAGTCGGCCTTTTTGTTGCCTTTCTGGCCCAAAAATGGGTAAAGATATCCCGACTTCCATAAATGGCCAGTTGATTCGATTTTCATCGAACCAGAGAGGACTCGAAGGTGCACATCAAATCATCCTCCAACAGCACTGCTGAACTGTGTAAAAAACCTAAGTCTCATTTGTCACCGCGGCGTGGATCTGACGACGACGATGATGATGACGATTTTTCCGATGATGATTTTTCTGACGATGATGAAGATGAAGATGGCGGCGGAGCGGCAAGCGCTGGTATCGCCATTGACCCGGAAAGCGCCAAGCCAAAAACCTTGACGCGCAAAGAGGCCATCGAAATTCTGCAATCGAACCGGGATTTTTCCGGCGTTGATTTGCGCAAGGCGAACCTCACCAAGTTGGACTTTTCCAATTGCAATTTTGCCGGCGCGAACCTTTCTTATGTAAACTTCAAGGATTCAAATCTCGAAGGCTGCGACTTCTCTGAATCGAGTTTGTGGAATGCAAACTTGGAAGGGGCGAATCTCACCCGTGCAAACCTGGAAGACGCTGATCTTGATTACACGAAGCTGCGCGGCGCGGTGCTTTATCGGGCAAATATTCGTCGTGCACAACTGCCAACAGATCTCATTCCACGCGATGAAATCTTGCGCTCGGTGAACGACGGCACAAAAATCAGCCGTTAAGTTCGGGCGATGCACATCGATGAAAAAAAGGCCGTCCAGCTCAATTGAGTTGCGGCCTTTTTTCTATTGAAGCATTTGAGATGCAACTTCATTTCAGAGAAAAAAAGATTCAGATTGTCTCAGATTATGAGAGTAGCGAGCCTTCTTTAAATTCCTCGCCCACGAAGATGGGTTGGATTTTTCCGTTTTGAGTCTCGGATGACAGCAACATGCCTTCGGAAACTCCAAACTTCATTTTTCGCGGCGCCAGATTCGCGGCGATAAGCACTTTTCGATTCACAAGTTCTTCAGGGGTAATCCACTCGCGAATTCCAGAAAAGATCTGCCGTGTGCCCAGTTCGCCCAAAGAGACTCGCAGGCGCAATAACTTCGTCGAGCCTTCAACAAGTTCTGCGTTAATGACGGTTCCCACTCGAATTTGAACTTTGGCGAATTCATCGATTGTCACCGTTGGCTGTGACACCGCAGGAGAGCTGGTATCGGCTGTTGTCTGCGTTTTTGCGGGGGGTGTTGCTGATTTCGCTTCGCCCGAAACGGCCTGCTGTTTTCCATTAGAATTTGGGTTTGTAACGCCGCTCGCTGCAGATGCTGGCATCTCCATTCTTTGGAATAAGCGCGGCACTTCGCCAAGTCGGAAGCCTGATTGAATTCCGTAGAAGTTGCGGGCGCGATCAAATGCTTCATCCATGCGTCCAGCATCTTCGCCGAGCGCAGTCAAGAGATCGTGCATGCGCTCTGGGAAGTAGGCTGCAGCAAGATATCCAACGACACGCAACACGGCAGTGCTATGAGCAAGGACATTGGCGAGACGCGCGCGCGAAATATCATCCGTATTTTTGCCAAGCTCCCAGGGCTTCTGCGATGCAATGTATTTGTCGGTGCGGGCTATTAATGCCCAAATGTCTTCAAGAGCATCTGCAATTCGGAATTCATCGAAGGCGTGGGCAAGACTGCTGGGCAGGGCCATGGCTTGCTGAGCAAGCTGCTTTTCCTCCTCGATTTGATGCGCAGATTCGAAACGTGGGATCACGCCTTCAAAGTATTTTTCAACCATCACAAGAGTGCGTGATGCGAGATTGCCGATGCCGTTCGCCAAATCTGCATTGAATCGTTCGACAATTGTTTTGATTGTGAGGTCAACGTCTTCACCTGGATTTGCCAAACGAAATGCCGTGTTGACGAAGGCGTCTCGGCCGAGAGGAAGAAGATCGGCCGGAGCAATCACGTTGCCCAGGCTCTTAGACATTTTATGACCACCCGAGAGCAACCATCCCGTCACACACAAACGTGGGACATGTAGGCCTAAAGACATCAGAATTGCGGGCCAAAAGATTCCGTGAAACTTGAGAATATCGCGGCCAATGACGTGAGTCGCGGAATTCCACAGTGGGCTTGTCCGGGCTGCTTCGATTCCGCCAATTCCAGTGACATAGTTGGGAAGAGCGTCGAACCAGACATACGCGACGTGCTGAGAATCGAACGGCAATTCCACTCCCCAGCTGGTGCGCGATTTGGGTCGTGAAATCGACAGATCGCCTTCGAACGATTCTGCAAGCGCCATCAATTCATTGCGGTAGCGAGTCTGAGAAACGATGCCGCCATTGCGGATGGATTCGATAATTTGTGGCAAGTACTTTTGTACACGAAAATAATAATTGCCCTCACGCCGCAGTTCTGTGGGGCGTTTGTGAACCAGGCAATTGTGTTTGTCGTCCATTTCTTTGCTGGTCAGAAATGCTTCGCAATCGACGCAGTAGTGGCCTTCGTGCTCTCCAAAATAGATATCGCCTTTACTATGGCAGTAAGCCAAAATGTTGCGAACATTCTCTATGTGTTCTGGGCTCGTTGTGCGCATAAAAATGTCGTACGAAAAAACGAACTGCGCAAAAATCTCTTTCCATTTCACTGCGAGTTCATCGACGAGAGCCTGCGCAGATTTGTTTTGTGATTTCGCTTTCTCTTCGATTTTCTCGCCATGCTCATCCATTCCGGTGAGTGTTCGAGTTTCGCAACCACGGTGCTGGTAGTGTCGACTTAAAATGTTCATCAGTGCGGTGGAGTAAAGATGGCCTGCGTGCGGTTCGCCTGAGGCATAGTAAATGGGTGTCGTGAAATAATGATGTTGGTTGTTCATGGCTGACCTTAAAGCGACTTCTGTTTGATTTGAGCCCAAAAGTCGTTAGCAGTGGAGAGTGATTTCTTGAGAGAGAGATAGTCCTGCGATTCAAAGGAAATATCAAGATAACGATGCGCTTGCGGGGGAGTCTTTACGACATAATCAAGACGAGGGCCGGCAGCACCCAAAACTCGGCTGTCCACGATCGAGCGAGCTTTTTTCGCAAAGAGATTCAAAAGTGTCTCGGTTTCTTCACGCAGTGCCCAGTCAGGGAGAGCGAGAGAAACCTTTTCAAGCGATTGTGCCAGAAGCAGTGTCAAGCTGAGCTGAACCTGTGGAGAGAGGTTCGCGCGATCGTAGTCTCCGGCAAGCCATTCCTCAGAAACTTGCAGCGCGGTTTGTAGAACACGGATCGCGCACTTTGAATCAATTTCGCGCCCAGCCACGCATGCAAAGGGTCTGTCGTTTGTGATTGAGGGATGGTCGTATTGCAGCTGCGACCAACTCAAACGTTCAATGTCGAGAGTGCTGTCTGAGGATTCCTTGATGCGCCATGCAACATCGGTTTCTGGGCGAAGTGGGCGGAGGCCAGAATAAAGGGAGTCGTCGATATAAATCCAGTCCACATTGGCGCCCAAAATTTCAGTCGGAGGGAAAAGCTGGGAGTTGGGTCCAGTGGGTTGCTGACACGCATAAAGACCTGTGCGGTTGCGTGGGAAAGATGCGTTGCGAATATTTTGATTTTGTCCGGATTGGGTGCCAATCTCCTCGCGTGTCGCTGAGAGCGTTGCAAGACTCATTCGGTGCGCAGAAATAAGACCATCTTCCGATTCGATGATGTGAACAGCATCGGGTCTGCTGGCCGGGAGAACAGCAACAACCGAGTTGAAGCGTGTGCGTTGAAAACTCTTGTGCCGAGAATTGAGACAGATAAGTTTCGAAGACAAAGAACGTTGCTGAAAACGCTCATCAAGGGAACTTCGCCACAACAAGCAGTGGCCGTTTTTTTCGTTACCCAACATTTCAAGAGTTTGAGTATTGAGACGACCCATGGGCAAGCAACTCGGTGCAACAGCAGGCGAAGCAGTTCCCGTTGCGCCTGGACTTGCGAGAGCACCAATGCGCTTGGGAAGTTGCTTTGGAATTCCAGATTCGCGCGCGAGGGTTGTGAGCGGCACACTGCAGCGGAAATAATTTGGAATCTGTGGTGGGTTGGGATCTGTCTTCTTGATTCCCGCACTGCGCTGGCACTTGAGCCCACCATGTTCAATGAGCGCTGCCGCTGCATCAAACTGTTGAGTCCAGGTGGAGGAGAATATCTCGGCCGTCCACGGATTCTGCAAGGAAAGCCCGCGAAGCCCTTGCGACAGCAACAGCGGAGGTGTGAACTCACGTGCCGGTTGCACTGCGTCGGTGCCCTTCAACTCAATCCAGTCAGCCGTTTCGGTGCCCGAAAGTATGGGAGGCACACGCGGATTTAGTTCACCGACAAGAAAAGCCCTTCGACCGAAATTTTCAAAGATGAAATTCTGCGGAACATAATGTGGTTTGCGAAAAGGAAAGAGGTTGCCAATGCGTCGGGGTAAAGCCTGCTCAAGCAAACTGGTTAAGCCGCGTTTGTCGAAGTTGAGTGCATGTCCGCGATTTTGGAAAAGTTCGGTGAGTGCGGTCGAAAGTTCAGCCGACTCTGAATCGGGGTCGGCTTTGCCCCAACGAAGAACCGGGGCGAATTGTGGTTTGGGCTGATTCTCGGTGTTTTTTTTATCTTTGCTTGCTTCGGATGCAGCCAAGCCAAAGGAGCAAACAAAGATGCCACTGAACGCAAGGCTCAGGGACATCGCTCTGATTAAATTTATTTTAAATTGAAGGCGCATTGTCGCGGCCAAATAAAGGCTTAGTCTTTGTAACGCTTTGCCACACGTTCAATGTTCTCAGACAGGCCGGGAATGTTTTCCATTTCATTGATTCCCACCATTCCTGCAGCGATTTCGCGCAGAGCTGTCACTGCTTCTTTATTCCTGCATTCAACCAGAGGATCGCTGCCCTTTTGAAGCTGACGCATCCGACGCGCAGCGAGCATGACCACCGCAAAGCGGTTTGGAATTCTGTCGAGACAGTCTTGAATGGAAATACGTGCCATGTCTCAATCACCTCTCAAAAAAATGCGCCAGAAAGGCCTAATAACCAACACTTGAGTTGGCGTCAACCAGACTCCGCCAATTTCCGGCGGGGCAGGGCCAGGGCGATGGTGTGACGCTTCGAGCGTTCAATTGCCACGCAAGACAGGCTACACTCAAAGTGCTGCAGTGAGGAGATTATATGACTTATTTCGATTGCTTGGCTCGCCGACTGACGAGGGCGCTCGGGGTCGTGCTCTTTGTCTTCAGCCTGTCGGGTTCGGCGCGTGGGTCCTCGCCGACGGTTGATGAGCCCCAGACTCTCAGAGTGGCCTTTGACACAAAGCCCCGTTCGGTGGACCCGCGGTTCGTATCCACCGACGCCAACAGCCAGTACCTCGAGCCACTCCTCTTCCTTCCGCTGGTCGGGTTCTCGGAAACAGGAGTCCCACAAGAGGTTGTTGCGGAAAGAATCACCTTCCAAGATCCCAAGACACTGGTCGTGAAAATCCGCGAGGGGATCCGTTTTGCTCTGGGGCGAAATATCGATGCCGATGACGTTATTGCAACATATTCCTTCATTCGAGAGGGCAGAGCTGGGCTACCACCCAGTCCTCGACGTGGGGCATTTGAAAGAATCAAAGCGATTGAGAAGATGAGTTTGCGTGAAGTGAAATTCATTCTCTCTGAGCCAGACAGCTCTTTAATTTCAAATTTGGTCATTGGAGTGCTGCCCAAAGAGGCTATCAACCAGCCTGCGGATGAGCTCATGGGCAAGGGTTATGAATCCGGCCCATTCAAGTTAAGCAAAGCCCAGGATGAAGAATGGATTTTGTCTCGCAACGAGAAATATTCAGGCGCTCCGTTTGCCGGCGCTTTTCCTGCTCTCTCGCAGGTTGTTTTCAAGATTCTTCCAGACAATAACACGCGCTATGCTGCATTGCTTAAGGGTGATGTTGACCTCGTGCAAAACAGTCTTGATACAGACAAAGTGGTTGAATTCGTGAACAAACGTTCCGCCGACTTCCGTGTCGAAATGCGGACAGCAGATTCAACAGCCTTTCTTGCTTTCAATTTAAAAAATAAATTCTTTGCAGATGTGCGTGTTCGGCGAGCGATAGCATTGGCCATCAATCGCGAAGAAATTCTCAAGTTTACTTTGCAGGGTTTGGGTCAGGTCGCTGATTCAATGTTTCCTGTTGGTCATACCTATCATCACGCGAACAAAATGCCGGCAAATTTTAATCTGAGAGAGGCAGAAACGTTGCTTGATGCTGCTGGCTACAAAGATCCAGACGGAAGTAAAGGGCCTGCCGTGCGAGGTTCTTTTACAATCAAAGTTCCTCTCAATCGCGAGCGAATTGCAGTGGCAAAAGCAATTGCAGGGCAATTGAAAAAGATTGGATTAAAAGTGGCGGTTGAGGTTCTCGAGTTCAATACCTTTCTCAAACATCTCAACAACGGCAACGTGCAGGCGTGGATTGCGCCTTGGATCGGTTATAAAGATGGCGATCACCTGCATTTTGTTTTTCATTCGTCACGAACGCCGCCCTTGGGTGCCAACCGCGGATTCTATTCGAACAAAAAAGTTGACGAACTTTTAGATCTGGCAAAAACAGAAACCGCCTTCGCAAAGCGACAAGCGTATTACGATGAGGCACAGGAAATTATTTCTGCAGAAATGCCCTACGCATTTCTTTGGTATCGCACTGGGTTTGTCGTGATGAATAAGCGAGTTTCAGGTTTTAAACTCTTCCCCGACGGGCGCTACGATTCACTGACAACAACCTCATTGAGGTAGTCAAAATGACGCGCGCATGGATTGCATTTTTCGCGCGACTCGCTTTTGTAACGTTTGGTGTCGTCACGCTTGTATTCTACCTTCAAAGATTAATTCCCGGCAGCCCGGCCGACGCGGTTCTTGGGCCCGATGCCCTGCAATCTGACAAGCTGCGCTGGCTTGCGGCAAATGGTTTGGATAAGCCAATTTTTGAGCAGTATATTGATTACATAACGAAACTTTTTCAAGGCGACCTTGGCCGCAAACTTGTCGATGGACGTCCCATCGCACCGCTCCTCGTTGAGCGATTTTTTGCAACCTTAAAGCTCGCAAGTTGTTCGTTTGTGTTTTCTCTTCTTTTGGCACTGTTGCTCGGAATTTATGGGGCAATTCGTGCCGGAAGTCGTGTCGATAAATTTCTATCTGTTCTTTCACTCCTGATGATATCCGCCCCAACATTTATCACCGGAACTCTCTTTCTTTGGATCTTTGCCGTGTGGTTGGACATTTTTCCACTGACGGGTGGAAATGGGCTTTCTTCGCTGATTTTACCAACGGTGACCTTGGGAAGTGCATTGGCTGCGCTTACAAGCCGGATGCTGCGTGGCAGTTTGCTTGAAGTGTTTCATGAAGATTACATTCGCACTGCGTTCAGTAAAGGGTTGAGCAAGTATCAAGTCTATACGCGCCATGCATTGCGCAACGCAGTGTTGCCGGCCCTAACTATTCTTGGACTCCAGTTGAGTAGTTTGCTGGGTGGTTCGGTGATCACCGAACAGGTTTTTACTTGGCCAGGCTTGGGTTCTTTGATGATCGAAGCTGTGAACCAACGAGACTATAATTTGGTCTCGGCGTGTGTTGTGGTTTTGGCTTTTGTTCACGTTTGCCTTGCTGCTGTGATTGATGTTGTGCAACAACTTTTTGATCCCAGGGTGGGTGTTGAATGAATCCACTTCTGAAAAAAATTTTAGCCCGTGTTTTGAAAGAAAACTCCACCCGTTTGAGCTTAATTATTCTTGTTTTCTGGGCGATAATCGCGTGCCTTCCGGCGCTCTTTCCTGAGCTGAAGGAGATATCAATTGACCTGCCTCAGACGAGACGCCCTCCTGTATTCAGTTGGCACGAACCACTGGGCTGGTTTGGTTACGACTCCGTTGGTTCAAGTGTTCTTCTGCAGATGATCGGTGGGGCACGAGTGTCGTTGCTGGTTGGAATCTCGGTGGTCATGGTGAGTGCCTTGGTTGGATCAACCCTGGGTGCAGCCGCAGGCTATTGGGGTGGCTGGGTTGACCAGTGTGTTTCTCGTGTCATGGAGTTGTTGCTCGCCTTTCCGCCCTTGGTTCTGCCTATCGCTCTTGCGGCAGTTCTGGGTGGGGGGGTGTTCAATACCATTGCCGCTCTCTGCTTGGGAGGATGGATTGGCTCTGCGAAGGTTGTGCGCGGACAATTTCGTTCCCTCAGGAACCGTGAATTTGTGATTGCGGCAAAGGCCCTTGGCGCAAGCGAAACACGGATTATTATCTATCATCTTCTCCCAATGACCCTCTCGCCCTTACTGATTCACACAATATTTTCCTTGGCTGGTACGATCTTGGCCGAGGCAGGGTTGAGCTTCTTGGGGCTCGGATTGGGAGATGGCTCTGTGTCGTGGGGTACACTTCTCAACGAAGCGCGCTCCTACTTGCTTGAATCCCCACATCTGGCTATTTTCCCAGCCGCTGCCATCCTAAGCCTTGTCGTCTCGCTCAATTTCATTGGCGAATCTCTGCGGCAGGTCTTGGACAAACGTGCGGCGTCTGTCGAACTCGATTGATGTGAGGTTTACTGTGAGCAGCTCTGAAGTTTTCGTTCCCGTTTCGGTTGGCGAGTTGCTCGACAAGATAACCATTCTTCAAATCAAGAGTGAGCGAATTTCCGATTCAGTTAAGCTCGTCAATATTCGTAAAGAGCTCAACGCGCTTCTGGAAACGTGTCAAAAGAATTCTATTAATGTGTCTCATCCCTTGGTGAAAGAACTCAAAACCATCAACGAGACATTGTGGGTTGTGGAAGACGACATTCGCGATAAAGAACGCGCTAAATCATTTGATAGTCAGTTTATTGAGCTGGCACGGGCTGTGTATGTGACCAACGATCGCCGATTTTCGGTGAAGGCGCAAATCAATAAAGAAATGGGCTCTTCATACACCGAAGAGAAAAGCTACCAGCCTTATTGAAGGTGTCCTTTCGATGGCCACGGGTCTTGCAGCCCTCTCAAGTTAACCCTCTTGCGCTTGAGGCGCTCAGGGAAATCAGCATCGTTTAATACAAGGCAAATTCAAAACCGGTGTTTGAGGTT
>RGDM01000047.1 GCA_009918675.1 bacterium
CTCTGTTGTGGATTCCATCAAGCTTGGCAACCAGCAAAGCGAAAAGCCTCCAACTCGTGGGTGCAATTGTAAGTGCCCGTGGGGGGGTTGCCCTGGTAAAAAACCGCGACACCTCAGAAGTCAAAGCGTTCAAAACCGGCGAGGATGTTTTCAACATTGGAACTCTCTTGAGTGTCGACCGCCAGCAGATGATTTTGGTTGAAAACGACGGCCACATGACAATGGTCTCGAATAAGCTCGGCGGAATGACCGGCAGACAAGCGCCAAAGGTGCTGATTTCAAGCGCCGACAAACATATTGAAGACGGATTTCAGCGGATTGGCACCAAAATCGAAGTGGATGGCCGGTATCGCGACCGACTGATCCGCGACGAACTCCCCAATATCCTCATGCAAGCCTCAAGCGAGCCGGTTGTGGTGAATGGGGAAATCACAGGGTTTCGAATTTTTCAGTTCGACCAAAACTCAATTTTTCACAAGCTTGGCTTGCAAGACGGCGACGTTATCCGAGAAATCAACGGCATTCCGCTCAATAACGTGGCCCGGACAATTCAATTCTTGAATGGTCTTCGCGAAGAAAACCACGTTCAAGTAAACGTCCTACGCAATGGTTCGCCGGTCACTCTTGACCTCAACGTCCGGTAATTCCTCGCCCGAGGAAGTGGTTGACACCCCGATTCTCTTCGTCTATCTAGCGTGAGCCCAAGAAAGCCCAGGGCGCGTCGGCAATGACACAAGAGCATCGACAGACGCCCCCTTTTTGAATTCGAGGATGTATCATGGCAGTGCCAAAGAAACGTACGTCAAAGTCTGTCCGCAACATGCGCCGTTCACATGACGCCCTGACAGCGCTCAATTTCTCCAAGTGTTCAAACTGCGGTGCTCCTCGTCTGCCGCACTCCGTTTGCGAAAGCTGCGGTTTCTACAAAGGCCGTTTTGTCGCTCAGCGTTATCTGAAGACAGACTTGGTCGCAGCACTCCGCTAAGAAGATCACTCTGTGCTTCTTTCAAGAGCTCGGTCATTTTTGACCGGGCTTTTTGTGTTTGAATAAGCTAGGCTAACGTTGCTTCCATTTGCCTGCCCAGGAGCATTTTTGTTATGAGCGCCTCTCACACAAAGCTCTCTCAACATTCACCATTCGCAGGCGCTTTCTTGACCGCGCATCGGCCCACATCGGATGCAATCTTTGGTGGTCTCTCGTTACCTTCTTCTTTCATCTACCTTGATCACGCTGCCGCTACACCGCTCGATTCTCGTATCCTCGACAAAATGCTGCCTTGGATGACAACCATCTATGGTAACCCTGCCAATCGCCTTCACCGCATGGGCGAACTCGCCGAACATGGACTAGCGCATGCTCGAACCCAAGTTGCCGACTGTCTGGGGGTTGAGTTTGATGAAGTGATTTTCTGCTCAAGTGCAACGGAAGCAAACAATCTTTTTCTCCGCGGCATCACGCAAAACCCACTGCGCAAACGTAACAAAATCTTAATTTCTTCAACCGAACATTCATCAATACTTAGCACTGTTCGAGAGCTCCAAAGCCGCGGCATTCAGCTCGAAATATTGCCGGTAGACGCACAGGGACAGATCAGCCTAAAAGTTGCCGAAGCGATGATCGATGAAAGCACGTTGGCAGTGTGCGTTATGGATGTGAATAATGAAACTGGGGTCATACAAGCCAAACTCCCTCAAATTGCATCATTAGCGCATGCTAAAGGCGCATATCTTCACGTCGACGCAGTACAAGGTTGCGCGCGTGGACATCTCCACACCTCGGTTTTACCGTTCGACTGCGCAACAATCTCTGGCGCGAAAATCTACGCTGGAAAAGGCGCTGCAGCGCTGATTGTTCGAAAAAGACATCCGCGGATCCGTTTGACGACACAAATGACAGGCGGTGGTCACGAAGGTGGTCTGCGCTCCGGCACACCAAATCTTCCTGCGATTGCAGGCCTCGCTGAAGGGTTACGTTTGCAATACGCCGAGCGCAAAGAGCGTTTGCATTATTTGGCTCATTTGGAATCAATCTTTATAAGCACTCTCCGTGGTCAGATCGGTTTTGAATATGCCGGAGATTCTACTTCAAAAGCTCCTGGCATTTTGATGCTCCGACTACAAAGCGTAAATGCAATGAAACTGATAGAAAACATGCACAACATCTGTGTGAGCGCGGGAAGCGCTTGCAAAACACTTCAGGCAACAACAAGCCATGTCTTGCTGGCGATGGGCTATGAGGAAGATGAAGCGCTCTCCAGTTTCCGCGTTTCAATAGGCCTTCCCAATAGCGAGGCAGAAATGAAATCTGCAGCCGAATTGATTGCCTCATCAGCTCGCACACTTCGCAGGGAGTCAGCTGCTTGGGGCAAGCCAAGCAGCTGACATAGATATGTGGTCCTGCAAGCCCGCAATCCAATGAACAGTCGCAACAGCCGTGATAACCTCGGTCTGCAGCAGACTGGGCAACGATCTTCACAATTCTATCTGCAAGTATGAAGGGCTCGCTATGACCGATCTCGAGGTGCTGATTGTAGGAGGCGGATGTCATGGGGTTGGAGTTTTACACGACCTCGCCTCACGCCGTATCGACAGGGTTCATCTCGTTGAGGAAAAAACACTGGCGAGCGGAACCTCAAGCCGCTCAACAAAACTCGTCCATGGTGGACTTCGCTATCTTGAACATTTCGGACAATGGCCACTTGTTCACGAAGCGCTTTCAGAGCGCGCGCTGCTCTTGCGCCTCTTAAAGGGACTCGTTCAGCCACTGCCTTTCATCTTACCCGTTTTTAAAGGCGATCGCCCGGCATGGATGCTCCGTGCCGGTCTTTTTATCTACGATAGTATGGCGGGTGATGGAGGGCTCCCTAAATCGCGCCGGCTCGATAGAGAAGAAATGTATCTAGCTGCTCCGTATTTAGATCGCCAACGCATGGATCAGCAAAGTGACGGAGCCTTTTTATATTACGACGCTCAGATGCTTGACGACGTGATTTGCCGAGTTGCCGCAGCGGCTGCAAAAAAACTTGGCGGAACATTGGAAGAAAATACAGCCGTGTTGAAAGTCGTTCCACTTTCTAAAACACAGGGATTTAAAGTCACACTCAAAAACGAGAGCGGTGTGCGTGAAGTCACCACGCGTGTGATAGTCAATGCAACGGGCGCTTGGAACAACGCAAACTTAATCCGCTGGGGGATCGTCCCAAAAATTCGCTGCCTCCTAAATCAGGGCAGTCATATCGTATTCAAGACCAGTGCAATCCCAGAAATCAAGCCTGGAGAGTCGGCTGCATGCCTTTTACAAAATAAAGATGGCCGGGTGGTCTTTTTTATTCCGTGGAATGGCAAATGGTTACTTGGAACAACAGAAACTGTTCTGCCCGCGCATGAACCGCGTGGTTTAAAACCAACAGAACAAGAGATCCAATATCTCATTGATGCGGCGCAATTCAGTCTTAAAATCAACACTGCCGCTGAACATATCGAGGAAACGTTCGCAGGCGTCAGAACGATGCCTATCGTTGACAAACATCAACCCTTCAAGCAAAAGTCGCTGCCAACAGCTTGGTCGGAAAATCCATTCGCCTCTCCTGCTTACCTGCAATCCAATGAGGGACTCAATGTTTCTTCGCTCTCGCGTGAGACGATCATCGACGAGAGCGTGCCTGGTTTATTTTCAATCTACGGCGGAAAATGGACCACCTACCGCGCCGAATGTGAAAAGGTCGCATCTCGAATTGCAAAAATCCTTCAGCGCGGGGGTCAATCTACCACCTGCGTTTCGGAAAGCTGGTTCATTCAAGATCTCCTTGCCGAGCAACCACACATATTCACAACCTCTGCCGCAACGCGGGCAATTTGATGACCCGCAAGAATAACTCGAATTGCGAAGAACCCATTTCTAAACAAAGTGGAGCAATTTACGCACTGTCGGCATACGCAACTTGGGGTTTTGTTCCGCTCTTTTGGCGCGAATTAAGAATGGTTCCGCCACTGCAAATTCTCGCCCATCGCATTGTCTGGTCGGTTGTGTTTTTTGCCTTCATCTTTGCACTGAGATCAACGCTACAAAACTGGCTAACTCTGCTAAAAAACCCTGCTATCTTGAACAAATGTATCCCAAGTGCACTCGCCATTGGGGTCAACTGGGGGCTGTATATTTTTGCAGTGAACTCAGGTCATGCGCTTGAGTCAAGCCTCGGCTATTTTATCAACCCAATCTTCAACGTTCTCATTGGCTCATTGCTTTTTCGCGAAAAGCTCAATCGACTGCAATGGTCCGCATTTGCATGTGCATGTGCAGGTGTTTGCTGGCTCACGCTGACCAGCGGCCGCCTGCCGTGGATTGCATTAGCACTGGCTGGTTCATTCACTCTTTACGGAGTGATTCGAAAAAAAACCGCACTGAATGGTAACTTTGGAACGGCTGTTGAAAGTCTTCTTTTACTTCCTGTTGCCGCAGTTTTGCTCCTTCACCCGCACTTTGCGCCCGTCAATGTTCTGGATTTAGCAAATCCGCTCTACCATCTGGGGTTACTCTCGTTGGGAGGCGCACTCACAGCACTTCCGTTGGTCTGGTTTTCGGAAGCTGCACAACGACTGCCTCTCAGTACTCTTGGATTTTTTCAATACATCTCGCCCACATTTCAGTTTTTAATTGCGGTTTTTATATTTCGCGAACCCTTTGGCCACGAACAACTTCTTGCATTTATTTTAATATGGACAGGTTTGCTCATCTTTGGTTTTGATGCTGGTCGAAGTCACATTTACGAACGAAAGCGACTCTCCAGCTCTTCCACTTGAAAACGCATTGCATCAATTTCCCGCGCAAGATGTTTGAGCTCTCGAAATGATTCCAGAGTTTTCCACAGGCTGCTGACAGCGGCAGAGACATTCATCTGCACCAGTCGAGGACCCTCATTTGAGGTAAAAATAAATTGCACAGGGAGGGCATTGTCGAAAAACTGATCGATCCTTTCGAGCCAAGAAAGAGCGTTGAGCTGCTCATAGCGCCCTGAAGATGTGTCGCTTGCATTTTGAACGAGTAAGAGAACTCCTAAAAGCTGAGGCAGAGGCATGCGTCGCTCCAGTTCGCTCAGGAGTTTCTGCAACTCGCGTTGAGCCGTTTTGAGCGAAAGCGGCAGAATCATAACAACTGGAGTCCCGATCGTTTGAAGTGAATCAAGCACGCTCATCCATTCTTCATTTTCAATCAATCGCACACCAGGGACATCACGGACAGCGTGCTCAATGAGATCTTGCTCGGCAAGCGGACGAGCCGCAAATTCTTCTGATCTTACGAGCACACACAAGGACACTTGAGTTCATCCCCCAATTCAGTGACTGACAGCAAGACTGTTCACATAATCAAAAACAAATTGAAGCTGCGGATCGTCGGCAACTCCATACGATTCGAGCGATTTTAATAACTCGCGAATTTCTTTCGCCTGCTCTGAAATCTTGCTGGTCAGAATTTCCCGTACCGACTTAATGACGAGCGATTGTATGAAAAGCGTAAGCTCATCGCCGTTCAGAAACTCTTGGTATTCGGGGATAAGAGCAGCAAGTTCTCGCCATCTTCCACGTGTCTCGTACCAGCGCGCTTGAGCACATAAAGAACTTGCTTGTGCCTTACCGCAAAGCTTTTCCTTAGCAAGAAGTGTTTTCTGACTACCAATCAGTCGTCCACCCAAAATGTCATTAAACTGCAAGACAAGTAACCAATCGCCGACACTATTTTTCGCGCCCGATAAACTTTTCAAAGCAGGGTTGAGCGTTGGAAATCGCACTCTAAATTTGCGCAGCAACCCTTCATCAACGGATCCAGCACCGACGAACTCAAGAACATTTGCTGAGTTGTTCGCGAATGACTGTGCCGAAGCGCGAGGATATGCCCTTAAACCAACAAAACATGTATCGAAAATCGCTGTCAAATCAGGAACTCTTTGCCGTTCTACAGCAGTCTGTGAGAGAAGAAAAAGTGCCGTGTCTGCGCCGGCTCCGGTTTCATTCAATTGGCACAGCAGTCGTGTTGACGAATTCAAAGCAGCAAACGATTCAAGAGCTTTGCTCCAATCCAATTTCTGATTTGCTGCTTCCATTTTTTTTTGAGTCAACTGGAGTAAAATCTCAATCGCGCCGCGATCGGCAGTCGAAAGATAAGAATAAAGGGCTTTAACCTTTTCGAGGTGCACTTTCATGTCAGCAGTTTGATTCACCTGCAGTGGAATTTCTAATGTAGTGATAAGCGACAAAGACAAAACTCTTGCCAGTAACATTCCGTGAAGAATTTTTTCCTCTGGCTCGCTGCCGGGTATAACACGAGTGAGACGTTCCAAGACGATATTTATTTCTTGCAACGCTCTAGAAGACACGGCGTTGCTCAGCGATTTTCGCGACTCTTTAAGTTTTTCACGAAGCAACTTTCGTGTTTCCATCATTCTCGATAATTCATAAGCAACCACCGCAAGACCACGTTGCCGGGCCTCGGGTGAAAGACTCATGAGCAGTTGTTTCCATTCCTCTTTTTTGTCGAGCTCATCATGGTTCAAAGCAACAAGTGCCATCGCAGCAGTGAACTCTGCGCTAGGTAATTGCCCATCCGGATACAGAGCTTTATCCTTTTGGATTCGCAAAAGAGCGGAAGAATATTTTGCTAGGTCACGGGTCAACTTTCCTTCCAAAAGCAGCTGATATGTTCGAAGCGCATCTGGCGTGGACCCAAGCAATTTAGCTGTAAGGGCTCTTTCGTTGCGCAACTGTGAACGGTGTGGACGTTGACTTCGAACACCCACAATCAGCAGTGCAGCTCCAAGAACCCCCAAACCAAGCAGTGCGAAGAGATCTCGCAACCAACGCCAAGGAGTGCGAATGCGAGTTGACGGGACGACAGGGTTTGCGCCTTCAGAAGAACCTGGTTCACCAGGCAATTGCTCAGAACTTTGACTCGGCTGAGGCCGCTGAGATTGTGCTGCAGAGACTTGGGCAAGAATCTTGTCGAGATCAGCATCTTGAGCAAAATCGGCAAACCACTCAAAAACAAGTAAAGGTGAACGTCCGTCCGGAGTGATCCAATTTACCTTTTTCAAAAAAAGAGGATCTTTCTCAAACAATTTAACGACGTGCTCAGTCTGGATTGGACCAAGGATAGCCTCATTTGTCACAATGATGTGCTTCAACTGAGCGGTCTGCAAGGCAAGTCTCCAGGCCTCAAACTTTTTTACTCTGCAAGTGTCTCCCGCCCGAACCCAAGGTACAACGTCGAAAAGAGAACAGAGGGCTAGGTCAAGATTGCCTTCTGAGGTATCTTTGAAAGGCTTTATCCATCGAAAAAAGGGAACTCTCATGGCCAAGATTTTTGGTCCCAATCGAAGAAAAGACCTTATTCCGCCAAACCTGGTCGCCTTTCTCGCGGGGGTGGTTCTTGCGCTTGGAGTGGGCATGATTTTCCGAAAATTGATTGACCGCATGGAGCCACGCACGGCACAAACAGCCATGCGTGCACAAACGACCTTGCAATCTCAGACCGAGTCAAACCGTCCGAATGTTCAGCGTACAGGTCTAGCAACACAAGCGTCCGAAGCACCTTCAGAAAGCAATGCGACAAAGATAAAAACAAACAAAGAAATTGCGAGCGAAAGCCAGCAAACCAACCCTGCTCCATCGACAGACACAAACAAGCCCAATGCTATCCCCACAGAAAAACCAAGCGAAACCTCGCCCGCTTCTGCAGAAAGAGCTCGCCCGCCAGAGAAACCCGCCTCACACGCAGCAACAGCTCAATCGGAATCTCAAACTGGGGAAACTGTTGTTGACGAGACGACCGGTGAAGTTGATTATCTCGCCTGGCGTAAGCAATTTAAAAGCTTGGAAGAGCTCGTTCGCAGCCAGGGACTCAATAATCTTAACGTAACACTCACGCCTCGCTATCGGCATCAAGCGAAAGGGTTGGCAATTACCCGCGGACAATTCCTTGATGTGGTCTCGCGCAAAGTCCCCGCGAATCTCCCGACACGGCAAGCCAACCAAGGACTCATTCTCCACGCCCTTTCCGCCATTGATTTTGATTCCGCACAATTTGAAAAAGTTGCGCAAGACTCAGGGGCCCAACTCGAACCGCTGTGCCGCAGCAATAAGCCACAACCACAACTCGAAGGAATTGAACGCATCACAGTTTTAATGAGCAACACGCCGCAAAACTTCAAATGCCTGCAAGACTGGCTCACCTCTCAACCCAAGCTCACGCTCGTTCAGGAAATGAGTTTGATTGGATTCACCCGTGGTCCGACCTTTTTTGGAAGTTTGTCGTCGCAAAAGAAACTCGTATCATTGCAGATGTGGAACCCCGATTGGCTCCTTGACAACACGGTCGGACTCGAAGAAACGGGCAGCGAGCAACCCTCTCGTAAGCGTGCTCTTCGACTTGCCAACGTCACCCGAGCGGTTGGTCAACCTTCTGATGTCCGCATGCAAATTCCAGCATCATTTCGACCTCTCGCTGGGCCACTCATTGAACCGCGCGATCCAACACCAGCGAAGCCTCTCGTCATTGGCAATTTCGCACTAGTTCCCTCACACATGCCGCGCGGCACATTGATGGCCACAGCGTTCACGAATCCCGGACAAGATCGCAGCAAGAGCGCAAGCGTCAAACCTCCCGGCCCCGGAAAAACAAAAGCACTTGTTCTTGCAACGCAAGGAAAAAAACTTCAATTTATGAGCGTCACAAGGGAATAATCAGCCAATGAGCACGGCCGTTTACAAGGAAGATGAACAGGCCATCACCCAATCCGGAATCTGGCTCGTTCGGGCTTGTCTCGTTTATTTGAGCCTGCCCATTCTTATTTTTGTTTCCTATTGGCTAAACACCGGCGCAGCGCTGTTGTTTGCAACCCTGCTTATTTATGGCTCGTACGTCAGTTGGTCATCGGAAGAACCGCCTGGCTCTGCTTATGAGGTCTTTGCGAACCTCATGACAACCCACGCAATTCCATTTTGTCTTTTCTTTGTTTGGTGCGCGTTGTCCGGAACGGGAGGGATCGGATTTCAAAATACAGATTATGCCGCGAGCAACGCGCTTTTGAAGGATCTCATCGAAAATCCTTGGCCACTGCAAATGAAAGGCAACATTCCTCTCGTTTATTACGTGAGCTACTACCTACCCGCGGCTCTCATTGGTAAGCTCACCAACTGGACCATTGCGAATCTTTTTATCTTCATCTGGACATTTGTTGGTTTGTCTCTGGTCTGGAGCGTTCTTTGCTTGGCGTTAAAGCTCACCACTCTGAGCCGCGCAAAACTAACCTTTGCCGCATTCATTTTCATACTTTTTGGCGGCTGGGATATTCTCGGAGCTGCGCTAACATATTCAAGCGAAATTCTGACTCCCGGAACTCATATTGAATGGTGGGCTTCGATTGGTCAATTCTCAAGCAATACGACCCTTTTATTCTGGGTTCCACAACACGTTATTGCACCATGGTTAATGACTTCTCTTCTGTTGCTATTGCTTCATCGCGGCATTGGACACAAATCGGTTTTATTTCTTGCCGCCTGCGCGTTTCTCTGGAGCCCAATCGCATGCCTCGGACTTTTACCGTTCATCGCGGCGCTCTTCGTGCGCGACATTTTCACTGACAAGGGAGCCAATTTCCTTAGCAGTGCGAATTTCTTCGTACCGCCATTTGTCGCGCTGCTCGGGTTTTTATTTTACTCGTCGAACGCTTTTAATTTCCCGAATGAATGGCAATTCTCGCATCCCAATTTCTGGCGCAATTATTCGCTCCTGTTTCTCTTTGAAATCTTGCCAATAGCGGTGCCGTTCCTCGTTCAGCACCGCAAAGCAAAAATCTTCCTCAACGAGATAAATCTCCCGCCGCCTCTCAATCTCTCTAGAATGGAAAAGCTTTTCGGTTGGATCGCTCTTCTTTCTCTGGTGATTCTGCCATTCTACAAAATGGGGATCATGAATGATCTGTGCATGCGCGCTTCTATCCCGGGGCTTTTCATTCTTATGTCGTTTTGGCTGAGGGTTTTTCGCAAAGAATTTACTTTTGAATATATTCCCCTTGCAGCTGTCTTTATATGCACAATCCTGGGCGCAGGCTCGGCAGTAAGTGAGATATATAGGTCATTCGCAAATTACGACGTAAAAATTCCAGACGCCCGTTCCGTCGGCTCCCTACTAACGAATCCCGAAAACTCAGTGATCGAGCAACGCGCAGGCAATCCGAATGCATTCTTTTGGCATTGGCTCGGACCAATAAACCAAAAGAATTTGGTAACACCTAAGCCATAACAACGCGAACAACTAAATAGAATAATCGCGCCACCGGTCTGCGTTCAAGAAACCAGAAAGACTTGCGAGCTGGCTATAACTAACAGTAAATCCAACTCCTTCAGCGGACACAAAAAGCCCAGAGCGCAAAAAGGCATCGTAGATGCGCCCACCAAAGACGTGGCTCAACTGACTTTGCGTGCGCACTTGTCCGCGCAAAAAAGCTGAACGGTGGAGTTTAACCGAGAGCTCCAAAAGCTCATCTCTTCTAAACAGGCCTGACTCAAGAGAGAGTTGCAAGGCAGCTCCGAGTTGAATGCTGTAGAGTTCTGTTTCTGGTTCTACCAATGCAGCTATCCAAACAAGTTCTTCTTGCAATCGAGCATCTGTCTTCAGGTGAAGCAAATTCGCGTTGCGGTCCCAGCGAATGTAGCCAATCTCTTCAAGCACACTCAGCGCCGAAGAAACGAGGCGTCCGGATGATGTTACCTCCGGCCAATACAATTCATCGTCCCAGAGTTGCCGAAGAGCAGAGAATTGTCCTTCAACTAACGAGAGCGCAATGCCATCCTGCCCCTCGTCGTGCGTCACAAGACGAGCTGCTTTAAGCAAAATGGCGGCAACAATTCCAGGAATCGCAATCAAATGAAATATAGTCCCGCGGTACCACCACAAATTCAATTGAGCATTCTCAGAAGGCTTCACCGGTGCGGAAGGATCGTTTGCAGCGAGTGGTTGCAGAAATCCCCAGCGTACAGCAGCCGTCAACAAATCTGCCGACTTGTTGCGAGTTTCATCGCTGACAGGGGGTTGCAGAGTCGCGCTGGAAATATATTCAATTTCGCCACGCGTACCGTGCTCAACCAGGTCACCTGCTGAAATCGACCACCCGAGGTGTTCAGCAAGTCGTGCAATGAGTTGACGCAAACTTGCGATTCTTTGCCGACATTCGGAGATGTTGAGCGCAGATGAAGATGCATCTGAAGTTGCTAAAATAACCGCAGCCAACAGAGCTGTATCTGAAGCTGTTGCACTCGCATTAATACCTTGATTAATGCGTCTTGCCAGGTCGCGTACAAGAGCTTGAATACGAGAATCACGCACATCAAATTCCGGACGCAAATCTGACAAGAGTGCCGGGAGCGGCTCACGATCAAGGGTCGAGCGCAGGCCAGTGGACGAGGATTGAAGACGATTGACGTACTCTGTCCAGAAATCTCCGAACCGGATTGGAGCTCCGAATGCGACCTCAACCCGACCATAATTACTGAATAGAAATCGCAATGACTTGAGCAGCTGCCAGAAGGATTCTTGTTCTTTCTTTGCACCGCTCAATTCTCTCGCATAAGCATTATCTTCCATCACTTTGTCGTAGGAGATAAAAACCGGACAAAGATAGGTATTCTCGGCGCGGCGTTTAAGGATACTGGAAACACACATACTGGTCAGGCCAGTCTTGGGAGTTAAAAGTTTGCCAATACGAGAACGACCGCCTTCATGAAAAAACTCCAACGAGTGGCCGTTGGTTAAAAGAAAATCGACATAATTTGAAAACACAGCGCTATAAAGTTTGTTGCCTGAAAAAGAGCGGCGCAGAAAGAAAGCGCCGCCACGTCGCAAAACAGGCCCCGCAGGAAAAAAACTCAAGTTGACCCCAGCAGCAATATGAGGTGGCGCAAGCCCTTTGCGCTTCATCAAATACGACAACAACAAATAATCGAGATGACTGCGGTGACAAGGAAGCCAAATCACCTGACCAAGTTTGGTGACCTGCGCAACAGAATCAAGATTCCGGACACGAACTCCTTGAAAAATGCGAGTCCAAACAAAATCAAGAATTGCTTCAGCGGCTCGAATTGTGTTGTAGTTGTATTTTGCCGCAATCTCACGCAGGTAATACGCTGCTTTACGCATCTGTTTTTTTGCAGAATCACCCTGACCAATCAGCTTTTTAATTTCTTGCGACGACAAAATACGCTGACTGACGGTTGCGAGATCATAGAGAACCGGGCCGCATGCGGCTGTGCGTTCGCGTTGAAATTCAATCAACAGGCTTCGTCTCAGCCGTCGGCCGGTCAGTTGCTCTTCGCCTAGCAACGCAGGGGCAATATCTAACGGCTGACTAAAATGAACTCGCAACTGTCCGCCGTGAAGAAGCAACATAAGATATTTTTGAATAACATTTTCCATGCCTTCGTCTGGAAAAAGAGAACGAAGGAGAATGTTTCGTTCACTTCTGTCTGGCACCCGGCTCCAAAAGACTTGCACCGGAACCAATGCAAGTTGTCCGCGTTTGACCCGGTGATCAGCTTTCAAAAGCTCCGCCAAAGCTGGACTTAGGAAATCCTTTCGGCTGCGCGGAAGGAAACTAATATTTCGTGTCCGCATCGAGAGAAGAGCCACTTTGCGAAATCGATTCGGACGAGCTTCAACCCATATACGTGGCTGCCCCATGATCTTGAGAGCTTTGTTCACTGCAATCAGATCAAGAATCGACATCCTCGGAAGGACATAAATAATATCCCTACCTGCCGTCACACGCTTGAGCCACTCGCCAGGTTCTTCTGTTGGCGTCAATTGGACCCGAAAGAACACCCTGAGCGGAGTCAACAGAAACAGCCATTGAGAAAAATGGAGCCCGAGTAATCGAAACATCATGACACCTTAATACGAAGAAGAAGCCAACCGAACAAAATCCAGGAGAGGCTCAAGATGTTCAGGATCATGGGTGAGCAAAACATTATCAATAAGTCGCGTCCTAACTCCATCTGCTCCAGTCACAAATGCAGCAATCGCGAGAACAGTTTCGTTGGAAATTTGAGTCCCCGCCTGCGTCAGCGTTCGACTCTCGCGCAGCTCGCAATACTGTAGCTCAAAATGTGAATCCGACAGCAGATGTTGCATCGCTGCGTTTAGCAAAACAGTTGTTTCCGATGTTCCAGACAAGAAAAGCACAGCAGCGCTGCGGAGTGCCAAAGGTATCCGCAGTGCACGCTGCCTCGCTTCAGAATCAAGAAATCTGTTGCGGCTGCTCTTTGCCAGTCCATCCACATCACGGACAGTTGCAACGCCAACGATTTGAGTCGGATGTTCTAAATCAGTTAGCATACGCGACACTATGCTGAACTGTTGGAAATCCTTGAGTCCAAAATAAGCTTTGCTGGCTCTGACAAGATTCAAAAGCAACAGCACCACAGTGCACACACCTGTGAAATGACCAGGCCGAAAAGCACCACAAAGAACCTCCGACAATTCACCCACTGAAACCTGCGTTCTGAAATCGTTCGGATACATTTCTTCAACGCTGGGTGCAAAAACAATCTGCGCACCTGCGTTTTTGCAATACTGCAAATCAGCTTCAAGAGTGCGCGGGTACTTGTCAAGATCTTCACTTGTAGCAAACTGTTTCGGATTTACAAAAATGGAAACAACCGTGATCGCGTTCTCTTTTGAACTTCGCTTTATGAGCGTTGCATGTCCTTCGTGCAATGCTCCCATGGTTGGAACAAACCCAACACTTGTCCGCACTCCAGCTTCATCGAGCGTTGCAGACAAAGAGGCTATCATATTACGCAATTCGGAGCGCGAGCGAGCAAGCAAAAGATTCATAATTTAGCCCCCCAGATAGGCCTTTTGCAAACGTTCATCATTCAACAAATCAGCGGCTACCCCTTGTTGGACAATCTCGCCAACTTCAAGCACATAGGCACGATGCGCAATTTTTAATGCCATCCGTGCATTTTGCTCAGCCAACAAAATGGTAGTCCCTTGTTTTTTATTAAGCTCAACGATCTTTTGAAAGATCTGTTGAACAAGCAATGGCGCAATTCCCAAACTTGGTTCGTCCAAGAGCAACAAAGCAGGCTTGGCCATAAGAGCCCGACCAATTGCGAGCATCTGCTGTTCACCACCAGACAACGTATGCGCGTCTTGATTGATGCGTTCTTTTAAACGTGGAAAGAGCGCAAAGACATGTTCGAGTTCGTGCTGCAATTCGCCATTGGATGCAGGCCGAGCAAATGCCCCCAACAGTAAATTTTCCTTCACAGAAAGATCTGGAAAAACCAAACGCCCTTCCGGAGATTGAACAAGACCTAGTTTTACGATTTGATGGCTCGCAAGCGTGTCTATTCCAACACCTTTGAAACGTATTTTGCCAGCAGAAGCACGAACGAGACCCGAAAGCGTGCGCATGGTTGTTGTTTTACCAGCCCCATTCGAGCCAACAAAGGTAACTATTTCACCTTCATTAACGGAAAAACTAATGTGCCGTAGGGCTTCAATTGCACCATAACGAACGGTAAGATTCTCAACTTGCAAAAGACTCATCGCTGAGCTCCTCCAGGCGAAGATCCATCAGCTCCGGAAACTTGCGCAGAGTCAGCTCCCAAATAGGCTTCAATCACCTTAGGATTCTTCTGAATCTCGGCAGGGGTTCCCACCGCAATCACCTCTCCGTGATCAAGAACCGTCAATTGCGCGCACAAGTTCATGACAAACTTCATGTCATGCTCAATCAGCAGAACACCCAATCCATGCTGCCGAACAATTTCTCTGACAAGTCCGGCCAATTCATCTTTTTCCGTTGGATTCATTCCGGCAGCAGGTTCATCGAGCAACAACACTCGCGGCCGAGTCATTAAGGCGCGGGCGATCTCCAATTTTCGCTGCAATCCATATGGCAAGGAAGTGGCTTCCCAGTCTGCGTAATCGGCAAGACCAACAAATGAGAGCATCTCAAGTGCGTGCTGCATCATTTCATACTCACGCGTTTTGATTGTTGGTAGCGCCAGCAAGCTCGCTAGATTGGTCCCCCGTCGCTGCCAGCTCAATGCCGCAAGAACGTTGTCGAGCACAGACATTCCAGCAAACAATCGAATGTTTTGAAAAGTCCGAGCAACCCCAGCGCGGGAAATGACATGAGCCCCGCGCGCGGTGAGTTCAACATCCTCCAAAAAAACACTCCCAACATTGGGCGCATAAACACCTGTCATCAAATTAAAGACCGTTGTTTTGCCGGCGCCGTTAGGACCTATCAATCCAACAATCTGATTCGAAGGAACAGTCAAAGAAAAATTCGCCACCGCGACCAATCCGCCAAATCGGATCGTGAGATTATCGGCGCGCAATAAAATTTTGGATTGTTCGCTCAGCTGAGAAGAAAACATTATCCAGCTCCTCCCAGCTTACGGCCCAGCGAAGAAGATTCATTTTTCTGATGTCTCCTCGCGAGGCGCAAAACCAGGGATTGCAAACCTTTGGGGCTGAACAACATGACAAAAATAACGATCAGGGCAAAGTAGATCATCCGTTGTTCACGAATAACGTCCGGAGCAAAGCGAAGCACCTCGGGAACAGCAACAAGAATTAGCGCTCCTAAGACACTGCCAAATAAACTCGTCATGCCGCCAATCACCACTGCGAGCACAATCACCACACTGCGAGAGAAATCAGCTTCGTCAGGGCTAATAAACTGAAGAGCATGCACATACAGAGCCCCGGCAAGCCCTGCAATTGCTGAACCAAGCAAAAAAGCCGACAGCTTTGTCGCATAGGTATTAATTCCCAAACTACGGGCAGCAATTTCATCATCGCGCGTCGCGCGAATCGCGAGTCCAAGCCCTGTGCGGTTAAAGCGCGCCAAAGCCCACCAAACCAAAGCTAAGACAGAAAAGACCCAAGGCAGGGAACTCAACTTTGGAATTCCAGTAAAGCCCCGAGTTCCACCAACAGCATCGATATTTTTTAACGCTGTCCCAATGATTTCTGCAAAACCAAGGGTTGCCATGGCGAGGTAATCTCCCTGCAACCGCAGGCAGGGAACTGCAACAATGAGCCCGGCCAGGAGTGCAGAACCAGCGCCAACAAGCAGCGAAATCAGCATGAGCAAAAGCGGCTGGCTCAAACCTAAATACGGCGCTGCATACACAGTAAACGCAGCCGCTGAATAGCCACCAACCGCGTAAAAAGCCGCATGGCCTAGCGAAAGTAGGCCTGCGCCACCAAGAATGAGTTGCAGACCTAACGCCTGAATCGCGGTGATACCAAACAAAGTGAGCGGCAGAATGGAATATTCAAGCAACTGTTCCATCATCACACCTTCACCATCCGAGCCTTGCCAAGCAATCCTTGCGGTCGCAACAGCAGAACAATGATTAAAATAAAAAATGCTGCGCCATCTTTATAGGTGGAAAGATCATAACCAACCAACAAGCGTTCAGCGATTCCCAAAACCAAACCACCGAGAAGAGCGCCAGGTATGACGCCAATTCCACCTAAAACAGCTGCTGCAAAAGCTTTAAGTCCACTCGAAATTCCCATGTAGGGTGTGACTTGATTGTCGGCCATTCCTTGCAACAAACCAGCTACAACAGCCAAAGCTGCGCCAATAAAAAATGTCATTGAGATGGTAAAATCGAAAGGCACGCCCACCAATTTTGCAGCATTCGGTTGAAGCGCAAGAGCACGAATTCCACGTCCAGGGCGAGTCTTGCGCAAAAACAGCTCCAACCCCAAAGTAACAAACACCGCGATCGTAAAAATCATCAGATCTCGATGACGAATGACAAGATCGTTCCAGTCGAACAACCCGTCTGGAAGATGCGGAATTTGCAGTTGGCTTGGATCCGGAAGATACTGACCAAAGAATTGTGATAATTTCCCCTCAGGCACGCGCGCAGGATAGCTTTGCGGATTTGGCCCCAAGATCGCTTGAACGAGATTTTGTAGGAGTAAACTTAACCCAACCGCAGTGATAAGGGGTGCTAATTTTCCCGCGCCACGCAAGGGTTTGTAACAAAGGCGTTCCATCGCCACTGCAAACAAACCAACGAAACACATTCCCAAGCCCAATGCGACAGGCCAAGGAAGCCCAAGTGAGATCGCGTACATGACGAAGTAAGCACCCACCATAAAGAGTTCGCCGTGAGCAAAGTTCACCAGTTGAAGGACGCCGAAAACCATTGAATAGCCAAGCGCAATGAGCGCATAAACGCTGCCCACCGCTAAACCATCCACAAGGTATTGAATGAGATCAAACACCGAACTTCGACTCCCTGTCGCTAGGAACAAGTGAGGGGAAGGCTCTCAATTGGAAAGCCCTCCCCAAAGCTTTTGATTAGAATTTGAACTTCAAGGATTCACACGCGTGAGGAACTTAAATTCTTTTTCTGTGGTCGTTACAATGACTGCAGGTTTAACTGCATTGCGATTTTTATCAATTGTAATCGTTCCTGTGATGCCATCAAAATTCTTCATCGAGGCAATCGCGTCACGAATCTTGCTTGGCTCATTCGAACCAGCTTTTTTAATTGCTGCTCGCATAAAGAATCCGGCATCGTAGCCCAGCGCGGCCATCGCACCTGGATTTTCTTTGTTGCGAGCTTTGTATTCACGAACAAAATCTTGCACGCGGTTGTCGGTGTCATCTGCAGCGAAGTGACTTGACACATAGTGACCTGCTGCCGCAGCTCCAGCAATCTTGAACAAGTCTGGGCTATCCCAACCGTCCGTTCCAAGGAACTTGCTATTCAATTTGAGCTCTTTTGCCTGACGCAAAATCGCGCCGACTTGAGTGTAATAGCCCGGAATGAAGACGGCATCAGGAGCAGCTTTGCGCACCTTAATGAGCTGGGTTTTGAAATCACGGTCTTTTTGCGAATAAGAAATAACCAGATCTTCTTTGATAGTCCCGCCAGCAGCAATGAATGCTTGCTTGAAAGAGTCACGCAAGCCACGGCTGTAATCAGAGTCAGAGTCGACCAGAATGGCAGCCGTTTTTGCTTTGAGGTTGGTTACAGCAAATTTAGCCATCACCGCACCTTGAAAACTATCCACAAAGCAGATTCGCGAGATAAAATCTTTGCCAAGCGTGATGGTGTCGTTAGTCGAAGCATGGGTCATCAGCGGAATCTTTGCTGATTGAGCTGCCGTCGATGCCGCGATCGTATTTGAACTTGCTACCTCACCGATGATAACCGCAACCTTATCGGTAGCAATCAACTTATTCACAGCAGCTGCTGAACCCGCTGGAGTTCCCTGCGTGTCCTCGACCTGAATCTTCAACTGAGGCGTCTCTTTTCCAGCCTTTTCCAAGGCGAGCTTCAAGCCGTTGAGAGACTCCTGACCAAAAGTTGCTTTATCACCCGTCAGGGGAAGAATGACTCCAACCTTGACTTCTCCAACCGCAGCACGCGCCACCATCGAAACAGCAAGTCCGAGTGAGCACAGAGCCGCAGAAAGTGCGGTAACAACAACGCGACGCGTGGTTTTGCTAGGCATGGTCATGAGAGCTCCTTAATGGCCTCGATGAAAAAACATCAGGCTCGGCAGTCAGGTTTATGAACATGAAGACTCTTCTGGTATGTCATTGGAGTCGAGAAAATTCAAGGGTCTGGCCCTTGGACTGCCACCTGGAGGGGCAAGTCATGCGTATTTGTGTTGCCCAAGCCCGCGTCAGAGCAGCTGCTCTGGATGAAAATTTTTCGTTTATGCGCAAGGCTGTTATCGAAGCGCAACAGGCACAAGCTGATATCATTGTCTTCCCGGAGATGTCCCTGCCTGGATATTTCCTCGGTGATGCCTGGGAACGTCCTTCCTTTCTCCGAAGATGTGAAGATCTCACGCAGCAAATTGCTGCACTCAGCACGCAAACAGCAATCCTTTTTGGCAGCGTAGGAATCGATTGGAATGCGCGCAATGAAGATGGGCGCGTGCGAAAATTCAATGCAGCCTTCTTGGCACAAAACGGAAGCATCGTTGAAAATCCCGGAATCGGATTGCCATTCTGGCCCAAAACACTGTTACCCAATTATCGAGAGTTCGACGACTCTCGGCATTTCTTTGATCTTCGCAAGCTAGCATTAGAACGCGGCGAATCGCTCGAATCACTGACAAGCCTTGCTCCCTTAAAACTGACAGATGGACGCCAGATCACCCTTGGCATAGGTCTGTGCGAAGACGCATGGGATGATGATTACTCAAGCAAACCCTATGCATTGATGCTCAAGAAAACTTCGCACCCTGATCTCTTGGTCAACCTGAGTTGCTCACCCTTTACGCTCGGAAAACACCAAAAGCGACTTTCGCTTTTCTCTCGCCTTGCAAAAACAACTGGATGCCCAGTTGTCTATGTAAATGCTGTTGGCAGCCAGAACGTTGGCAAAACAATTTTCACCTTCGATGGCCAGAGTGGCATCTATAAAGACGATGTTTTTATTCCTGTCGGAAACCCATTCGTTGCTGCAACACAAGTCATCGATATCTCCGCCCCCGCAGTATCCAAAGCGCTAACCACTGAACAATCACGTTTTGAAGAAATTCATGCTGCACTTGAATTTGGTCTGGGTTTTGTGCGCGAAGAATGGAACCTCGAAAAAGTGGTCATTGGTGTGAGTGGCGGCATAGATTCAGCTTTATCCGCAACCCTTCATGCAAGAGTTTTTGGAAGCGAAAATGTTTACTGCGTCAACATGCCTTCCAAATTCAATTCTCCACTCACAATCTCAGCAGCGAAGGCTCTCGCAAACAATCTCAACTGCAAATATGCATCACTCGGCATTGAAGATTCGCTTGCACTCACGCACAACCAACTTGCCGAGGCACGTAACCAAGGACTTCCAATTCCGAGCAACACCCCTTCATTGGTTTTCGAAAACATTCAAGCCCGCGACCGTGGCGCTCGAATTATTGCAGGGGTTGCCTCGAGTTTGTCTGCTGTTTTTCCATGTAATGCGAATAAGTCGGAAGTCACTGTTGGATACTCCACACTCTATGGAGACCATGCAGGATATCTTTCTCCACTTGCCGATTTATGGAAGAGTGATGTTTATGGCTTGGCTCAACACTACAACCAAAACGTTTTTGGGACAGAAATTATCCCCAAGTCTTCCCTTACGGTCGTACCGAGCGCTGAGCTTTCTGCAGCGCAAGATGTCACTCAGGGCAAAGGCGATCCACTCGTATACCCTTATCATGATGCCTTGTTCCGCTTATGGATTGAAAGTTGGAATCGACATGATTGCGAAAGTCTGCTGCAAGCATGGGACAACAACACCCTGTCTGCCTTACTCGGCCCAGAGGCGGCGCTGCTGATGTCGCAGATGTTCCAATCACGTGATGCTTTTGAATTAGATTTAAGGAAGTGGTGGAAGGCCTATACCGGCATGGGAGCGTTCAAACGAGTTCAGGCTCCACCAATTCTGGCGCTCACGAGACGCGCTTTTGGATTCGACCACCGCGAAGCCGTTGGGCTTGCTCGCATGTGAAGCCTTAGCCTTCCTTCGGGCGCGGAAAATAGCGGCGCAAAAGATCGTTTTCGCTTTGCCAGACGCGGCTTCCACGAGTGACGGTCGCAATTCCCACCCGCAGACTTTCCGAAATCTCACGCTGTGGCGTGCCACGCGCCAGACCATCAAGAATTCCCAATCGCTGCACCAAAGCCTCAATCTCTGCTCGCGTCAGTAAGGAACGCAACAAAAGCCTCAGGTCGTCTTCTTTTGCGTTCTTGATGAATCCAGACAATTCAGAGATCAGAGGATCATTTTCATCCATGTCAGCCCCGAGAAATAGCTCATTTTTGAGAGTCGAACTTTCAAGATGCCAGAGTTGTCCGTGAACTCACAACTCAATATCCCCTTTCGAGAGGAGTTAACCCGCCTTTGGGGGAAGTTCATTCGATTGTGACCCGTCTTGTGCGGTAACGTCTTTTCGCCCGATTCTCACATCAGCCTCCTTGCGCATCACGTAGCAAACCGTATCCATGTGCGTGATCACGCTTTTCAAAAAATGCCGGCGAGCCTTAACAACGCTCTTAGCTCTTGAAACATCGAGATTCAGAAGCGGGTCCTTTGCGTCTCCATGTGCAAAGATCTTAAGGCGGAGAAAATCGACCCTCGGATCAGGGTCAAATTCAATCACCGCCGCTTTCAGCTCATCCCATGGATAAAGTTTTTCGCTAAAACGGGTGCAAACTGTCATGCCCCGCAATCCAACCATAATCCGCTTAATTCCGGTCAGCTGGATAACCGCAAGAAAGACGCACGGCAGTAAAACTAAGAAAAAGAATGACAGGGCCATCGCCATCACTTCATTGGGATTGGCGAAGTTCACTTGCGAGCTTGAAATGAGAAAAAATGCACAGCCCATTAATCCGACAATAGAGACCCATAGCTGACTGCTGGGAAAGGAATAATACCATCGGCCATGTGAGGTTAACTCGCTAAAAAGCACGGCTTCTCGCTCCTCAATTGCACGCTGTTCAATCTCCTGAACAATCTCTTCTGATGGATTTGGCAGCTGCGAGAGTTTGAGGAGGGTTTGATACGACTCTTCGAACCGGCCCCAAGAGTCCAGTATTCTCGCTTTGAGTCTCAATGCTTCCGGATTGCGGGGCGCCAATTCGAGCAGGTCATCCAAGACCTGCAGCGACCCAGTCCCATCTCCGCTCGCATAGAGCTTTTGTGCTTCGTTCACGTGCTTCATACCATGTGTATCGGCAAGAATTGTCACACAATGAGGAGCACTGGACATGAAAATGCCGCCAAGCCAAACGGCTGGCGGCAGTTCACCGAACGCACATTTTAAACCGGCAGGATTAACCCTGGGCTACAACCCAGATCTTGAATTCAGCTGCCACTTCGGGGTGCAGCTTAACCGAACCACGGTAAACACCAACGCGCTTGATATCATCGAGAATGCTGATTGCGCGGCGGTCGAACTCGTAGCCTTCAGCTTTGAAAGCATCAGCGAGTTCTTGTGTTGTCACAGTACCGAAGATTTTGTCTTCTTCACCGACTGCTTTTTGAACAGTCAGAGAAACGGAACCGATTTGAGTTGCGAGTTCCTTCGCAGACGCAAGTGCCTTGACCTTGCCGAGTTCAGCGAGGCGAAGTTGGTGCTCAAGCTGAGCTTTATTACGAGCATCAGCAAGAATCGCGAGTTTGCGAGGGAAAAGGAAATTGCGTGCGTATCCTGGCTTGACCTTAACGAGGTCGCCGATGTGTCCCAAGTTTGGAACGTTTTGTTGGAGAAGAACCTGCATGGTAATGCCCTCGGTTTGTGAAACGTCAATCCGAAAACGGAAACAACCGCCTACATCGCATTTTTGTTTTTGGCAAGACAGTTCCGAAAATCATAGGCACTATCGAGAAGTCCAAGGCCAGCCAAGAGTGCTGCCAGCGACAGCGCCCCACCGGCAAAAGCACTCGAAAGTAATAAAACCGCAAAAACGGCAACAACTGCAGCCATCGGGCGGAGCCTCGCATACAAGACGAGTGCACCTTGCAAAGCAAGCCCTGTCAGCACGCCCAAGGCAATCAATGCGCTCCACACGAGCACTGGTCCAAGCGGACGGCCTGGCAACCACGATCCCAACGCGTCATCGCCTTTCCAGAGTGTCGCAAGGTAGACAAGAACTGCGAGCGCAGGAGTCGAGAGCCACAAAGGAACTGCAAAAGACCGAAAATGCCAACCCGGATCAACCGCGAGCCGAAACCGGTACCCCAAAACATCAGTTTCCCCGGGGGGCAGTGGCTCTCGCAAAAGACGAGCGAATAAACTCTGCAGTGCAGCCCCCTCCTTGCGGACGGGCTGTGGTTTCCTTTGGTGCGAGGAAATCAGCGAAGTACTCGGCGCGTTTCCAACCTCGTTTCCTATCCCTCGCAAAAGCGACGTCAGACTTTCGCGCGTCCGCAACAAGAGCTGGACAAGCTGTGGTGGAAATTCGCTCGCCCTCTGTAGCACATAATCTAAAACACCACGAATGCGTTCGGTTTGATTGAAGGCAAAATCAATCAACGCAACGGTTCCCAAAAGCGAACCAAAAATCGATACCGACAAGGCACCGCCTTCGGAAAACAAAAACCAAGCGAGTCGCTGCCAGCTGTGCAGGTCAAAGAGTTTCTGCAATTGTTGAAAAACCTGAGCGTTGCGCATCTGCGCCAAAACTTGTTCTTTGTTCACGGAGGCCGACTGATTGGCAGGAATCTTTGCCAATTCCGAAGTCAACCATTGTTCAACGTTTAAACCCTGCGGAACGCTCAAAAGACTCATGAGAGAAAAAAACACAGGCAGAGCCAGAACAGCCAAGGCCCACCATGCAGATTTACTGCGAGCTCGAATCAACAAGACAATCGCCAAAAGCGGCGAGGTTAGAAAACCCGTTGTTCCAGCCATGACAAACATCGGAAGATGAGTGATTTGCCCCATGAGATAGAGAAAGAATGAAACAGTGAGAAACAAAAATACCGCCGTACGCACGCGCAAAACCGACGCAACTTGTGCAACGTGATAAGCAGCCAACGGCAAAACAAAGGCCACAAGGCTAATGCCAATCAAAACTCCGGACAACAGAAGACCCGCGGAGCGTTTCTGCTTCGCGGGTCCTTCCGGAATCTTTCCTGACGGGACTTGGTTCCAATCGGGAAAACCATTCATGTGATTCTATCTCTCTCGAATGAGACCATCGGAACGAGGAAATTATTCCTCGTCACGAGCTCCGCCACGACGAGCCGACATGGAGTCGCCTTCAGCTCGCTCGCGAGCTTGTTCAGCAGCGCGGGTTGCAGCAGCTTCAGCTTGTTTCTGGAGCTCAATGCGTCGTGCTTCAACATTGACGTTATCAGAGAGCTTGATGATCATGCTGCGTAGAACAGTTTCATCGAGCTTCAAAACGCGCTCGAGTTCGCGAGCATTGTCTTGCGAAGTTGCAACGTCGTACACGTGATAAACACCGCGAGTCACTTTGTTGATGGGGTATGCCAACTTGCGAACGCCCCAAGTATCCTTACGGATGATTTGACCGCCATTGTTGCCAATAATACCCTCACAGCGAGTCAGCAACTTGCTGAGCTCAGCTTCTGGAAGGTCAGGCTTAGTGATGATCATTGCTTCGTATTCACGCATTTTAAAAGCTCCTTCTGGATCGCTGCGTATACACGGGAGCCCCCAGCTCCAAAGTGTGGGGGCAAGGAGATTAACCAGGCCGGACCGCATAACCCCTCTTGAAGAGACATGCAAGCCTTCTCAGCCCATGAATCTTCGAAAGTGTTCGAAAATCTCGAAGACTCCCCTAAACCGGGCGCAACCCTTCTACCTCGCTGGAACCTTTCTGCTCCTCCTGATTTTTGGGGAAGCGCTTGGAATTTCACTGCGGGCCTTTGCCACCCTCGCCTCGCAAGTCACAGAAACACCACAAAAAGAGTCTTCAAATACTGATTCGACGACTGACGCAGCGGAAAACAGGCCCAATTGCCTTGCCTCGCTACCTATCACGCCACTCGTGGTAGGAACCCTGGCTGCGCAATGGGAATGCCAGGGGAGCGTCTTGTGGAGTGTCCGTGCCGGAGTTCTGTTCGTTTCAAAGAACTCGCTTGTCCCTTTTTTTAGGGGAGAGCTGGGATTGAAATTACCCATGTCCGAGCCCCGCCAACAGGCTATCTGGGTGATTCATCCGGTCATCCGCTATCATTTCTGGCCTGAAATAAACTCGCAAGATGTGCTTTCATTGCCGACAACTCGAAGCTTGAACTCACGAGAAATCCAAACCTGGCTGGCCCTCATTGACAGCGATGTACGTCTCGAATTTCTCCGCCAGCAGAGTTTCTTTTCTGAAATTTTCTCACACTGGGGTATTCGAATTTGGCAAACTCTTCCGTCGCAGTGGCGGACACTCGGTTCCCTGCGCACAACCCGTTCTGCGGACATGAGTGGTGTTTCGCTTGTTGCTCAAAGGGACAAAGGCAAACTGCGAGGGACATTGGGAATAGGCCGAATGACAATCAACATTGATCGCATTTCTGCATCATTTTTTCATCCCAGTGTTGAACTCTCCTATTACATAGGAGACACAAATTGAAAGTTCAAAGCTTGGTTTCTCGGAAGAGAACGCAAAGAAAATTAGGCTTTCTTGCTGCATCTGTTTCTTTACTGATCCTGAGTCAAGGGTGTCGAATCAGTGCACGCCAGGAAGACACCTACCCAAACACAGCTTCGTCAGACTCAATACAGGTTGGCAATCCACAATCGGGACAATTGCAGTCACTCGGAGTCGCCAGTCAAGAATTCATTCCTGCGTCTCCTGTCTCGCTTGCTGGTTTTGGTGGCCCCGGACGCCGATTTCTACCTCCACTTTTTCTCGCAAATGGAGAAACTGCATTTTGCCGTCCTTACGAAAAAGTTATTGCTCCGCCGCGCATCAAAGTTGCTATTTTTGACGTTAAAAAAAGCGATTCCAAGTTAACCCAGTTGTTTTTAATTTCCCTCGACATTGTCGCTGTTACAGCAGATATGACCGCAAAGATTCACCAAGAAATTGCCAGAACATTTCCGGACACACAACCATCCTTAAACAACGTCGTTGTGCTTGCCACCCATACCCATTCTGGGCCATCTGGACTCACGGAAAATCCTTTATGGAGTGCTTTTATTTGCGATCAATACAACAACGATTTGACCGAGAGTTATCTTTCTACGTTTAAAAAAACACTGAAAAAAGCAGCATCCAGCAAAGAAAACATTGTAAGCATAGAAACCCTAACTGCCGATGCTCCGTCGCTACTTAAAAGTCGTTTTTCGGGCATGTCTCCGGCAACAGACCTTTCAGCCCTGAGCTTTAGAACCGACACAGGACACATCTCTTTAAGTCTTGCACGGATGGCAGCTCATCCAACCATCTATGGAAGTAAAGACCTGACTCTGACCTCCGACCTCGTTGGTCCAACCGAAAAAGCAATTGCTCAGGCACTTGCTGCTGACAATGTTTTCCTCATGCAAACAGAAATCGGCAACATGGACGCTCACATCGACGGTCTTCAGCTTGACGAATGGTCGCAAAAAATCTCTGAAGTTCTCAAAAATGGTCAACAAAGCTCCCGCTCAACTCTAACGATTTCAACACAAGCTGGCCAACTCCCCCTGCCTAAACCAGTGGTGAATTGGAAAGCCTGTGGAGCGGAGTGGGCAAGCCCTTTGATCTGCGCGTGCTGGTGACCACCCTGCTGAAGGTTACCGGACGCCCACCGTCTGATGATGACAACTCAGGCAACTCCGACCTGGCGCCTCTGCAGAGCCCGGAGCAGGCCCGCAGCCTCTTGGAAGTGGAAGCCGCCGTGGCCCGCATGGGTGGTGAC
>RGDM01000048.1 GCA_009918675.1 bacterium
CAACACACCCAGGCCGCCGCTGTAAAGAGGAATGCTCTCGTGCAAACCAAATTCCATTGAGAAGTAAGCTATGCTGTTTGCTTTACAGGCAGCAATTTCCGGGCGGTTCGCGTGAGGAGCTGAGAGCATTGTTTCAAACGCGCTCTTGACCCGCGCCAGGTGGTCGAGAAAACCCTGATCAGCGGCGAGCCGTTCGAGATTCTCTCCTGAAAGGCGATTGAGAAGTTTAAGCGGACACGGACCACTTTGTTCATATTCAACCGGATCAATGCGTCGGAAAAGGTTCACGGCATCAACGTTCCACGACCACCAGACGTTGCGTGCAATTGTCCAGAGCGGTTCGAGAACTGCGGGAAGTTGAGCTCTCACATGGATCTGAAGAACGTGGTTCATCGCGGCCACTCCTTTGCCTGTGTGCGGTCGGCACTCATCCTTGAAACGGACATTCCTTTGGCTGGAATGGTTGCAGCCCTTGCGGCGAAGATCAATTGGCGAGAGTCAACAGTATGCGCATCAGCCAAAAGCTGTTGGTTGGATTCAGAGGATCTGTTTCAGTCCAGTCATGCAGAAGGCCAAGCAGCAGACGAGCACGTGCCTGAGACAACTCGCCCGCCTTCAGTGCTTTTGATGTGTTTTCGACAAGAGCGTCGCGGAGAATTTCGGATGAGTAGCGCCGACCCACCTGATCACACCATTGCGAAAGTTCGTTGAGTGTTTTTGCGGAAATGGAAATGAGTTGCGGCGAGGCGAGACTTTCAACGGCAACAACAGCAGGCGGCGTTTTGAGGTGTGCTGCAGAGAAAATATTTTCAAGAAATAGAAGGTCTTCTTTCTCGAGTGTCTGAAGGGCCGAATGGTTTTCCTCCCAAGCTGGGAGAGGGATTTTTTGGCATCGACTAGCAATGGTCGACGGCAGTGCGCTTGGTCTCGAGGTGGTTAGAACAAAGACACACTCGGCAAGCGGTTCTTCGAGCGTTCTAAGCAGCGAGTTGGCGCTTTGATTGTTCATTCGCTCAGCCCGTTCGATAAGAAGAAAGCGGCGGCGCGCAAAAGTGGGCGGATAAAGCGTTCGCTCGCGAAAAATCTCGACATCGTCTTTGCGCAAAATGGCGCGCTCGGAATCTGCGCGAGCAAGATCTGGATGACGCGCAAACGCTTGCCAGAAGGTTTCAACGGATGGCTTTTGCGAGGGTTCGAAGAGTGTGATTCCGGCGAGCCGCTTAAGCAGTTCCGCAATGAGTTCAACTGGGGTTGATTCGCCGGCAAACGACCGACAAATAAAAAGATAGGCATGGTGCTGCGTTTGCCCAAGCACCTGATCAAGGAGCGGAGTGAGCAGCGCAAGATTCATGCGAGGTTGTTTCCGAAATGAGCCTTCAAAGCAGCAAGGATACGGTCTTGAACTTGCCCGAGGGTTCCACCGCCATCAATCAGCACCCGTTTCGGAACCCGGCCGTTAGGGTACGGTGTTTGTGAGGTGGCGAGCGCTTCGAATGCAACGTGCAGTGAAGCGTCCTTGAGGAGTTCTTTGTCAAGGCGATCTCGTTCGCTCCCTGGGCGACCTAGTAAGCGGGCTTGTGCCGTGTCCATCGAGACTCTCAGCACAAAGGTGAGGTCGGGTTGCAGCTCGCCCAAAAGAGGGGCAGCAATTGAATCTATTTCTTGTTTGTCGATCCCACCGCGAAAGCCTTGGTAGATGTAGCTTGAGTCGAGGAAGCGATCACAGATCACCCATATTCCTTGTTTGAGAGCGGGGAGGATGGTCTTTTCAATGTGTTGGGATCGCGCCGCCATCACGAGTAAGAGCTCGGTGCGTGGAGTCGGGATATCGCCGCTGTCGGGCACGCTTTTGAAAACTTTGCGGATATCTTCGGCAAGCGGGGTTCCGCCTGGTTCACGGGTTTCGAGGACGGGTAAATTTTTGCCGCGTAAATATTTTGCCAACAGGGCGCCTTGGGTGCTCTTCCCGGAACCTTCGCCACCTTCAAAAACAATGAACGGCACAGCGCTCTCCTTCACTTGGAGGATCTTGGGGCAAAAAACGTCAACTCTCCGCCCGTGACACTGGCAGAGGCCGTAGGTTACCATTTGGCACAGACTGCTCAGACGAACAATGGCTGTCCAAAAGTTACGCAAGAGTAACCCTCGAGGAGTGTCGCATGCGAGTGGATTTGCTCACTCTCTATGCTTTCTCCGACAAGACTCACGCGAAACAGCGTGAGCTGTGGCGGGGCTTTATGGCGCTTGTCATGCCGGTTTTGTTGGAATGTGATCCGAATGATTTCGAGCGTCTTCTTGAGTCCGCTTCATGTCGGTCTGTCGACGAGCTGATGGAGTCGCTTGAGGCCCCAAAATCAGTCAGTGCATTGATTTGGTCTATGTCCGGCAATTTTTCCGAAATTCTTGGTTTCGAACCTGAGATGGGTCTGTCTGCATTCCTCGAAGTCAACTTGCCAACTCGTGTTCATGCGATTGCCGGTGTTCAATCGCAGATCTCTGATGAAACGTTGATCTCATCGTGGTTAAAGGCGTTTAGAGAGATACAGCAGCAGCCCGAGTTTGTTGAAATTACTTCGGAGTGGAAGAAAGCATTCGAGGTCTTTCTTGAGGATGTTGACGCAGTTCTCTCAGAAGAGAGCCATTCTCCAGAGGCAAATGACGATTCGATGTCCGCGCACAGCAAAGATTCTGGGGCGGAAAATTCAAACCGTTCGCGACCCAGTCAGCGCCGACGCAAGACGGGCTGATTGTTCTCTTGAAATTCGTTTTCTATTGTCGCTCGGAATCGAACCCGCCTCTGCGGTTGCTAGGTGGCTTTTCAGGTTTGAGATAGACTGAAGGCTGAGCGAATCGCCATGGCGATTTGATACTCTGTAATGATTCACTGTGACCAACCGCAAACATCGCGCCATGTGCGCAATGATTCCAAATATTGTTGACCACTTTCTCAACATTCTCATGGTCAAAATAAATCAGCACATTGCGACAGAAGGCGACATCAATATCGCGATGCCAGTTGTCTGGAATAGTCAAAAGATTCATTTTTGAGAAGCTCACATGTTCACGCAATGTGTTTTTGATTTTAACCCATGAAAAAATTTCGCCTGTGCCAACCGCAAATGAGCTGGAGAGGTACTCTGGCGGAACTTGTTCACTCACTTTATCGCGCGGATAAACACCATTTTGCGCAATTTTAAGAACAGCAGAGTCAATGTCTGTTGCGTATATTTTGAAAGTTTCGTCGCGGAAAAGATGATGCTTAAGCACAATGGCGAGAGTGTATGGCTCTTCTCCTGTTGAGCAGGCAACCGACCAAACATTGAGATTCTTTCGACCACTTCTTCTCCACATGGGGATGTATTGTCTGATGAGAAAATCGAAATGCCGGGGCTCGCGAAACCAATCTGTTTTGTTTGTGGTCATGGCGTTAATAAATTTTTGCCATTCAGAGTCGTGCTTCGACAGTTTCGCCAAAAACCAGCGATAATCGGCAAAGTTGGCTAGACCCAATGCTTTCATGCGTGGTCGGAGACGCCCTTTGAGCAAACTGCGTTTGCTGTCGTTGAGCGAAATCCCTGCTTCATTTCGCAGGGCTTCTGCAAACCAGGTAAAGTCTTCGTCGTTTAATTCAAGATCTTCAAATTGAAACAACTGTTCTGCAATCATGGCGGGCGAACCGTTTGTTAGGTGTCAAGGAAGCGAGGATCATGTTCCATTGGGATATCCTCTGCACCCGCGGCTTTGCGCAGGATTTCCTCGCCACTTCGGCGCGCAGGAGATGGCTTTGGACGTCTATTTTTACCATCCATCCTGCCGTTCATCGACTGCAGACGTGGCTTACCGAGCTGAACAGTTGGTTCAAAGTCCACTCTGCGTGCAGAGATTCGTTCCTCAGGATCCGCTGCCATTCGCGAGCGAATGGTTTGGGCCTGGGCGCCTTTCACAAGGGTAACCAAGTTGCGAACAATCGCTCTCATACTTTCTGCTTGCGCTGAAAGCTCTTCAGCTGCGGCTGCGCATTCTTCCGAGCTTGCTGCTCCTTGCTGTGTCATTTGCTCGAGTTGTCCCATCGCTTTGTTGATTTCCGTGATGCCAAGCGATTGTTCACTGGATGCAGCACTAATTTCACCTGCCATCCCTGCAACATTTCCAGAATTGTCGACAAGTTCACTCAGCACAACACCACACTGTGCGGCAATCGACGAACCGAGCTCAATTTTTTCACGCCCCGTTGCGATGAGTTTTTCAACTTTGCTCTGGGTATCGTGAACAATTGTTTCAACCTTTTGAATGCTCACTTCAAGCATGGCGCTAATTTCCTTCGCAGCGTTGCCACTCATCTGGGCGAGGTTGCCAACTTCCTCTGCAACAACCGCAAATCCTTTTCCGTGCTCGCCTGCGCGTGCCGCTTCAACAGACGCATTGAAGGAAAGAAGCTTTGTCTGGAAAACAATGTCGTTGATGATTTTGGTTTTGTTGCCAATTTCGCCAATCACTTTGACAATCTCTTCGATCTGTTGGTTGCTGACGCTAATCTGGCTCATAATATCGTTGTTGCTCTTGTTGATGTCTTCCATGGCAGTGACCATGCTTTCAACAACAAACTTACCTTTCTCGGCGTGCCCTGTGCTTGAAACCGCAACTTCTGAAGTCTTTCGCGCATTGCCTGCATTGAGGTTGACCATTGAAGCAAGTTCTTCCACCGAAGCTGCAGTTTCTTCGAGCGAAGAAGCTTGCGTGGTTGCTGAATGCGAGAGCTGTGAGCTTGAAAGAGCAATATGTTGTGAGGCATTCATCACCTGATTTGCCGAATCAAAGAGATTCTCGGCAACCCGTGACAAGTTCTTGTTCATGCTCATCATAATTCCGTAGGCAAGAATCAAGCCTCCACCCAGGCCTACCAAGGAGATCAAAGACATCCAGTAGATCCAGGTTTTCCCTTGTGTCGCTGTATCTTTTTTAAGGAGTGCAACTGTTGCGCGTTCACCCTGGACAATTTCATCCACCAATTTGTCGAGCCTATCTTCTGCGACCTTAGCTGGACCTTCATCCGGATCGTGTAAAGCAAACGCCGCATCAGTGTCGCCTTCCATTGCGGCTTTTAACACTTTTTCGCTCAAGTCTTTGCGGCGAACAAGCGCTTTGCGAAGCTCATCAATTCTGCCTTTTTGTGCAGAGTCGCTGATCTTCTGTCCGAGGCTCTCAAGTGCATTGTCCCAGTCTTTATAGATGTCTGCCATGCGTTTGGGATAGCTTGCTAAATGTTCTGGGTTAGGTTCCAGAATGGACTCAGCCTCAAGTGATTTGACAAGTTTAGGTGGTTGTTCGACAGCGTCCAAGATCCATTCGATGTCGTAGCTCCAATTGTAGATCTCAAGAGATTTTTCGAGCCGCGACAGGCCTATAATACCCAGCATCGCAATACCCAGCGATGTGGCTACAAAAATTAAGCCCACCAACAAAACTTTACGGTTTAAGCTCCAGTTTCTCATGGCAATCCTCTAAGCCACAACAGCCGAAGGGCTTCTTGCCCCTGTCACGAAAGACTCTTCGAACGAAAAAAGTTTTTCTGAACTCAGGATGACAATCAGTTGACGATCCGTTCGCGCCACTGCATCGACAAAGCGAGACAGTGGGGTGGCCTCATAAGCCGGCGGGGCTTCAAGTTGATCTGCTTGCATGCGAAGAACGAAGTCGACGCTATCAACGACCATCCCAAGCAGTGAGCCATTGACTTCAAGAATCAAGGTTGACATCTCTGCCGAGGAATCTGCGGGATGCAGTCCGAAGCGTGCGCGCAGGTCGATGACCGAAATCACCTGCCCACGCAGATTGAGAATACCGCGCATGAAGTGTGGGGTGAATGGGACGGGAGTGATATCACTTTCGCCAATCACCTCGCGGACATTAACCAATGCAACCGCGTATTGTTCTTGGTCAACTGTAAAAGCTAGGAAGCGATCATTGAGCTGCATGACCTACTCCTTTCTTCATGCGACTCTCCTTGTCTTGGAGGTCGAATGCTGGCTTGGTAAGTTGCCACTTTGTGCAAGAAGCAATTCCACCAAGTCGAGAATGATTGCAGGCTTACCGTCACCAAGAATGGCTGCACCGCTCAGACCTGGGAGACCCTGCAATTCTTTGCCGAGCTTTTTTATAACGACTTGTTGCTGAGCAAGAACATCATCAACAATAACTGCAAAGGGTTGCTTTGCGTTTTCCATCACAACCAGCGCAATGCCCTCAAATGTTAAATTTGTTTGATTGCTGCTGTTGCTCGGGCTGCGTTTGAGCAGTTGATTGAGATTAAACAAAGGAACAGTCGTGCCGCGGAGGTTGAGCAACTGCGAACGCCCCTGGACGATGTTGACGTCAACTTCATGCGGTTTGAGCGATTCGGCGACCTGTGTTTTTGGTATCACGTAACGTTCGTTGCCGAGTTTAACTACGAATCCATCGACAACAGCCATGGTTAACGGAAGAAGAATTCTAAAGGTTGTACCTTGTCCCTGTAAACTTTCAATTTCAATGCGTCCTTGCATCGCTTGAACGTTGGAGGCAACCACATCAAGACCAACCCCTCGCCCGGAAAGGTCGGTCACTTCGCTCTTTGTTGAAAACCCGGGATGGAAAATAAATGAGCGAATTCGCTCCTCGCTGACCTGTTCAAAGGCGGTGATAATTCCGCGCTCAATGGCTTTTTCGCGAATGCGATTCGTATCGAGCCCTCGTCCATCATCGCGGACCTCGATAACAATGGCACGAGATTGTTGATACGCATGAACGGTGAGTTGTCCCTTTGCAGGTTTGCCGGCATTTGCACGTTCGCCGGGTGTCTCCAGACCATGATCCAGTGCATTTCGAACAAGATGAACAAGCGGATCGCCAATACGATCAAGAACAGTTTTATCAATTTCCGTATCATCGCCCAGATAATTAGCCTCAACTTCTTTGCCGAGCTGTTGCGATGTATCGCGGACGATGCGTTGTAATTTAAGAAAAACGGGTTTGAGTTTCACCATCCGCAGCCCCATCGAAATCTCTTGAACCTCGCGGATAATTTTCGACATTTGCGAAACGCTTTTCTGCAAAAGAGGCGAGCTAAATACTCCTCGATGCTCATCCAAAACACTTTGCAAAATGACCAATTCACCCACGTAATTGAGGAGTTTATCGATCCGAGCCAAGTTCACTTTGACACTTTCGTCTGCAACTGTCAGAGCGCCAGCAGCAGAAACAAGCGGCGACGCAAGTGGTGAAGAGCTGTTTGCTGCAAGGTCTTTTTTCAGATTTGCCGTTGATGCCGGTTCCGACGAAAAATCTGCTGCCGTTGAGAGTACCAACGAACTCTTGTCTTGCTGAACATGTTCAACACTGCGGTCATCGGCGAGCGCGGAAGTTGGCAAAGTGTTAAACGCCGTTGAACTTGCGACAGAGCGAGGGCTGTTTTGCTCAGGATTCAACTGCGCAACAGCCGCATGTATGGCATCGGCCTGCGCTAGAAATTCGGGTGTCTCACTGATGACCTGTGATTTGAGAAGGCGTTCAATACTCGCAAGCGACCAAGCACTATTTTCACTCGCCAGTTCAGGTTTTTCTGTCACGTTAGGTTGCGCTAATTGTTCGTCCGATGAGTGAATAACTTCCTGCGCAGTTGCATTTTCAGCCGGCTCGGCAGCTTGCACCGTACTCATGTTCACGCTGGCGGCAAGTTGAGTGAGTCGCTCGATCTCCGCTTGAATCGCGGCTAGTTTTGGATCAAGCGGCAGTGCAGGCAGCGGCTTGATAGGACGCGCGGGTTCTTGCGGAACTTCAAATAATTTCGCTTTTGAATCTTCGCCAACAAACCAAATGTCTCCGGCCGCAGGAGGGCGAGGGAGTTCAATCACCTGTGACTTTGGCTTTGGATCTCTTGCACGCAGCATCGCTTCCGTGAGCTGTTCACCTTTGCCAGGTGTTTTTCGTCCGGCGCGTAAACATTCAATGTGGTTGTTGATAAAATCGCGCGCACCAAGGAGCAAAGAAACAATCTGTGGTTCAACCTCAATCTCGCGTTTTTTCAGAGCCAACAAGAGCGTTTCAAAATGGTGGGTGAACTCGGCAAGGTCTGAAAAACCAAGTGCAGCAGACGAGCCTTTCAAATTGTGAGCGGTACGAAAGATCTTGTCGAGCAAGGTGTCACTCGGTCCTACGCTCTCCAAATCTAAAAAGCATTGCTCAAATTGCAACAAAGCTTCATCCGCTTCTTGGATGAAGATTTCTACAATTTGCCTGAGCTCTGCAGCATCCACTCGCTCAATCCCTCACTGCAAAATCACCGGTCCAAGTCCGTCCGCGCGACGGCTCAAGGGCACGGTCGCAGCGGTTCAGGGTCTCGAGTGTGTTTCGGAGGAATTCACGTCCAAAAGAGGGGAGGAGACCGCTGGCAGGCCGGAGCTTTGACGCATGCCGATACTACGAAGAACGAGCGAAACAGTGTTGCTTATCGAGCTGCGCAAAATCTCAGAGAGAAAACCCGGAATTTCGGGATTCTCCATGGGAATGACCTTAGTTTCAGCACCCGTCGACAGGCCGGCAATTTCTGCAGCCTTGGCGATGGCATCGGAACGTGAGCCCAGACTGTCCACCAAATTCCGTTTTGCCGCCTCGCTTCCCAAAACCACCCGACCATCGCTCATGTGCTGAATCGTTTCATTGCTAATCTTTGGACGCGAAGCTCGAACGTCCGCGACAAATTGGTCGCGCGTGTCGTCAATCAATTTTTGCAGATAGATTTTATCTTCAGGTGTCCAAGGGCGAACGTTTGAACCAGCGTCTTTGAGGCGTCCGGTTTTGAGAGTCACAGGTTTCAGCTTCAGCCAGTCGACAAGTTGTGTTGCTTCAAAGCTGTTAAAAATGACTCCAATACTCCCAACCATTGTTCCCCGATTTGCGACCAGCCAGTTTGCTGAAACGGATGAATAGTAAGCGCCGCTCGCTGCAACTTCACGCATGTAAACGACAACCGGAATCTTCTCTTTGATCCGCCGAATGGTGTCGTGAATTTCTTGGCTTGCAACAACCGAACCCCCTGGGCTGTTTACCTCAAGGAAGATACCTTTGATGCCCTTGTCGTGCGCTGCTTCATTCAATTTTTCAACAACCTCTTCGGCCGCGTCTGGTCCAATTGGCCCTTCGAGTTTGATGCCGGCAAGTGCTGAACTGAATGAGTGATGGCCTAAGTAACGATGTTCGCCACTGCTCAGGCTTGCTGAGCTTGGAAAAAGTTTGACCGCAAAGATTACGAGCGCCAAAAAAGCCAAGGCCGCAATGAGAGCCAATGCTCCCACTACGGCCAAGACAAGAACGACACCCGACGGTTGCTTATCACGTGCGTCAGGGTCTTTATACATTCGAATCAGTCCTCAGAACGTTCGCGCGTTGTGCGGCTTTTCGCGCGAGCGAAAGCCTCTGCGAAGCCAGTTGCAGCAGGTGTTGCAGCGGCAGTCTGGATTGTCTTGTTGTGAGTTTCATCAAGTCCGCGTGTCGCAGCCTTGTGTGAAAGTTCAAAACGGCGCTCGGTGAGGTCTACGCGCAACACAACGAATTCGAGTTCGGTGCCTTCGTCGGGCAGCTTGCCTGGTTCCATGTCCAATTCAGAAACATGGATCAAGCCTTCAACGCCAGGAGACAGTTCAACGAATGAACCGAATTCAGCGTTGCGAGTGACCTTGCCCTTGGCACGTGTGCCAGGAACAAAGACGCGCGAAGCGGCTTCATAAGGGTCTTCTTGCAGCTGCTTGATACCGAGTGAAAAGCGCATGTTCTCCACGTCAATTTGGAGAACCTTAGCTTCAACTTCGTCGCCCTTCTTGTACAGATCTTGGGGATGCTTCACGCGCTCTGTCCAAGAGATGTCGGAAACATGAATCAAGCCATCAACGCCTTCTTCAATTCCAACGAACACACCGAAGTCGGTGATGTTGCGGATCTTGCCACGAATAACGTCGCCCACCTGGTATTTCTCAAGAACAAGTTCCCATGGATTAGGTTCGGTTTGTTTCATGCCAAGTGAAATGCGGTGGTTTTCAAGGTCAACTGCGAGAACAACAACTTCAACTTCGTCGCCAATAGCAACGAGTTTTGAAGGATGCTTCACGCGGCGGTTCCAGGTCATTTCGGTTACATGGATAAGACCTTCAACGCCAGGCTCGAGCTCAACAAATGCACCGTAGTCGGTCAGGCTAACAACCTTACCTTTGAGGCGTTGATTCGGAGTGTAGCGCTCTGCAACTTTGACCCAAGGATCAGATTGTAGCTGCTTGAGGCCAAGCGAAACACGGTGAGTTGCCGCGTCGTAGCTGAGCACCTTAACTTGAATTTCGTCACCGACGTTGAGCACTTCAGCTGGGCTGTTGAGGCGTCCCCAGGACATGTCGGTGATGTGGAGAAGGCCGTCGATGCCGCCAAGGTCAATGAACGCACCGTAGTCGGTGATGTTCTTGACGATACCAGCCATCACGCTGCCAGCTTCCAAGCTCTTGAGAGTTTCGCTGCGCATGCGCTCGCGGTCTTGCTCAAGAAGCACGCGGCGGGAGAGAACGATATTGCCGCGTTTTTTGTTGAATTTGATGATCTTGAATTCGAGCACTTGGCCAAGAAGTTTTTCTAGGTTGCGGACCGGACGAAGGTCGACTTGTGAACCAGGAAGGAATGCCTTGACGCCAATATCAACAGACAAACCACCTTTGACTCGGCCAACAATGCGACCTTGTACGAGTTCGTCTTTTTCATAAGCTTCAGAGATGCGATCCCAAGCTTTGAGCAGATCAGCTTTGTCTTTGGAGAGAACGAGTTCGCCTTCGTCGTCTTCAAACACGTCGACGAAAACGTCGACCATGTCGCCAACTTTGAGGCCGAAAATGCCATCAGCAGCAGTGAATTCACTCTTAGGAACTGCGCCCGCCGACTTGTGACCGATGTCAACGACAACGGAGTCGTCGAGGATTTCCATAACGCGTCCTTGAACAACTTGGCCTTCCTTGATGTTTGAGCCAGTTGCGCTGTCGCCAAAGAGAGCTGCGAAAGAGTCTTTGTCGGACGTTTCAGGATTTGCAAAGTCAACGTCTTCGTCGAGCCATTCGAGGCTTGAATAACTTGCTTTGCGCTTGGATGAATCAGAGTGAACAGATGCCATGATAGGATTACCTTTCTCCGCAGAACCAAAATGCGCCGTTGCAAATAAAAAACGCACCACCACGGTGCGTCAGAAGCGGATCGCCCTTGAACTGCACTGCCGCGGTCGTTACCACAGCAGGCGCGGCCTGTACAGTAAGACTATTGCTTTCTTTTTTGAGCGCTTGCGAAGGCCGCAGCGAAGATATTGCTGTCATCGGCTTTGCTTGTACTAGCTGGCTGATTTTTCTTGGATTTGTAGGATTCCCAGGCTTCAGTTGAGTCGCGTTCTTCTGCCATAACAGAGCCTGCCGTCGAACCGCTCTTGCCAGAGAGTTTCATCATCAACTCCTCAGGCATCGCCTGCTTGAGGCTCAAGGCAACTCGAAGGCGGGGGGCATGCTCGATACGGATGACCTTTACGTTAACAAGGTCTCCAATCTTGACGATATCTTGTGCTTTGGCGACTCGTTTCCAAGCAAGTTCCGACATGGGGATAAGACCTTCGACTCCGCCAAGGTCAGCGAACGCACCAAAATCCGCCAATCGCGTGATTGTTGCAGAAAGTTTCTGCCCGACTTCAAGGGTTCTAAGGATTTCTCCTGCCTTAGCGTCTTTTTCGTCTTTCAGAATACTTTTCCGAGACAGGACAATATTTTTTCCGCCCTGCTTGTATTCCGCAATCAGGAATTTCAGGACCTGACCGACGTAAACCTCGGGCTCTGAAATGGGGCCGAGTTCCATGTGGCTCAGAGGCACAAATGCACGCTTTCCAGACAGCGAAGCCTCGAAGCCACCCTTCACAACCTTCTCGACCTTTGCTTCCACAGGAAGGCGTGTTTCAAATGCGCTGCGCAGAAGTCCGTCATCTTGTTCGCCGCGGCGCAAGGAGCGGGTCAATATGATTTCCGAACCGCTGTCTTTGCGCACATAGGCCTGAATTTCTTCGCCAACGACAGGGATGCTTAAGCCAGCCGAAGTGAACTCTTCGACACCGAGAGTTGCTGTGCTTTTGCCTCCCAAATCGACAAAAATGTACTCGCCGCCCACGCGCAAGACGCGACCTGCAACCGGTTCACCGGCGCGATAGCGCTTCAACGAGGCAGAAGTCGATTCTGACGCAAGCAACTTTTCGAATTCTGTGGTTTCATTATCTTCGGCTGCGAAAGGATCGCGCCCGAAGTCGTCGTTGTCGATAAAACGGATCTTACTCATGAAGAAGTCTTCCTTCTCTGCGCGAATGAGGCATGCGAAACGGCTTGGTCTTGCCACAACGGATCTGCGAGATCAATTGAAGTGGCTCGCAAGATTTGTATTGCTCTGTGCCTTTCTGGCTGGAACAGCCCAGGCAGACCCAGTTTTGAGTCTGCTGACCCAGACCCAACGTCTCGATGCAGCCCTCGTTCAGGAATTTGAGGCAACCCGCAAAGTCGCTGTGCGGGTCGAATTTGTTTCGTCCAGTTTGGACTATGAAGCACGAATTCGCTCGCTTCCGCACAACTGGGATCTGGTGCTGGCCGATGAGCAACGCCTCGTCAATTTGAGTGTGTTGAAGGTCCTTAGGAATCTGCCCGAGTCAATAAATATTCCGCCCGACGTTCCCGGACTGGAGCGGAGATCTCGTGCAAATGAAGATGGACGAGCGTTTGTTAATCTGATGGCCGACCCCTTGGGGGTGATGTACTTAAAGAAGACTCGAACATCGCCTGGGCCGCTTGGATGGGATTGGATCAACAAACCGACTCTCAACCCTTTGTGGCGCTCGCGCATCGCACTTTTTGCCGACGAACGCATGAATTTCATGACCGCCGCCATTGCAACGGGTCTTAAGTTTCCAATCGCACAAACGAGTGATGCTCGCAAAGTGCAAGACTGGCTTGCGCATGCAGAGTTGCAAGGACGGGCGATGAGTTTGTCGGCTGCGATTCCTGCATTTTTGGCGGAAAAGTTCTCTGCTGGTCTGGTTTGGCAATCAGATTATTTGCAGGCGGCTCGGTATGTAAAGCAACTTGAGTTTGCGGTTCCTAGCGAGGGCACATATGTCGAACGCGTCGGCGTTGGTCTTGTTGCCGATTGTCGTAACGAAGCTTTGGCTTTGGATTTTATTCGCTTCATCTATGAGAAGCGAGATCTCCTTGCTCAGCGACGTGGCCTTTTACCACTTCACACCACCGAGTTTCAGGGCAGCCGTGTTGCGAAATGGAGGATTTTTTCCGACGATCTTCCCCACCTCAAGGAACTCACATCGGTGCTTGCAAAATTAAAGAAAGACAAAGATTCGCGTGCCGCTCGAAGACGCTGAACCGTGTGAAAATAAGTTTTGTGTGAAGTGCAGTGAAATCTTAGGAAGCAATTGAAAACGGACTTTCCGTTCGGTTCTTTTCAGTATCCGGATCAATGTTGAAAAAGATGCGTGCGAAAATTTCTTTTTCAAACGTTTGGATTGGCTTTGCCTTCGATGGATCCCAACCCAGTCGACTCAGCTCTTGCCGATAAGCTTCCGCCAGGATTGCATCTCCTTGTGGAGACATAAGCTGATTGAAAGCTTTTTCAGGTTCCCCTGCCAACGCCCAACATTTTCCGGCTAAGGTCATGAATTTTAATTTTTGGTAAGCACAAGCAGCGGCCCGCATGTGTCCTGCATCATGCATCGCCCGCGCTGTCCACTCGAGAGCTTGGCCTTGCTTAGACAGAGTTTCGTCAGTCCAACGTTCGCTGCTTGCGACAAATGCTTCGATGATGTTGGCTGTTATTTTTTGAGCGAATTCGGCTCCAACATCTCGCTTATCGCCAATGTATTTAAAGACGGGAATAAGCCAGTCGGGGTGGCTCGACTCATTGACCCAAACAATCACTCTTGTAAGTGGTTGAACGTCATCGGAGGGCATGTTCTGCAGAACATGTTCAAGGTCTGCAACGGAAAGCGCCTCAAGTAGCAGAGTTCGTGCTTCCACGGAGTCTAAAAAGACGGCGAGTTCCGTGTATGCAAAAGTCTCTCGAGTTATTTTAATAATTCTATTGCGGTCATTGATACCCGCGAGGAGCCGAAGAGCCGAATGTTTATCGCCGGCTTCCGCGAACAGAACAGCCATCTCTGTCGAAAGTGCAATGCTGAATTCTTTGATTTGCCGGCAACAACGTTTTGCGTCATCCACCAATTTTGCTCTCAAATAATAAAGAGCTGCTTTTTCATAGATTTTGTTGCGCTCAAAGATCACCGCGGCGCGGTTAGGACGATTCATTCTCATCAGAATTCCGGCCGCATCATCGAGCAGGCCATTGCTTTCGAGAATATCAATCGCCTCACGCTGCATGTTGATCTCTTCAAGCAGTCGTGCTGCATCCGCAAATCGATTTTCCTTGACAAGTTTGAATGCTTTGACTCTTTTTTCTGCCGCTTCGGGAGAAAGATTGAGCGCATCGAGCGAGCGCTGACCACCCTCCTTTTTGATCGGCATTGGAATGGCCCTGTTCATTTGTGCATGTTTGGGCATGCCAGGGATACTCTTTGCCGTTTTGGCATTTTTAAAGATTGATCCGCGCCGACGATACGAGAGAAAAAGTACGACCATAGTCACAAGACCAAGCACAGCAAAAACAGCACCGCTCTTTGACGGACCATGACCTGTTCCTGGTGGATGTCCAACCTGGGTGACCTGTTTTTTCATTAAAGACTCCAGGTCAGACCTATGCTTGTGAGGGTGTCATAGTTCTTTTTGCTGGCTTCTTGTTGAACAGAGGGCGATAAACGGTAGCTGACACGAAAGCGCGTGCCCATGGTGATGTAAGCTGATATCGCAAGACCCGCATTCCAAGTGACTTTTTGGTCTGAGCAACCATAGTCTTGAAATGTGTCTTCCAGGCAATAACGGCGCCACAAGCCTCCGCCGAAGAGGGTTGGTTTGACGTAACCGAAAGAACGGCCGATTGAGGCGTTCATGCTTGAGTCAACGATTTGCGTTTTTTGCTCGATGCTTCCCTCGGGGAGCGGCACGCCTTGTGCGAGTTTTGCTTGCCGATAAGTCTCATTATATTCATCCAGGTCGAGAATCTGTGTATGCGCAAAGCTTAAATCGATGATTTCCGTCAACGGAAGTCCAAATTCAAGACCAAGGCTGCGACGCGAACTGGTTTGAAATTTTTGAATGTCTTTTTGAAAACTTCCGGTCAGCGAGACATCAATGTACCTTGCTCCGGCAAATGCGCTGTTTGAAATAAAGCTGAGCGATAAGCAGGCGAGTAATAGATGCAGGAGGTGAATCTGCATTCCGCTTTGAAAAGATGCCCCGGTTTTTGTCATCACCTGCTCCTCGGGCCAAGCCCATGCCTTTGTTTCCTTAGCGAGAACTTGTGGTCTGCAAATTTGCCATCAGAATCGTTTGAGTTTTTTCAAGGATGCGATCGAGTTCGTCGGTCACATCTTGAGTTGGAAGCCATTGAGTGGGGCTGTTGTCATCTACTTTTTGCGCTGTCTGTGTGTAGTACTCCAGATTGTTTTTAATAACCAGATCCGCCGTTCGCTGGTTCAGCGGGAATACATTGATCGAGATTCGATTACGAAAGAGGCGTCCATCTATGAAGAATTTATCCCATTCAGTGTTCAAGCTCATCGAATGTCTGTCGGCCTGAGCGATGATGTATGATTGCGACAAAATTCGTGAGACCGTCTGAAATAATTGGCCAGCAGAAATAGCCACGCGCCAGGTGTTTTTGTCGAGACGTTGAAAGAGTAGAGGAGAGCTGAACATGGGTTGTGCAATTCCTCCAGTGCTGCTGTTGCCAGACAATGCTCCACTGAGCTGCGGCAAAAGCGCTCCTGAGGGAGGAACGCCATCAATGTTTTGTGCTGATTTCTGGCTTATTGCAGACGCTGGAAGAGCTTGTCCTGCAGGAAGTGGCATCGATCTTCCAGTTCGATTGCTCCCACCAAAAAGAGATGTGCGCTGAGTGGTTTCTCCGCTCGTCGCAACGCATCCAATGGTCGAGACTGAGAGAACCGTCGTTGACAGCAATCGAACGATATTGGTGCCGATAAAGTCCTTCATCATAATCTCCAGAATCGATTCTTTTACTGTTCAAATCATCTCATTTCCAAAATGTCCTTCGGATGCATGATTGGGATGTGTGGAAATTTGACAGACATCTTTTGCCTACAGCTCGTTCTCATCAACTGAGGCATCTTGGTGAGAGGAGGGCAACTCATGCCGAGGACTCATCTGGGAATAAAGCATCAGCGAGGAGAATCACGACCGAGCTTAACAAGTTTACGCGTGAGTATCGCTCAGAAATGCATTCTTGGAATAACCTTCGCTGTTTGCTCGCCAAGCAAGAACTCTTTGGCATTTGAACATCGCGATGTCAGCGGTGAATTGCACTGGACAAGCCCTTCGCTGCAGGGGGCGGCAGGTATTGGGGCCATGGCGGAGTCATGGGTCGACCAAGCTCAGACAGATGTTTCCCTACTTGCGCGAAGGCGCGCAACATTCGAAATGGAATTGGCTGGATTCTCGGGGCTTGTCTCGCGCGATGCGGTGAACACCGTTGTTGACACGGTCAATACGCTCACAACCCAAAGTAACTCGAGTGCTGGCTCCTCATCCGCGGCACAGTCAACAATTTCGGCATTGAACAAAGTTCGATCGGTATTTGGCAAAAGCATGACTTTGCAAACCCAGGCCGCATTTGTGGCTCCACGCATTGGTCGCGTTGGGATTGCGCCTTATATGAGTGGTTCGGTCGATGCCAGCATCGACAATGCAGCTTGGCCAACCATCGATTCCTACGGTGGGGTCTATGCCGGAGCACTCGTGAGTTATGCTCAAACCATCCAAAAAGATTTTGACCTCGGTGTCGCGCTCCGTCCGGGCGTCGGCGGATACCGGGGATTCCAGCTGGGTGTTTCCATGCTCGGCGATTTTATGGGGAGTTCATCAAGCGGTTCCTCCGGTTCTAATGGAAATTCAACCAGCGATCTCTTTCAATTTCCTACCGCCGTTTATTGTCCACTGGACGTTGCGATTGGTTGGTGGATGAACAACTCGACTCGGTTCCACGCAGTCTCTAAAAACACATTCGATGCTGCGCCACTGAACAATCTGAGTGGCAGTGCCGGACGTTTGCAAAGCCGAATCAATTTGGGAGTGGTGCAAGACATTCCTTTGCCAGAGAGCAAGAGTCAGTCGTTGTTGCTGGCCGGAGAGTTGCAAGATTTTGCGGGTATCAAAGGAGGCTGGAATGAAATGCTTCTGCGCTTGCAAGTGGCAGGACGCTATGAAGTGCGCTTACCATTTCGTGAGCAAACCACCTTTGCCGTGAATGTGGGTTTGCACTCTGGATACCCAGTGGCGTCGCTTTTTCTCGACTTGTTTTTGGCAAAGCTTGAGATTGCACTTTCTGCTCGCGAAAATGGTGGTTACGCTGGACAACGTCCAAATCGCCTGATGTCCGCTAAAGTTTATAGCCAAATGCAGTTTTGAGTCGGGTTTCCTTTCAAGCAGAACATCTTGACGACTTCACAAAAAAACCGTTCACTCAAAAGCATGTTGAACATGAGTGCCTTTGGGGGATTCCATGATTCCTAATGTCGTTAAAATGCAGGAGGGCAGCGAAGGAACGGCTGCCGGGCAAACTTTTGCGAAATTGAACATTCCTTCACTTGTGATTGGCCTTATTGGTTTTGGAGTTTCTCTTTACGCATTGATCCTTCACATCAAGAGCAAGACTTCTTCTGCTTCGCTCAATTGTGACGTTAATGATGTTGTTAATTGCAGTAAGGTGGTGGGCGGTGAATACGGTGAACTCTTTAGTATTCCGCTCGGAGCTTTTGGGATGTCGTATTTCGGAATTGTCATGGCAATGGCAATTCTTCCTGCATTCCTCTCGGCATCGCCCTCTTGGATTGCCCGCCGACAGTTGATTGTTGCAACAATTGGTTCGCTTGTTTCGCTTGTTCTTGCTTATATTTCCTACTTTAAAATTGGTGCGGTTTGCATTGTTTGCAGCACGGTTCATGGACTTACCATTGTTAATTTTTTCATCACCCTGATGGCATTTTTAAAGGTGCGGTCTATTCCTCAGGTGGTTGGTGAAGGTGGTTTCATAAAATTGCTCGCAGCTGGATTGGCGCTGGGCGTTCCACCCTTGCTTGCAGGGGCTTTGCTTCCATTGGTGATGTCCACTTTGGGCAATTCCACTCCCGCGCCGGTTCAAGAACAAAAACCCACCGCGGAAGCGACTCCATTTCCCTCTGAGTGGGTGCAGGTTGCACGCAGTAATTATGTTGGCAAAGGCGAGGATTACCGTTTGGGAAATGATCAAGCCAAGGTGGTTGTCCACATGTTCTCGGATCTCCAATGCCCGCATTGCAAGGTATCGGCTGAAGATATTTCAGCGGCCCTGAGCGCGGTGGGTTCCGACAGGGTTTTGTTCGTGTACCGCAATTACCCCTTGAGCAATAAATGCAATCCGAATGTGGGTAGCGAAGGGCATGCTCATGCGTGTGACCTAGCGATGGCATTGCGCTGTGCTGGCAGCCAACGCAAAGAAGCATTTTGGGAATTCAAAGAGTGGGCGTTCAGTGGAATCGAGATGAGCCCAGATGAACAGCAGAAGCAATTCTCGCAAGCGGGTCTCGTAGCACAGGCGCAGAAATTGAAGTTGGATTCTTCTCGCTTTGAAGCGTGTCTACGGGATAAAGTTGAATTGCCCAAGATTCAAGATGACATCGAGATTGGTAAGAAAATGGGACTGACGGGAACGCCATTGATTGTCATCAATGGCCGCACTTATTCAGGTGAAAGGTCTCCACAAGGATTCACGCGTGCCTTCCGAGAAGCACTGGAAGCAAAATAAAAAAAGTCACGCGTTTTACGCGTGACAAAATAAATTGAGCAACCAGAGTTCCACATGGATCTCTGGTTTTAAATTTTTGAATTAAAAATCTTTGACCATCTCAATCCATTCTGGGTGATCAATGAACGGATTGCGGTTGCCTTGTTCCTCTTTAATTTTATCGGCTCGCTGGACTTCGCTGTTGCTGACCACGTGGGTTTTTGCCCAATTTCGCAGTGTGTTTTCTTGTTCGTTATCGATATGCATGCTGTAAGTAATAGACATGTAGAACATTGCGCGAGCAACGATACCTTTATGTTCCTCTGGTGGCTCAAAGCCGCTGCTGCCACACATGCTGCCTTCAATATTGCTATCGTGGTTGCATTCCTTAAATGGATAGCTTCCCCGCACGCCGTTTATTTTGATTTCCGACGGAAAAATGTGAAAGAGGTCGGCACGGGCTTCATCGAAAACGCCAGCCTTTTTCAAAAAGGTTTGCGGCCACGTGTGTTCGGTATTCACTCCTGTGCGAGGAATGCCGACTCCAACAGGAAATACATCGGGTGAGTAAACCGACTTAACCACGCGCTCACCACTTGGGCTTAAGTAAACATCAACCTTCTGAAACATCACTTGGCGCGCACCGTCATAGCCAAGGTTCTTTTTGTTTTCCCGAGCGCAGCTGTGGAGGGCTTGCTTGATGCAATCTTGGTCGGAATTTGCGCAAGAGGTTGGGTCTTGAGGCGAGGCAAAAGCTGTCGAGGAGAGGGGAGCGGAATGTGCAAACAAGGAAAAGGTGATGGATAGAATACACCTGAGGCTTGGAAATGACGCGCGCGGATGCATAACGGTCTCCTCGAGATAATTTTCTTGTGCCTATCCTCCGGCGATTAAGTCAGACTTCACAATTGGTCAAATCTTTTATGCATGCAATAAGAAAATAAAATGGTTGTTCCAAGGTGGGGAGGGTGCTCGAGCTGGAATGCTTTGGTCCTCAGGGAAACAAAAAAGCCTTCCACGAAGGAAGGCTTTTTGCCAAAAGTTGTCAACCCAGGAGGGCAACTTTCGCCGATTCTGAAAGCTCTTTGCCTTCGGCTCCGATTAAGAGCGGAAGTCCATTGATGGGCTGTGACCCAAAAGAGCCATAGCGCGTGCGCGCTTCACTGCAATGGTAAGTTCGCGTTGTTGCTGAGCGCTTGCGCCGCTAATGCGACGAGGAACGATCTTGCCGTGTTCAGTTACAAAACGGCGGAGCAACTGAGTGTCCTTGTAGTCGAACTTAATGTTGGGATCGAGAACGCGCTTTGGACGTGAATAGCGACGTTTTTTCTTGGCTCCGGATACTGCCATGACAAGCTTCCTTTATGTGTGGGCAGCAGCGTCGCTTTCAATGGCGACGCAGCCTTATAACCAAACGGAACGCCCTTGATAATCACAGGAGGGCTGGGCAGTCAAGAGTAATCCCAGGCGAGATTCAAAGGTCGTGGCGGATCGCTTCGAAGGCCGATTTCTTTGCCTCGCCTGGGTCCCATTCGTCGAGCGTCACCTTGATGTAGCCAAACCGTACTGAAGCCTCAATATACAAAGGCAAGCGACTGGAATCCTTGCTAAACCACATTTTTATGTCGCCTTTTTGCTCCATCAGTCCACCAAAGGTGGTGACAAGGCGAAAGACGTCGGTCTCGTATTTCTTTCTGCTAATTTTGATGGTGTCACTGCCCAGGTAATCGGCTTTACCGGTCCAGGTTTTTTCCGACGTGAAGATTGGAAACTCAAAATGCGTCGGAGGAGGAGTTTGCGCTGCGAGTCTGTTTCTTAGATAGTACAAAGCACCAAGGGCATCTTTCGAGCCCACGACAAACGGGAACTCAAAGTGCGTTTCTGGGTTGTCTTTGCGTTTGACCTGTTGCCGGATGATTGATTTGTCTGAATCAAATTCAATGATCTTAGATTGCCGAAATGTGCCTTCCTGCTGGTTGATATAAAAGCGCACTGGGGTCATGTCGGCGCCATGAAACATCAGCGCCTCGATCGAATCGTGAATCTGCATGATCCAGCGATACCAACGCGCACTCTTAACTTCGCCGGTGAAGCGGTGAGCCCAAGTCTGCTGATGCTTTGTTGGCGGATGAATAATAACTTCTGCAGAACCGCCACTGACACCTAGGTAAGTCACTACGAAACGGATCCGTTCGCCGACATCGAAAGGCAGCTTTGCGTACGCTTCCTTGGCTTCTTGCAGCAACGGGCTCGCGGAATCGATCGCTTGACTCGCCGGAAGCTCGAGCTGTCTTTCAAAATTTCCATCCGAAAGTGTGCTCAGAGGTGTGGTTGCTGCCTGCACAGATTGTTGTAAATAAGTCGACAAACTGAATGTAGTCACAATCATCAGGAGAATGCTTGGGCGATAGCAATAACTTTGCATGGACGTCCTTAAGCTTAAGCGAGTGTTTCGCGACGAGCCAATTTGCGTAACTTGGGTGTGCTAGTTGCTGCGCGTCCAGCAATACGTTGAATTTCTAAATACAATTCATTGAAAGCCTGCGCCACAGCGTGGTCAGGATAACAACTCACGACGGGTGATGCCTCAGAATGAGATTCGCGGATTTTGATGCTTGACGGAATGAAGGGCTCAAGGACCGAATATCCCAATCCACGCAAATCATTCACGATGGAGTTCGCGTGTTTCGTGCCTTTTTGGAATTGGTTGACAACAATTCCCACGACTTTGAGATCAGGGTTGTGGTCAGCCTGAACCTCGCGGATGATGTTGAAGATGTCTTGTGCAGCGCGCACACTAAAGGCATCGCAGTCGATAGGGACTAAGATTTCATTCGCAGCGATGAGGCTGCTCAGTGCGTAAAAATCATTTGCGGGTGGCGGATCAAAATAAATCGCATCATAGGTTGTTGAGCGAATGCCATCGCGCAATTTCATGATCTTGTGCTTATTTTCGAGCTTGTTGCGCAGGTCCTCGAGTCGCCGATCCGCTGCAACCAGGTGAAGATTTTCGACACCGGTTTTTGTTGTCACGTAATCCAAAAGACTTTGTCGGAAGAGGTTGAGCCCAAGACAGCTCTCATAGAAATCAGAGATCGTTTTATTTGAGCTTGGTTCGTGTCCGAGCAGATGGCTCGTTGAATTTCCCTGTGGATCTGTGTCAACGAGGAGTGTGCGCAGGCCAGATTGTGCAGAGCAGGCAGCGAGATTCACCGCCAAGGTTGTTTTTCCCACTCCACCTTTTTGATTGTAGATCACTCGTAAAATAGGTTGACCGTTCATCTGTTCGACCTCCGCTTCAATAAGTCAGCCCATCCAAATACTCCGACGATTTTTTAACTGCTCAACAATAACCTCTTGGATTTGGTTCTTCACCTTTTGCGCCAAACGATAGACAAGGACCCGGTCTTTCTCGGCATCGGGGCCGTATTGAGTGAGATCGATGGCGGGCAGAATATGAATGAACCATTTGCTCGGCAGCGGTATCAGACCCGCAGGTCCGAGGAGAGGAAATGTTGGTGTCACCGGGATGTATGGAATACCCAAGAGACTTGCGAAAAAAGTTTCGCGCGCGAGCATCGGATGGATTTCTTCAGGTCCAATGAATGCAACTGGTACCAGTGGAGCTCTTGTACGCAAGCACAGGCGGATAAAACCTCCGCGTCCGAACCGAGCAAGATGATATTTATCCCGGTAAAGCTTGCCAAGACCTTTGACGCCCTCGGGGAAAACAACAACTGGCATCTGTGCATTGAGGAGTTGTTGGGCGTTTTCCTGACTTGCACGGACCCCGCCAAAGCGGTTCATCATGCTACCAAGAAATGGAAAGTGAAAGAGAAAGTCTTCGACCATGAAACGCACTTCTCTATGCGCAGCGTGTTCTTTGAGAACAGCCATCTTGAGCATAGTTGCATCGTAGGGCAGTGAGCCGGAGTGGTTGCCAACCATCAAGCAAGGCCCACTGCGAGGGATATTGGAGATACCGTAAGTCTCGACGCGCCAGTATTTAGTGTAAAGAAATTCAAAAACAGGGCGCACAAAACGGTCGAAAATGGGGTCGAACCCAAATGCGTCAACTTCCTCACTGCGCAGACTCAGTGAAAATTCATGGTAGGTGCGGCGCAGGTTGAATGGGTTTAGACCCTTAACAACTTCATCGAGTGAACCTTCGCGGCCGGCAGCCGAGCTCTCTGGTTTTTCCAAAATCGACGAACGCATCGATTCCGCTGAGGTTTGGATCTTCTCTTCGATTTTAAGCAAAACATTATCGAGCTCGGAACGGAAATCGTGCAGCCGTTCAATAACAGTGTTGAGCTCATCGCGCGAGGCAAACTGTTCTTGGTGCGTCTTTGCACGTTTTTCCATGTCTCGTTCGATACGGCTAAATTGTTCAAGCAGGGTTCGCCTGACTTTAAAAACATTGCTCGACAGGCTAATGAGGTCTTCCTGCCCTGAGTGAGAACTTGGAGAACTTCTCGTGGATTCCTGATTTTTTTGAGTCGACATGAGCGGAGTCCTTCGCAAAAAATTGCCAGCGTTCAATTTCGTTGCGCGATTCAGTCAGGCAGCCATCGAAAAGCTGATTTTCTGATTCGCTCGTTCTTTAAATAACCCGCACAAAACCTTCATCCGCCTGAAGTGGGTGTTCTTCTCCTAAAGCAGATGACGGAACCGAGAAGCCAACGCTGCGTAAGCGAGCTGCCTCGATGAGCGCTTTGAGTGCTTGGCGGCTCGAATAGCGCGGCTTAAAGTGCAAAAGCTTTTCCGCACGACTTCCGTCTGCGACGCATAGATATTGGAAAAATGGAACCATCGACGACGGGAGATCCCACAGGCGAAGCATGAATCCGAGCGAAAAAACAGTTTTGCAAACAGGGGTTGCGACCGGTACAGGAAATCGACCCGATAGGTGAATTCCAGTGCTGAGCGGCAGAACACCCTTGCCGACGATATTAAAGGCACCGCGTGCCTTCGAGAAAACTGCGAGTTGTGCTGCCAAGACAGCGTCGTCTTCATGAATAAATTGGAGCAAGGGATCGTAGCCCAAGACTTTGGGAATAATCCCAACCAAAAAATAACGGGCCCTTACGTTGGTTGAATTTGGTCCAAGAATGGGTGCAAAGCGGAGAACGCAGACTTCACAGGCTGGATAATCTTTTGCAAATTCCACCAATTGTTTTTCAACGTCGACGCGGGCACGAACGAAATCCGGCCCAAGGGGTTTGAGGGAATGCGACTCGGTAATGAAATTTGGATTTTGACTATGAGCCCCGTAAACAAAGGTGTCACCAAGGACGACACATCTTTCAACTTTTGCTTCGGCAAGAGCGTTGAGGACATGGAATGTTCCAATCGTTTCCACTTCGCGTCGGTTGCCAGGATTGCGTCCTGGACCCGAAAAAAGCGCGCCGTGGACCAGGAATTTGATATCGTTTTTTATGAGCAGCGAGGCAACCAGTTCATCAGACCCGTCGCGGGTGAGGTCGACTCGATGAAAAACCACTTTGGCAGCGTGCACCAATGGAGCCTTGATATCGAATACGTGAATTTCCTTGACGTGAGGAAGTTCGGCCAACCGCTTGAGAACAAGATGGCCGCGGAAGCTCGACGCACCAGTGAATCCAATCTTGGCATGGACATCACCGGTGGACAAAGGTAGTCCATCCTTAGGTGATTCGCCATCCGCTGTCTCCGAAGTTTCATTGTCTTTTCGCGACCGTTTCGACATCACCATCTCTCGCGTTCGGGTTAAGGAGTTAATGTCAACCACATGAGCACGACGACACAGGTGGGTCATGCGCAGGGAGTTTGGCTGGGCCTTGCTCCAATGGAGGGGGTCACGGATTTCGCGACTCGTCTCTGGGCTGCTCAAAACGGTGCACCCGATTTCACAACCACACCCTTTCTCAGAGTGACAAAAGACTACCCCTCCCGACGCATTTCAGCAAATTTTTTGCCCGAAATTGATTTGCCTAATTACCCCGGAGTTGTCGGTTGTATTCCTCAGTTGATGGCGTCTGAAATTGACGATTTGATCCTAATTGCAAAGTATTTTCTAGAGCGGGTCCCGTTTGTCGACATCAATTGCGGATGTCCTTCGCCAACCGTCGTGGGCCATGGTGCTGGCAGCAGTCTTTTGCAAACCCCGGAACGCTTTCGCCGTTATCTTGAGTCAATCGTTGCAGAGCTTGGTCCGCAGCGTGTGAGTGTAAAAATGCGAGTCGGTTTCTCAAGAGACGAAGAATTCTCCCGGCTTCTAGATGTGCTAAAGCCACTTTCTCTGGCTCGCGTCACAATTCACGGGCGCACCCGAGCGGATCGCTATACCGGACAAGCGCGCTGGTCTTTTATCGAACAGGCGGCCCGCGTTCTCAATTGCCCGGTTGTTGGCTCGGG
>RGDM01000049.1 GCA_009918675.1 bacterium
AGTTTCGAAGAGGCCGACACCCAGGCGCTCAACGCGATAGCGTCCGAAGGCCGAGCCGATGTCTGCGCCGTTTCAGCAATCCACGCGCTGAGGTTGATTGAAAAATATCAGCCGCTTTTGATGGGTGCCTCGGTGGGCGATTCCTATGGGCCGGTGGTTGTCGCTCTGGCGGGCGGCCACGGACAGCGCGTGTGGGAAAATCAACAAAACGGCGCACGCTTGCCCATCCACTTGCTCACACCAGGTGAAACAACAACCGCACATTCCGTTGCTCAGCTTGTCGGACTCACCTTTGCTTCATTTGAAGTGGTTCCCATTGTGCCGCTCTCGCGGGTTTTCGAGCAACTTAAGAAATGCGAAGCCAATGGCCAAGCAGCAATGGCTTTGCTGATTCATGAAGGACGCCTCACGTTTCAAGATCACGGTTGCGTGAAATTGATGGACATTGGCGAACTTTGGACTGCACAAACAGGTGCAAGTTTACCTTTGGGGCTCAACGTCATTAGCAGATCTCTATCGCTCAAAGCGCGCGCCGATATCTCGCAGATATTCATTGCGAGTTGTCGCTATGCACTTGAACACCGCGAGCACTATATCCGCCTTGCGCAACTCCCTGAGCACCGCTACCAAACGGCTCTTTCGAGCAAGCAGCTAAGGCATTATCTTGACCTGTACGCAAACGAAACCACTGTTTCGATCCTCCCGCGCGACAAGCAAGGCTTTGATGAACTTCTCCGGCGCGCAAGTGAGGCACATTTTTTGAATCTAAAAAATCCAATCGAAAAGATCGATTGGATCTGATTCATTTAAGCAAAAAATCAAAACCAAAAAGAAGTCCCGCTGAGCGAGTCACGCCTTTAAAAGTTTTTTGCCCATTCATCTTCCTTGAATCCGACACAGCCAAAGTTATCGCCCAGCAAAAACGGCCGTTTCACCAACTTGCCATGTTTAGCAAGCAGCGCCAGCGCTTCTTGAGTGCTCATTGCTGGCAATTTTTCACTCATCTTCAGTTCACGGTAAAGCTCGCCGCTTGTATTAAATAACTTCTTGAGGTCACCCACGTGCTTGAGCATCAACTCGAGCTCGGAGAGCGATGGCGGAGTTTCGACAATCGGCAGCACCTCAGCCTTGACACCACGATCCCTGAGCCACGTCAGGGCTTTTTTACAGGTTGAGCATTTTTCATAGCTATAAACCTTGATCATTGCAGAAGACCTCCAGATCGCCCCGGTCGGGTGGGGGTATCCTACTTACTCTGTCTTGATATTCCAGCGGGGCTGGACTAGGACTCTGGGCAATCGTGCGGAGAGGTGTCCGAGTGGCTGAAGGAGCACGATTGGAAATCGTGTTACGGTTAACCCCGTACGAGGGTTCGAATCCCTCTCTCTCCGCCATTTTATCGAAAAACCCGCTTAAAAAGCGGGTTTTTTAGTTTCTAGAATCGATTTGCGTTCCATTGTGACCGCAGGAAATCCCCGCGGGACATTCAGCCTGGTGTGGTGAGGATGTCTCCGCCCTGTCGGGCACCTAATTCAGCTTTGCAAATTGAATTTTATGTTCTACTTACCTTGCAGAAACGAACAACATCATCACCACTTGGCTAAGAGATTCAATTTATGAAAGTAACCACACTTCTTTTGACTACATTACTGTCGACCAGTGCTTTCGCTGCGGAGTGCTATCTGGGAGAGGTTCGATCATTTGCATTGTATCAGTCGGGCATTGAGCTTGCAGGGTTCGTCAGAGCTGATGGTCAATTGTTGAAAATCAGGGAAAACGAAGCACTCTTTTCACTTCTTGGGGACAGGTACGGAGGGGATGCGCGAACAACCTTCGCCGTACCTCATCTGAACAGTCCAAACGAAAAATTAGTTCACTACATTTGCACAGAGGGAATTTATCCCTCCAGAAGATAGATACTTTTGCCTTGGCTTCGATCGTCACGTTTCTTGCTCTGGCGCACAAGCCTTGTTGCTGTCGTGCGCGATCCACAAACAATCCAAGCCACGCTCACAGCCACGTCTGGTTTTGTGTCGCACAGTGACGGAACTTCGACGAATCATCACACCTGAATCGACGGCGACTTCTACACAGACCCTTGAGGCAGGACCACTCCGACATTCCTGAATACAAAATCCAACTTCAATCTGCCGTATCCCGCTCTTTAGGTAGGAAACGAAGCGGTGGAAATTTGCAAAACGACCCTCCCGAACGCTGGGGGTTCTGATTTTTACCCGAGATCACGGCGGCTGATTCTTTAGAAGGCTGCGAGGTCAAGCCGACGGGTGTCGCAAGCCCTCATGGGTCGTATCAACGGGAACCAGAACAAATGGACGAACCCCGTTGAAATTCCCTACACTCTCCTGTTGAACTTGAGCTTTATTTCGAACCTTTTTTAGGTGGTGCAGCTGTTTTTTTGAGTTTGAAACCATGCTTCCCTGCGGTTATCTATGAACTCAATCCTGAACTTTATAATCTCTATTGTGTCATCCGTGATCATCCTCTTCAATTGAGTCAACTCCTTGAGCAGTAAGCTCAACATTACTCTAAAGACTTTTATTATACGTTGAGATTAGAAGCTCCCGTCGATCCCATTGAACCGGCTGCACGAACTGTATTGCACGCCCGAAAACCTAAGCCGAGTTGGGGAGCGGTTTTCAGCTGCGCAGCTTTTGAATTCGGATTTTGAAGCTGTAATTGCTCAAGCCGGAAAGGGGATTTTGTGTATTGTGATCCACCCTGTGAACCTTTATCGGCTAATTCGTCAGTCAACTCCCATACGGGTCTTGCGTTCGGCCGCGCCGAGCAGCAGCGCTTGCGTGATGCATGTATCTCTGCAGTGGAACGTGGTGCGAGCATTGCGATCTCTAACTCCACAGCACCATTTGTCATTGATTTACACTCCGCGTGGGAAGTTCGGAGAATAAAAGCGAGGCGCGCTATTAACTCTGCTGCACAGAATCGGGGAGCTATTGAAGAAGTTCTCGTTTTGATAAACGTCTGAGAAAAGATTTTTATTCAAAAATACCAGCTGGCGCGAGCTGATAATATCAAATCCTTGTTTATAAACGCAGTTGAGAAATCAATTTCCACGGGTAACACCGGTCGGATCACAAAGGATGTCTGCGCCTCGCGGTTCCAGTAGGGTAATTTTTTAAGACTCTGAGTTCTACTCATGGCAATGCGTGTGCTCCAGCGTTTATCGTTTGCAAATGGAATATTAACCAGACCGCTCAGTCCTGGCTCAATGAATAACCCACCCGACGCGTCGTTGCCGAGCCTCATGCCAGCACGCAATGCCGCACGACTGTCTTCGCTCGTAAGTTTCCAGGCTCTCCCAAGCTCACCAGCAACACTCGTTTGGCCACAGCCAGCAAAACAACGCTGCTTGTATCCGGCCGAAAAACCCCACGAAACAGCGCTGAATTGTGGACGGTCTACAGGGATGGTTTCGATTCCTAAAGGAGTGAATTCGCGCAACCAGATTTTTTTTCTGTGAACTAGATATTCGAGATTGAAGAAAGCAATTCCCAAATCTGCTCCCATTCCTGCAACAGGATTGTCGAGGGTATGAAGCGCAGGCCGCCAACCCAAAAGTATTCCATTCTTAGGTGACAGGTTGGCTGAAAGTGCTGTGATTGAGCCCAATGAAAAACGAGTGGGTGGGTAGGCTTTGTGAGGTGCTTCTTGTTCTGGTTTTGGAATTTTGAGGGGGGCTGAGGTGAGTCCTAGTTGAGCCCGGAATTTCAAAATTTCTGGACGCTCCTTAACCCATTTCACAGGTTCTTTCGTCCCTGTCAGCTGCTCATCTGCATCGATATATTCAAGGATGGTATCGATGACGTGCATCTTTTGTTCTGGCGTCAGTTTATTCAATGATTGCAAATCAAAATTCGCGTTTTTTTTGCTCTCAATAAGAGAATTGAAAATTCTTCGTTCCTCATCAGTGAGCCTTTCTTCAAGCTGTAAAAAACGTCTCACATTCGAGGCTCTGAATTTCACTTGAGCCACGAGTCCAGGTTTGTTGTGAACCACCCTCACCGTATCTCCAGGAATCACCCAGGCATTGAATTTTTCAACGAGCTGCAAGGAAGGGCGAGCAATGTCGATGAATGCGAGCATGATGAGAGAGCAATTGTCATCAAAGTAAAAATAATCGACCCGATGTGTGGAAAGTTCGAATACGGCCAAGAGGGCTAGGCGAACTTCCTCAGTGTTCAAGTCGAGTTCGTATTCCCAAAGGTCTCTGCTCTCAGCGTTGTTATATTCCTGAACCTTCACGTAGTAGGGCATAAAACTTATGAATCCAGGGAATAATCCTGAGAGCCCCATAGGCGCATAAAGTAAAGGGTTGCTCGTGGTGGGTTGTGCTGCGTGATTGAGGCCAAAATCCAAAAGCTCGTTGCCACTTGTCCCTGCTTCATTCACCTTTGCAAATTTGAGCAAAGTGTGACCGAAGAGAGAGCCTGGGTTGCCCGGATAATAGGAAGAAAAAATGAGTGAGGCTTTGTTCGCCTGAACCGACTTTTTGAAAATGTTGAAACGCTGGCAGACATCAGAGCTATTTTTGGGCTGAGGATCTTCAAAAGCTCTCTTTAGCTTTTGCTCGAGCCAGAGTCTGCGTGCAGGATATTTGCACAGAGCTTCCTGTCGCTCGGAAGGACTTCCCTCATTGAATGCCCTGAGAGTTGCTTTAAGTTCTTCCTCTGCATTGCTTTTGCCATGTTCCGACAAAAAAAACCGGGGGTCATCAACCAAGCTCTTTTTTCTCAGCATCCAGGTTGGGGCATAGAACAATATTTTGTGCCACTGCTCTGTGTTGGCTAGAAGTTCGGTATCTACACTGAGCTGTCCTAAGTGAGTTGCAGCGCCTAGCGCCGCAACGGATGATTGCGCATTGGGAGAAGCTGTTGCCATCAGGTTGCCAGTCAAAGGCATGAGGGCAAGCATGAGTCGTGAAAATGGAATGAAGGTTCGCCAAGCAGTCATGAAAAGTGTCCATCCCTGAACAAAAAAACTCCGGGCGTTGTCTCCCGGAGTTGTGTATCAGGTCAAGTACCGAAGCACTTTAACACTTAAAACTCATTTGTTGCGCACGCAACTTTGTAACGCATCTGTTTCTTTTGCTTTGGCCACAAAACGGTTTGCAACATTTGATGCAACTGTGTCGGAAAAAATTACATTGTGTTCTGTTTGCGCGACAGCAGCAAAAATGTCGAATTGTGAATCGTTTCCGCAGCCAATCATTTCAGCCAAGCCGCGCAAATGATTGCCTTCGCCTTGTGAAGCCTCCTTGCTTAAGTCGCCAAGGTTCATGGAAACATAAGTTTCACGTTCAATTCGGAATGCTTCCTCGGATCCTGCAGGCACATCGGTGCAGTTCGAGGTGCCTGATGTAATGGCCGACGATTGCGGGAACACGTAGTTATTCGTCGTGGCTGCGAGCAACTGAGGGCCCATCGCGTTGTTATTCAAGTTCATCCCGGTGTTATCACCAGAAAAAATAACAGAGCCGAGTCCACATCCAGCCATGCCATAAGGTGGAAGACTATAATTTTTTTGCGATGCTCTGTAGGTTCTTTGCGATGCTGATTTTTTGCCTTGAGCAAAAGCAGCTGCTGAGACCAGTAATGATACCGCAACAAGAGTTGTGGTTGAGAAATTCATTATTTCACTCCTTCTGTGCTCGAAACAGATGCGTACTTGCAATTTTGAGCAAGTGTTTCATTTTGAACAATTGATTCCTTTAAAGTTTCAAGAGCAGCCACAGCACCGGGTGAAGAGAAAATCTTGTGGTGTTCAGTTTGTGCAACTTTGTTAAATGCTGCCAGATCTGTTTCGCCACAGCCCAACACGTGAGCCAAGCCAGCCAATGTTGTGCCCGCTCCTTGCGCCATCTCTTTCGAAAGTGTCGCATAGTTGCTGAACATGAAGCTTTCTTGTGCTTCGCTCCGTGCGCCCTTTCGGTCGGGCTGGCAGTTTGATGTTCCAGAGGTGATGCCATAGATCTGCGTTCCAGATGTGCCATTCGTGGTATAGGCCGAAATCTGTGAGCCTCGTGGACCCATAACAACCGAACCCAAACCGCAGCCAGCCATTCCATACTTGCGTTGCGCGTGAGCCATCATCGGCGAAATTACGAGTGCAATGCCACCTGCAGCCAATGCCTTTTTCAAGATCATCACAAGACCTCCCTTTGAATGCCAGTACGTTTTTTATAACTGGGAGTTTGTTGCAGGAGTCAGTCACTCCATTTTATTTAGAGTCAAAAAACTGACTAAGCTGGAAGCCTCTTTGGTTTGCGGAAAAAAAATCTTGCAGGGGACTTTGATTTTCCTCCCTGTAAGGCAGGCTTGGAAGGACGGAGGGCCTGTAGCGAACGCAGCCTGAGCTCGAGGAGCCACCCACGGCTTTTTTCCAACGATGCGGCACTCACACGGCACGACACACAAGAAATGCACGTCACTTAGTCTTGTTCTCGTTCATGTGCCCACACGAGCAAATAGCTTTCAACGCGCCCCTTAACAAGGTAACATGAGCGATCTGCACCTTGTCCCATACGAATTGTGCATGATTATCGTGCGAAAACTTCTTATCGATGGAGAACATGATGCGCCTGAGATTTTATCTGTCGTATATTCCTGTCATTACGCATTTACTATTCACTTCAACGTTTGCATTTGCCGCGCAATTTATCGACAACCCTGTGAAAAAGCGACTTCAAAATTCAACAGATCCCGTCTTTGGTGGATATGTCTCTATTCCTAACTCCCAGGTCATTGAAAATATAGCTCTCCCCCAGAAGCTCAACTTCGTGTGGATTGAGGCCCTGCAAACAACAATCGGACCAAAAGAAGTTCAGGATTCAGTGATCGCTGCTGAAAATGAAGGGCTCGTGCCTATTGTTCGAGTTCCGAAGAACGACCCGGATGAAATCAAGAAATTTCTTGGGACGGGGGTGCTTGGAATTATCGTTCCAAGGATCCACAACAAAGAAGAAGCCCAAAGAGCAATCTCTGCCATCAAGTATCCGCCCGAAGGAAGCAGGCCACCTGGAGTTGAGCGGGCAAATCGTTATATGGGCCGCCTTCGCGAATATTCAGAGAATGCAAACAAAAACATCTTGGTGATATTTACTCTCGATAATAAAGAGATGGTTAAAAATATCGACGAAATCCTTTCGGTAAAAGGCATTGATATACTGCATATCGGTCCTCTTCATTTATCTTCAAGTTTGGGTGTGACAACCGACTCTCCCGAATTGGCATCAGCCATTTCAAAAGCTGAGGACGCTGCTCGAAAAATGAAAATTCCACTTGGAGGAGCTCTCCCAAGTTTTGCTCGATTGGATGAATACAGAAAACGCGGATTTAGATTCTTTACGGTGCCTGCTGATATGGAATTACTTCGTGATGGCATCACGCGATTCTTTAACGGTCATTGATCGGCTTGGCGCCCAAGCCAAATGGGCGAACCCCGTTGAAATTTCCTAAACCCATTCGGAAGAGTTCCACAGCTAAGCATCTTCTTAAGAGCAAATTTGGCATTAATCTCGGGATAGACAAAGGGATGAATTTGGCTTGACCTCGTTCGTCCGCCCATGAGCTTTGTATAGCTTTGTCGTGGCTTCCGATCACTGTTTCCGGTGAGCGAAAACCTCACTTTCATTTCGTCAATCATCAGATGCACTTCATCGATGTGTGAAGGCAGCTTCTGGATTTCGTCGATAGCGACAAAGCAGACTGTTTCTTATCGCTCTTTTCTTGGTCTTCAAAAGTCGTTCGAAACGGTGATACCTCACTTAGACGAGGGAAAAGTCAGGAAGAACTCAATACGGCCTGTCAGGAAGACCATTTAATCCAATAATAACGGTTATTTAAAAGTAGATATTCTCATAAGTTGCAAATTGCAAGTTATGAAATTAAACTTGTACTTTGCAAGCTATCAATAGCCGCGACAGGGAGCGTAAAGAATGAATGAACGAGTGTTGGTCACAGGAATCTCAGGATACATCGGACAACATTGTGCTGTAGAACTTCTCAAGCAAGGCTATGAAGTCGTCGGTTCAGTCCGATCCAAGAATAAGGCTGAGTCGACTCGTATTGCGATCGGAAAGTTCGCTCCAGTCGACAAATTAATTTTTACTGAGGCCGATCTTCTTTCTGATAAAGGATGGGATGCCGCCATGATGGGATGCTCCTACGTCTTGCACGTCGCATCTCCTTTTGTTCTTACTGAACCTAACAATGAGAACGATTTGATCACTCCTGCCGTTGAAGGAACAAAACGTGTTCTTGCCGCAGCCAAGCGAGCTAATGTCAAACGAGTCGTCCTCACGTCCTCAACAGTTTCTATTATGGCAGGAAATGGAAGTGGAAAATTCGGCCCGGAAACCTGGTCGAATCTGAACGCAAAAATTGGTGCATATCAAAAAAGTAAGACCCTCGCCGAAAAAGCAGCTTGGAAATCCGTAGAAGAGGGTGACATGGAGCTGACAGTCATTAATCCGGGTGGAGTCTTCGGACCTCCCATCAGCGGAGCCGTGGACGGACAAAATGTGAAAATGCTGACTGATATGATTAAAGGGAAGTTACCTTTGATACCTGACGTCGCAATGGGAATGATTGATGTTCGCGATGTTGCCCGTTTGCACGTGAAGGCGATGACTTCACATGCCGCTGCAGGCAAGCGATTCATTGCAGCAAGTGCGGAGCCCGTTTCGATGGAAACCGTAGCACAGGTCTTAAAAGAGGCGGGTTACTCAAAGGTGCCGACTCGAAGGGCACCAAGTGCGCTTTTGAAGTTCATGAGTCTTTTTGATCGACAGGCCAAGGGCATGATTCCTTTTTTGGGTCAAAGAGCTTCGTTCGATAATCGGTCCACTTTCGAATTGCTGGATTGGCAACCAACTCCAATCGAAAACTCACTCCGAGAAATGGCTGCAGCGATTTCTCAAGAGTAGCTTGAGAAAGGCAATCTGATTCTAAAACACTCTTCCTTCAAAGGAATTAAAAATGACAAACTCTGATTCTAAAAAACCAGCCTACTTTTTAGTGCAAGTCAAAGCAAAAAATATGCAGGAGCTCTCGGAACGTTATGCCCAATATGCAATACCTTGTTTGATGAAATTCGGTGGCGAAATGATTGCAGGAACGCCCTCACCAAACGTCTTGGAGGGGAAATGGGATGGGAATTGGGCTGCAATTTTGCGCTTTCCAAGTCTGGACATGGCAAAAACGTGGTACAATTCTTCTGAATACAAGCCATTGAAGGAGTTAAGAATGAATGAATTGACCGACTTTGGACAAATCCTTTTAATTGAAGGTATGTGATGCTCATAAACATCGGAACGATGAAGAAAAAACAACGATAAAAAAAGCAGTTCATCTGTTATTGACGTCTTGAATAAAATTAAGTCAAAATAATGCATGGCAAAAATGGATGAAAATATTCAATGGCGTTCTGTATGCCCCATTTGCTCAGGACTTGATGTTCTGGGAGACAAGTGGACGATGCTCGTTATTAGAGATCTCATCATTCATGGACCTAGAACGTATTCGGAGTTACTTGATTCCCCTGAACGAATTTCGACAAACATTTTAGCTGACCGACTCGATGTTTTGGTGTCAATGAAACTGATTGAAAGGGTTAACCCGGAGAAGTCGGCCCGCAACAATGCATTTAAATTGACTGAAAGTGGGGCGGCACTTCGTCCCGTTCTTGAATCGCTTGCTGCATGGGCATCAACGCACCTTAAAGAATTTCACAGCACAATTGTTTCTGCTTCTCCGAAAAAAAATAATGAATAAATGATATGCGCCACCCAACTCCCGGAGACTTCTCGACTGCAGTCATAATCGGCAGGGGGCAGCTTGCCTAGAAACCGCGAGCTGCCTTGGTCATTCTCCACAATCAACGTAGCCTGCCGATTTAGCATCGCTTGATAATGGCGATGAAATGTTTTGTTTCTCCGAGGTGTTGTTGGAAATTGATTCTACTCCCGAGGCAACACCTATTTGAGGTGTTGGTGAAGGCGAAACAACAGCATTCACGTATGGTGTTGGCGTGGATTTCATTGTTGGCGTCGGCGTGGGCGACGGTGTTGGTGTTGGCGACGGCGTGGGCGACGGTGTTGGTGTCGGCGACGGCGTCATTGTTGGCGTGGGCGACGGTGTTGGCGACGGTGTTGGCTCAGGATAAGCAACCTTCGCACCTGCAATGTCGTTCGCACTAAGAACATCCATCAGGGGTAATTGCGACCCATCAATTTTATAGATGCGCGGTTTGGTGTTCTCTGTCCCGTACATTGTGACAGATGCGACGTCGAAAGCAGTTCGATGCACAGAGCCTTTAAAAATCTGCAACCAGGTTTCATTTGTAATGTCGCCATCGAACTTGACATAAGTGTCGCGATCGGAACGTTGGTGTTCATGCATAAAACCAAGTGCATGCGCAGTTTCATGCAGCATCACATGATTCATCTTGCACCCGACTTTTTTTGCAAAATCTGCTGTGGGTAAGCTTATCACTTGCTTTCCGCCCACTCGACCCACCTGCGACAGACCGCAATAATTTGCCGTCAAGTTGCTCTCAAAGCTCACATAGTCCCGATCTGATGAGGTACTAGGGACCCACGAAATACCTGCCTTTGCCCACTCTGAAACCATGTGCGCAATTTCCGAATTGAACGGAAAATCTGATGAAACCATGTATGGAACTCGCCTATTAGGCCAATTCCTGAATATACTTGCTTCAGTTGCAAGACCGAGCGAGGAAGCTTGTTTGCCAGTTCGTATTTTGCTGAGGGGAATCAGCATATCACCACCGACAAGAGCATTTTGTCCCTGAACTTCATACTTAATTTTGACTAATCTACCGCCTGAGATGATACAACCCGATTTTCGTGGGGTGGCTTTGAGCAAGATGATTTGTTCAGGCGCCCTACTTCCGCAGCCGAAGAGTAAGAACATTGGCAGAATTTTTTTCAAGAAGGAGCTATTAGCCATTTTACACTCCTTTTCGAGATATCGGAGACGACCAAAGGGAACTTGAACTTTTCTTGAACCAAAAAATTTTTTTCCGCATCGGGCATCTGGATAATGGATTACGAACGCTTTCTCGGAAGATTGGTTTGATTTAGACCGAAATGCCACAGCCTCTGGATTTTACCGAGCAAGTCCTCTAGAAATGAAAAACTCTTAAAAAATGAAGGGCTGTGAAGTGAAAGCACCCGTCGTATCGATCATACTTCCCACCTACAACGAACGGGAAAACATTCCAATTTTGATCGATCGCCTTGAGCAAGCCTTGAAGGACACACCTTTCGAAGTGCTTGTCATGGACGACAACTCGCCCGATGAAACCTGGGCTGTGGCCAAATCGCTTGCCGAGACGCGCCCCTGGCTTCGCGTCATTCGTCGCATGTCTCACCGCGGCTTGGGTCCTGCTGTGGTTGATGGCTTCACAGCAGCCACAGGTGATTTTCTGATTGTCATGGATGCCGACCTCCAACATGACGAAAGCGTTCTGAGCAAATTTATTTCAGCTTTTGATGCAGGCGCAGAGCTTGTGGTGGGCTCGCGTAAAATTGACGGCGGAGGAATTGAAGATTGGAGCCGTGCGCGGCGCTTCGTCTCATGGACGGCCACACAGATGGCGCGGCTCGTTCTTCCAAGCACAATGACCGACCCGATGAGTGGCTTCTTCGGTGTACGGCGCGAATTGTTCGCTGAATTAAAATCTGAGATCAACCCACGCGGATTCAAAATTCTTCTCGAAATTGCCTCAAAGTGCAAAAGGCGTCAGATTGCAGAAGTTGGCTATGTTTTTAGAGGCCGCATTCATGGCGAAAGCAAACTATCAGCGAAGGTCATGAGCCAATACTTGCTAGCACTCTATGAGCTGAGCTTGGGCCATTACATTCCTCTGCGATTCGTTCGCTATGGAATGGTGGGTTTATCTGGCGTTCTCGTTAACCTTTCCGGCCTGTGGTTTGGCAAAAACATTTTAGAATTCGACGCACGAACTGCAACAGCAATGGGTATCGAGATTTCTATCTTTACCAATTTCCTATTGAATAACTTCTGGACTTTTTCAGATGCCCGCATTGCGGGAGCAAAGAAACTCTTTCTCGGAATTGCTCGCTTCCACATTGTTTGTGCAACGGGTGCATTGATCAACTTCGCAATCGCTCAATACTTAAATTCAGCAGGACAAGCGAACCATTATTTTGCAGATCTGTTTGGAATAGCCGTTGCAACCGCATGGAATTATTTTATCAACACTCGCATCACATGGCGCACATAGCGAATTTAAAAAAACTACGGCTGAGCGCAGCGATAAACAGTGAACCTCTGAGAAGAGAGCAAACCTTGGGGCGCCGCAAGCGAAAGGCTGTGCTGGAGCAATGAGCAACCAGCCAAAGACACATTCGTGCATGTGCCCTGTGAATCCAAGATCACAAAATCGCCACCCTGCAGAACAATACTACCACGGAGATGGCGCTGCAGCAGAGCAACAAGTCCCCAATCGAAAATCTGCTCAGGCCGACAGGCGGTGAACAGCGGGCGATCTCCCAATTGTTCCTGAAATGGCAAGACGTCACGGAAAAACTCACCATCGCGGCGCGGTTTTCCGGCATTTCTCACCATCAAAAACAAACCAAGCAGAATAAGCGAAACAAAACCAGCTTGGATGTATTTGAAAAGCGTCAAACGTGCGGATGATGAGTTCAGAAAGGAAAACCAATTTTCGAGCACGAGCTCGGAAAAGAAGATCGCATAAAAGGGGAGTGATGGGACAATATACCAGGCCATCTGTTTAGGACTTAAAAACAACGGTAAGCTCGCACTGAATGCAATAAGACCACTCGCGGTAAGTCTTTGACGATTTTTTTGCAACGAATCAAAAACCAACCCTCGACTCGCCTGATTCAGACTGATCAAAAGCAAAATTGCCAGCGGCACAGCAAACGAACCAAACAAAGGCTCGAGAAGAGAAATCTTAGAACCCGCCACCTCACGCTCGCCAGCCAAACTTCGGACAACTTGATTCTTGAAATATGCAGAGAAAAACTCTTTTGCAGGCGCACTCAGCCAAATAAAAATGGAAAGAATGAAAAGACTCACTAGCATGACGAAGGTCACCGTTAATGCTCTTGAAGTTCGATATCCGGGCGTAGAAAATCTCAAAATGAATGGCATCGCCAAGGGAAAAAGCCCCACTGGGCCCTTGCAAAGAAATGCAAGTCCTATGCAGATGCCAGCCATCACACTGAAAAAGATGCACTTTAGAACTGAGTTTCTCGATGATGCACGCAGCACGCAGTATGCAGATGCCAAGGTAAAAATACTGAGCGAGAGTTCGAGAAGATTATTTTGCACCGTCCAGACGAACGTGGACGACAAAAGCAAAAAAGTAGGAGCAAGGAATGCATTCAGTTGGCGATTCGTGTCTCCACGATTTTGAGCAAATTCTCTTGCAACTGTTCCAGTCAAAAAGAGTATAATAACACCCAAAAGTGCAGACCAAAGGGCATCAATGTAAGGATAATCGCCAAAAACACGAACAAACTGCGCCTGCAGAAAAAAAGCAAGCGGTGGATGTTCTCTAAAAATCGGATAGGCTCCGAATGAATAATGGAGGTTCCAAAATGATCCTAGGCCTTCGGCTAGGTTGCGGGAAATTGCGCCATACGTCATGCCATCTAAGAACATTCCCAGAGCAAAGAGACGCGGCAGAATAAAAACAGAAAAAAGCGCGAGCGGCAAAAGAACCACAATCGATTTTGCAGACTTCGACAGCACCTCTTTGCCTGTGAGTTTGTCCTGATCCGCACTGAATATAAATTCTTTCTCGCTCAATTGAGCTCCACAATCGTGTAGTCTTTTTTTCCTTTACGAATGAGCAGACCACCGCACTCGTGTTTGAAATCTGCGGGTTGCAGTTTGTAATTTACATCTGCACACTTTTCTCCGTTGAGGAGCAAGCCATTGCCTTGAACAAGGCGACGCGCTTCACTCTTGCTCGGGCAAACGCCAACCTTCGCAAGCAACGAAACAACATCAAGTCCAGTGTTCACGTCTGCTACAGCAATCTGGACACGCGGAGCGGCTGAGAGATCTCCGCCCCCTTCAAACAAGGCATGCGCCGCTGCAAGCGCTTTGTCAGCCTCTTCCTTACCATGCACAAGGTGGGTCACTTCCCATGCCAAGCGTTCTTTTGCTTTGTTGGGGTTGGTCTCTGGCGAACACAGCGTGCGAATTTCAGAGAGCGGCAAAAAGGTTAACTGACGCAGAGTTTGTTCCAGGTTCTCATCAGGAATATTGCGCAGGTATTGGAAAAATTCATAGGGAGAAGTCATGGATGGGTCGAGCCAAATGGCATTGCCAGATGTTTTGCCCAATTTACGTCCCTGCGAATCAACAATCAGGGGCTGCGTGAAACAGAAGGCGTGTTTGTGCTCAACGCGGCGGATGAGATCGGTACCACCCAAGAGATTCGACCACTGATCATTGCCGCCTGTCTGGAGAATACAGTTGTATTTTCGGAAGAGTTCGAGAAAGTCGAACGATTGAAGCAACTGATAACCCATCTCCATAAACGTTAGGCCGTGCTCCAAGCGAGACTTGTTTACATCCGCGGATAAAAGCTTAGCCACGGTAAAATGCACTCCCACATTGCGCGCAAAATCGAGCCAGGTCATTGGCCCAATCCAGTCGATGTTGTTCACGAACACAGGGGTATTTGGAACATCGAAGCGAAAATAGCGACCCACAAGCTGGGTGAAGTTTGCAATGTAGCCAGCAATGTCTTCTTGGGTGTTCATTGGCCTCATATCGGTTCGCCCGGTTGGGTCGCCAATTAACCCAGTTGCACCGCCAAAGAGGACAATAGGTCGCAGGCCGTGATCTTGTGCACGACGTAAACCAAGCAGAGGAACGAGATGACCCAAGGTCAGGCTTTTGGCCGTAGGATCGAATCCACAATAAACCCCTGGGTAATCGCGAGGGCTTTTATCAGCGGCCAATTTCAGCGCTTCGCTGAGGCCCGCTGCATCATTTGTTTGCTCGATGAGCCCGCGTTCTTCCATGTGTGCATAAAAATTCATCGTCATCCAAGAACTCCTCAGAGCAAGCGGTTCAGCCCCGAAAGGTTTAATCTCGAACGGGATTCTTGGCAAAGACCTGTGATTGAGTTCCTGCGAGCTCAGATTCTCGGGCGAATCTGCAAAACCAAGCCATTGCTTAAAGTTTGTCATCTCGGATCACCTCATGAAAATGAACGAGGCTACCCACTCGAGGTATGGACAAACTCTATCGCGGTTTGGAGATCGACAAGCGGACATTTTGCTCGGACCCGCGAGGAGATTAACGGGCAATCAACGAGTGAATGCATGGGTCGCTCCGAAGACAAGCAGCGCAAATACATTCCATCCGATCAGCGAAGAATTAGGACGATCATTGCCTTTTTGGGAATCTCAGAGTTGGGGATAAATATCCGAAATGAATGGACTAGAATCTGCAAACAGCAATTGATTCCAAATAAAATGCTGAAAATAAAGGGTTTTTTAAAACAACTTACGGGCAGTCCCTGGTTGAAAAAGTGAATTCTTTAATCTACGCGTCGGGCTCGAACGAATCGAAGTCAACGCTTCATTAGGACCCTGAAATGAAACTCTCAATCGCCGCAGTAATCCTGTTTTTGATGACTTTTATGGTGAACGTTCACGCGCAGGCAAGCTTTTTCGATCGGCCCGACTATTTTGAAAACAAGAAGCTTTATGATGACGTCGAAGAGATTATCGAGATCATCTACGACACATCACTCTCTGAACACGACAAAGAGCTTCGACTCCTCTTTAAAGACAAACTACTTGTTCCAAATTTCAAAGCACTGAAAGTGGAGAATGAGAGGATATTTTCAGAATATCTGCGCGATACAGAAAAACTCAGTGATGAGGAAATTGCCGCACTCATGAAAGAGCGGCCGGTCATTGATGGCTTTAAATTTACGATGGAGAACGATTTTCTCGCCGGGACTGACACTTATTATACGAATGGTTTACGGATTGAGTGGAGCTTCAACAACCCAGAGTTTGAAAAATTCTTTAAAAAGCTGGGCTTCGATCACAGTGACTTCTTTTTTCTCTGTGCTCAAAACATGTACAACACATCAAATAACAACATTGGTACGAAGCGCCCCGATGAACCTCCGAATGCAGGAATTTTATACTGTGGTGGCGCAGTCAACTCTTATAAAATGAACAGCGACAAATCGAAATTGCGATCCATGCAGCGACTCGAAGCTCAGTTGGGAACTATTGGCCAAAGCTCCTACGCAGAACAAGTTCAAAACGGATTTCATCGTCTCATTGGCGACAAGCAGGTGAACTGGGATTACCAGGCCGCGGATCGATTTTATGTCAATATCAACTTTCAAAAATATCTTAAGCTTGACGAGCGAAATCTCTACGGCGACTCGAAGCCCGAATACAATGTTATTGTGAACGCTGGAGGAAACGCGGGAACATTTACAAATTTTGCAGATGCTGGTGTGGTGATTAACTACAGACTCCTTGGTACGCTGATTGATATGTATGTCGGCAACAAAATGACGCCAACGCTGATTGAAGAGCTCGCAATGATGACTCGCGAAAACCGCTTGAAGAGACTTTTGTGTGAAAGCAACTGGAGTATCAATTTGTACTTCGGCGCAGAAGCAAGATACGTGGTCGACAATTATCGCATTGATGGCAACAAAGACTACTTCACTGAATCTCTTCCGTTTGTCGTTGACCTAAAGACGGGCGTGTTAATTCGATACAAGAAGGTTTTCTTTGACCTAGGAGTTGTCCGTAGGTCTAGCGAGTGGGCTCATACAAACAGCGATGGTGATGGCCCGCCCCATACCTATGGCATGCTCAACATCGGGGTCCGCTACGACAGTTTCAAAGACCTCGGCAATCAAGTCACTGAACCCATTCGTTGGATTGCTGACCCTGCATATCGACAGAAGATGATGGAAGAGAAGCAGTTCAAGGACCTCGTTCTCAAAGAGGGCGTAAAGATTATTTTCGACCAAAACGAACCTGCAAGTCCACAAAAGTTTCGAGAGAATCTTTGCCACTAAAATCTTAGTGTCTTGGGCCGCGGTTTGAGGCCCAAGACACTATGAGGCAGATTTGGTTGATGCGAATTTGCTAATTGTTGTGCTGACGATGCCATCACCTCGTTTCTGCCTAATAGACAATTTACATTTAAATAGTTTTCCTGTGTTGACGTGAATTTCTCGAGCTACAATGCAAACTCGTCGCACGGAATCTTGCCACAAAAATTCACGCTCGCTAGCTCACTCACACATCTGAATTAGGGAGCTCATCGGCGATGAAAAAAAACACGATACCCTTATTGATACTCGTTGCTTTTTCTCTTCTGGCCTTTTTTGTGCCTGCAGGAACTCCGCAAAACCAAGGTTCCCCTATAAATTCAGGCGACACCGCATGGATGATAGCGGCGTCTGCATTGGTCCTTTTCATGACGCCTGGTTTATCGTTTTTTTATGGCGGCATGGTGCAAACCAAAAACGTCATCTCGACGATGTTGCAGAGCTACGTCTGTATGGGGCTTATCAGCCTGATCTGGCTGGGAGTTGGTTTCAGTTTGGCATTTGGCGATTCGCTGCACGGCCTCATTGGCAACCCCACAACCTATTTCATGCTCAAGGGTGTTACAGGAGCAACAGAAACTCGGCTTGCACCAACCATTCCATTCCTGTTGTTTGCGCTATTCCAGCTGAAATTCGCGGTTATTACCCCCGCGCTAATCACCGGCGCATTCGCTGAACGCGTTCGCTTCAAAAGTTACCTTATTTTCATCAGCTTGTTTTTAGTTTTCATCTACGCACCTTTGGCTCACTGGACTTGGCATCCTGAAGGTTTCTTGCGGAAATGGGGAGTTTTGGATTTCGCCGGCGGCACCGTTGTTCACATGTCAGCAGGGTTTGCAGCGCTCGCTGGAGCTCTGTTCCTGGGTCGCAGAAAAGATCGTTCAACAGAGGGCCACACGCCGGCTAATATTCCATTTATTATTCTTGGCACAGGAATGCTCTGGTTTGGTTGGTTCGGCTTCAATGCGGGCTCCGCACTTGCAGCAAACGACGTTGCAGCGCTTTCATTTGGAACAACCAACACTGCCTCAGCTGCTGCCGCGCTCGCATGGGTTTTTTACGATATTGCGAAGGGCCGCAAACCAACAGCGGTCGGATTCTGTATTGGTGCGGTTGTTGGACTCGTCGCAATCACCCCTGCGGCTGGCTTCGTAAATCTTGCTTCCAGTGTGACAATCGGCGCTTTATCGGCAGTGGTTTCGCATGTTGTCGTGGATCTTAAATGCAAGACCAGCATCGACGATACACTTGACGTGTTCCCGTGCCACGGAATTGGTGGCGTGATGGGAATGATTCTGACCGGGATTTTCGCGAAAGACGTGGGCCTTATCACGGGTCAAACCGCAACCTTCTACAAGCACCTTTTGGCACTTGTTGTGGTGGGTGCGTTCTCCTTTTTTGGCTCTTTTGTCCTTTATAAAATTGTCGACCTCATTTCACCTCTGCGCGTTACCAGCGACGAAGAGAAACTGGGTCTTGATTTGAGCCAACACTTGGAGACGGTTGTCCCAGCAACAGACGACAAGGGGCAAATCCCTGCAAGTGCAATTCCTCAAAGCGCGCTTTCCTTTCTGTAATCAGACCTGTGAATGCAGCTTGCTCGGAACTTGAACCTCTTCTGAGCAGGCTGCGGGTCAATTCAATTTCAGCCCTCAGTTGCCCAAATTCTCCTCGACCTTTACAAGTGTCATGGGCCAGAATTTTGAGGGAGGCGACCCAATATGCTGATGACTGCTCTATTTCCCATTGCATCTCTGTTGGCACTTCTTTCGCCCGCAGGTGACGCCCGCGGCCAAACAATTGAACAGTCTTCAATGGCGAATCTTGGCGAGCCAACAACAGTCAGTTGCCTTCTCACAATGATGAAGGCCAAGGCTAATGACCCTCATGCAATCGAGCGAATGGCGCACACCTGTAACGATTTCACAGTTGCGAATACAACTGAGTATGACCTTGTTGTTGCAGGCTGTAGACTCAGCCATGTTCTGCAGGGCTGGGCTTATAGAATTGAAAATGAAGGCTGCAACCAGAATCGAGCCTATGCGCGCTGCAGAGTGATGGTTGACCCATCTCACAGCGATTCCGTCGATACGTACTATTACCTCGGAGCAAATTCGAGCTCGAAAAAAAATGCGGGTGACGAAGAGTTATTTCGCACGAACTGCAATACCCTCGGCGGTGAATTCATTAAATAACTTCGAAATGCTCTGATTATTGGCTTTGACCAACAACAGGCCTGAACCGCTTTAAGGAAGAACAACGATGCGAGCTGCAACTTTCGTACTAAGTTTTCTCGTGGTTTTTTTGATCTGCGGCACTCTCACACCCTCCCTGGCACGCGCTGACGCGGCGAAAGTTGAAACGCTCATGAAGGCCTCTGACCGCTATCGCGGAGGACTTGCTCTTGGGGTGACGTGGGATATTCAGATAAGTTCCGTCGAAGATGGTGAGACCAATGACTCCCAATATACGGTGCGCGCAAAGGGGGTAAACGCTCTGGCGGAATGTCAAAACCCACCGCGCTGCAAGGGCGAAGTGGTTTTGTTCAACAACCGAAACCTGTGGTTCCTTAAGCCGGGCGTGAAGAAACCTGTGGCAATTTCACCCCGCCAACGCCTTTCGGGGCAAGCCGCTAATGGCGACATTGCTTCAACAAACTATGCAAGAGATTATAATGCAACCTTAGAGAATGAAGAACTTGTTGGGAAAACTCCTGCTTGGCGACTTCTTCTGAAGGCACGAGATAAAAACGTGACCTACGACAAAATCCGCTACTGGATTTCAAAAGACAAAATGCTGGGGTTGAAAGCTGAGTTTTTGACCCTCTCTGGCGAAGTCTTCAAGTCAGCAACTTTTGATTATGGCAACACACTGGTGAGCGGAGGGAAAAAGATCCCTTTTGTGAGCCGGATGCTGATTGTTGATGCGGCGTTTCCTAAAAACGTAACAACAATCACCTATATTTCCCCGCGTGAAGAAGCTCACGACGATTCCATTTTCAACATCAACAACGTGGCAAGATAGCGATTGAATTCTGAATTTTTCTCAGCCGTGAGGCGAATTTATGCTGCAACAACCTCTGCAAATCGCTGATGTCTATGCAGCCGCCGAGCGAATCCGCAACTATGCTCACCGCACACCATTGCTGACATGTGCGAGTTTGAACGAGCGTTTTGCCGCAAGCGTTTTTCTCAAATGTGAGAATTTACAAAAAGTTGGTGCGTTTAAGTTCCGTGGCGCATGCAATGCGGTATTCGGGCTTTCAGATGAAGATGCTGCACGAGGGGTGATCGCCCACTCGTCTGGAAATCATGCACAAGCCCTTGCTCTCGCGGCAAAGCTGCGCGGAATTCCTGCATATGTTGTGATGCCCTCAAATGCACCCGAGGTTAAAAAAGCAGCGGTTGCAGGATATGGCGCGCAAATTACTTTTTGCGAGCCGACACTCGAAGCGCGTGAAGCAACTCAGCAGAAAATAATAGAGCAAGTGGGAGCGGTAGAGATTCACCCCTACGACAATCGCGCCGTTATTGCCGGACAAGGAACAGCGGCGCTGGAGATGTTGCAAGACGTCCCTGACCTTGATGTTATCATCGCACCCGTCGGAGGCGGCGGACTTCTCAGTGGCACAGCTCTTTGTGCGCAAGAAATCTCTCAGCGCGTCCGCGTCATTGGGGCTGAGCCAGTGAACGCAGATGATGCTTTCAGATCGCTCGCGGCCGGGCAAATCATTCCTTCGCACCAGCCCAAAACGATTGCCGACGGACTGCTCACCTCACTAGGAAGCCTTACATTTCCGATCATTCAAAAACGAGTTGAACAAATTGTCACGGTTGAAGAAGAGACTATTGTCGAGTCGATGCGTTTTGTCTGGGAGCGAACAAAGCTTGTTATCGAACCTTCTGCAGCAGTTGCAATCGCAGTGCTCTGGGAAAGTAAAATTCAGTTTCGCGGGCTCAAAATTGGAATCATTCTGTCGGGCGGAAATGTCGATTTGAAAAGATTGCCTTGGTGATTTTCAAAGACTTGGCACTTCCTTGAATTGCCCATTTCATCAGGCACCAATCTGTTGACTTTGACACCGCCGTCAAAGTTAGCGAGTCTCTGTGGACGTTTTCGTTATAAAAATAGGTCTTGGGAGATTCTTCAAAATGAGAAATGCGCTTGCTTTTTGCATCCTCGTGCTCGGCCTCAGCGGATGTTTTCCAAGAGCCTTCAATGACTCAAAAAAGAGCCAAATCAAAGACACAACGTCTGAGATGAATTTCTCGCAATGGTACAACTCCCTTCCAACAGGCCCAATCGCAAATTATGAACTCACCGCCAATGTTGTCTTCCACAAAGTTGGCAGTGAGCTGATCCCCGACTTTTCAACTCGCTTTATCCCAGAAGCAAAGATGGAAAAGCGGATCGATTATGTAACCTCCGGATCCAACAAAGGCAGCGCAGACGGCGGCGTGAGTATGGTCTGGATGCGCGACTATCAGCCGATTGTCATCAAAAGCTCAGACCCAAAAGCCGGCGGAAAGGCTCGATTTATTTCTTATCTTTCAATCAATCAAGCACGCAGCGCCTACAATGGAACTGTTGGTATGGGAGGTCCATCTGCAGATCTTCTCGGTCCACATCTCATCAGTATCGATAAGGAAGTGATAGGCACTGAGGTTGATTCAATCTCACTGATACGCATGCCTCTTCTCATCGAGGGTGGAAATCTGGTTTCTACCGGAGAGCATGTTTTTCTCACCGAACATATTTTTCAGCAAAATTCCCGCGCTTATATTGATTATTTGAATAAATCGGGAAGAAAATTTGATGCGAATTCTCTCGATAAAATATACAGAGAAAATGGTTTTTACACAGAAAATGAATTGGGAGAAAAATTCGAATATCGCACACCTGAACAGGTGAGGAGTGTTTTGTCGAAATACCTCGAGGTTAAATCAGAAAATATTGTCACTCTGCCGATGCTTCCGGGAGAGGGGACCCACCATGTCGACCTCTTTTTACTTGCGATGGGAAGAAAACAAGTCATGGTGCCTGAGATTACGGATGCAGGAATCTCTGCGCTTGCATTTGACTCTGAAAAACCACTCGCGCGGGCTGCTCAGGAATTCCTCAACACACAGGCGAATCTGCTGAGGAGTCGATACGGCTACCAGGTTGATCGTCTGGAGATGTTGCCTCCCATTTTCCAAATAGAACAAGGCGGAGAAAAGCAAGCCGTCTACTTCAGCCCTGCAAATGTGTTGCTCGCAAATCTCGATGGAGTTCGAAAGAATGTTTTTATCCCTCATTTTGAGGTACCCGCAGATTGGGGCCAACCTTTTCGAGCTTATTCCGCTAAAATCGAAGAACAGTGGAAGTCGTATTTCTCCAAAAATGGTTGGCAGCCCATGTTCATTACAGCCAACAAAGCAGCACGTGCCTATGGACTCATACGCTGTTTAACAGCATCGGTTCCGTTCGTTTCAGAAAGACACATGAACAGGTTCTTGAAGCTGAAGTACTGAATTGAAGTTATTGTTGGTTAAATCGCTCGAAAAAATGTGGTGTTGCGATAAACCCAAAGCATTGAACCTGCGCTTTACCGGTAGGATCGTATATTCCTACAAAAAGACATTCCTTCTTCTCGCTCGCTAATTTTGCACGCAGTGCGAAATTAGCAATAAAGGTGTTCCAGTTTTCGAGACTCTCCGCTCCCGCGAACGGAATCAGTCCTGTCATCCAAAACCGACGAGGAACAATTGCAATCTTGGATCTCGAATACCTCTCACGCAGCGCAGCAAGAGACTCTGGCATGATCCACCAAGATTTTTGATGCTCCGGATTGAGCCCCGTCGGCAATTCAAGGGTCTTGAGCCTATCTGCAAATGCTTCGCGCTCAGGATCCCAGCGATAAAAGATGGTTCCTTTTGCGAAGACGCGCTTGACAAGCGGCCAAGAACGCCACGCCAGAGGAATAGATTCCCAACCCAGGCTCGTTGACGAAAGAGGCAATTGCTGAAGGAATGTTTTTGGACCTTTGAGGTCTAATCGGTCGACCAAACCAGGCCCCCAGCAGTTGTGCCACGCCGGGTTGTCTTTCACCTGCAAGTAAAATTTAATCGAAGATTCCCAATGTTCAATTCTCTTCTCTTCTACGTTGCGAATCAAAAAGTCGAATTCGCCCCACGTTTTCCATCCTGCTAGATGCTGATTTTTCTCACGCACGGGCACACGGCTTAAAACATTTTCCTCACCAAACTCGACTGTGAAAATTGATTCCAGATAGCGTTCAAAGACAAGGCCAAGCCGACCCGTTTGGAGAGCCGGCAGGCCTTCAACCAGTTCATCGCGACACCTTCGATAAGCATCGGGTTTGGCGAGAAGCTGCAGCGACTGTGCGGTTGTGAATTCGAGAAAGTTGTTTGGAATAACGACTGGGCCTGGCAACGACACTGAAAAATCGGAAGCTGCTTCTGTGCGTGCGATGAGCTCCGCCTGCGAAGAAAAAAACACAGGCGAATTAATTATCCAATTGAGTTCGCGTTCAAAGAGATTCTTCATCCTTTAAGACGCCTTGACATTGTGCTGGCAGGGCGGGAAGCGGGTCGGGCTGAGGATTAGGGTTATCTTTTTGCCACTTTTTGCGCTCTTCAAAGATCTGCCGCCATTCATCGGAAAACCACCATAAAAACTCTTCACTGTCACAGCCAATATCTGTTGGCTCGGGTTTTGACTGACAGTATGGTTGTCCAGCTGGGCATTTGAGTCGAACATGAAAGTGTTCATTATGCCCCCACCAAGGCTGAACTTTAGCCAGCCACTTTTTACGGTTGGCAGGATTTCCGCAAATTTTTCTCTTGATAGCCGGATGCACGAACATCATCAGAACATTCGAATCTTCTGCCGCCGTGCGTAACATGGTCACATATTTCTCGTCCCAATTCTCGCGAATAATGTCGTTGGCCTCTTCGTCGGCAAGGTAATATTTAGGAAGAATTTCACGCTCGGCAACGGTTAATGGCCGTTGCAAACTCCGCGAATCTTGCAAATATTCAATATCAATATCGAGTCCCACCTGATGACTTGCGTGATCCCAAGTAAAAGGGCCACCACGAGGCATTGAGATATCGGCGATGAAAAGTGACATTCCTTGAGGACGCAACGTTTGTCCGAGTCGCTCAACAAACTGATGCGCGCTCGAATGGCCCCAGAATTTATTGCGAGAGAGTTTTACAAATTGGTAACCAATGCCGGTTTCTTTGGGAGCAGCGGCTCCTTGAACACAGCCCGCATTGTAATTGCCGAAAATCTGCAAGGCGCCCACCGAGGGGCGCAAAACGCTTTCCCACGGATTAAACGTATCAGCTGCCATTGCAAGTGTGGTGAACGAAAGTCCAAGCAGAGCCAGCAGTTTTTTAAACATGAATTTAATCTCCAACGCTTCAACGTAGCTGCTGGCTGGTACCTGCGCAATACCAAAGAGCCAAGGGCACAACGTCCCTTGGCTCAGGAAAATGAAAAACGAGTTGTTTTTTATTGTTTCTTAACGATGGCCTGAAGCCAGTCCTCGGCGGCGTTTTGCGGGCATTGGCACTGCTTCAATCACCGGACTGTCTGTTTCTGCCTGCCCCGCATAATCCATGTCCCACATGTTGAACTCAACTTGTCCCGTGGACAGGTTATAAATCGCCGTCACAAGCGAAGCCTCTTGATGCTGAACTTTCTCACGGACGATTGCAGATTTGCGCAACAACTCGCGGGCAACACCTGCCGTATTTGCCTTAACAGGTCCACGCAGCAATTTG
>RGDM01000050.1 GCA_009918675.1 bacterium
CTCATATCCACCAGAGGAATTCTTTTTCAACGAACGGCGGAGATCAACGTGCACGAGAATTTCATTGTCTGCGCCTTCTTCAACATCAAATTCTTCAGCCAAGGTAAATTCACGCCGACCAAATGGCCCTTCGCGAAATTGAACCACAATAGCTTGACTATTCGACTTGAGAACACCCCGCACAGAGGTTCCCTCGCTCAGAAACAAGCGTAATCCTTCGTATGTCCCAGCCGGAAGTTGCTGAGCAAACGGCAAGACCTGCGTGCGCCCATCAGAAAGTGAAAGAAGGTCGACTTCAAGATCCTTGTTCAATTCGTAATTAAATAAACTCGAATCAGCGCATCTGCGTTCAGGCTCGCTGATGCAACGCCCTGTTCCCTCCGGCGCAAATGCGATGGCATTGACTGTGATAAAAAGATTGCTGAGATCATCAACGGGAGCATCTGCGAGGGCAACTGTGACCGTTCCTGGTTTTTTAGGCTTGTCCGCCTGTGGATTGCCTACCTGCACTCGACAACCCTCGAGCTGAGACAAATTTACAGCAACGAGCAATAGGCTTCCCGCGCAGACAAAGATTGAAGTTATATTTTCGGACCACCGTCTTTTTCTAAATCTCATTTCTTGCCTCCCGGTGCCCGCGTCAGCGGAAAGATCTGCATGGAAACCTGAACAACCCGGCTCGAAGGTTCAGGTGGACAAGGGGGATGATCGTCGTAGATTTTCTGCGAAAACTCTTGAACCAAGTTTTTAAGCTCCTGGAATTGATCTTGTGTCACCGTGAGCACCAATGAATTGATGTCACGTTCTTCGGGAGGACAATCCACCACCGCAGCCTGGGCCAGTTGCAACAAAGTTTGGTGGTATCGAACCAAACTTACACTTGCGATTTCTGGCCCCGTTGCAACCTCTGCTTGCAGAGGAATGTAACAACCCTCGGTTTCGTTTCGCTCTGCATAGCCAATGCGGCACAGCAGATCTAACCCATTGCGAATTTCATCGACTGTTATTTTCGGACGGATACGCTCTTGAAACCACTCGGGCTCGAGCGAACAACCTGAAAAATGCATAAGCTCAAGCAAAATCGCATGCGACCAATGACTAAAGAACTCCAATTGCCAGCGGTCAAGTTCGTTCACCACCAGTGTCCCTTTAAGAGCCAGCATTTTTCGGAACACAGACTCGCGAGCCACTGGATCTCGCAAGTAGGTGTGCTCAACCATTGCCTCGAAATACTGACGCTCTCGACCAACAAGACCAAGGCTTGCAATCATTTTTTTACTTGTTTTTGGAGTCAATGGGCGACGGCCGCGAATAAGCGCGTTCATCAAATTATTGTGCCCTAAGCCCGCATCTTCAGAAAAATCGAAGTAGGTGTATTCAGCTTTCTGTTCTTTGAGAGCACGGTACAAACGTTCCAAATACTCCCGATAATCCAAGTACTCGGACGGTTTTACGATTTCGTTGCAGATTTTCTTTAGGGTGGCCTTATCCACAGGCTGCCCTCCTTAATATTCATATCGACTTTTTTGTCTCTAAATTTTAACAAAAAGACCAAAGAAGCTCGAATGATATTGATTTTGACGCGGGACAATAAACAAAGAGTCTGTCTCGCGGTTTTACGGCTTCAGAGAGAGCGAGCACCTAGATACGCAGCCAACCCCGATGAAATCAAGGATCGCTCTAAATCCGTAAGGCGGGCTTTAATAAATTGATCTTGGAGCATCTGGGAAATCTTCACTCGGGTGGCCACATCTGTCGCTTTCACAGCCATCGCTGCCGGAGGAGTTAACAGCGGCTTAATCTCACCTTGCAACTCGGGGGGCAAGCTTCGCGGCACAGACGACTTTGCCCCACGCATGTTGGGTGCCGCATTTCGCAAACCATTGAGAGCCAATTTGAACCGCTCCCATGCGGCTCCACCCTTGCTATTCAGGCCCGCAATAATCTCACGTTTAGACATTACCTTCGGAGAAATATTCATAAGGTTTTTCCATGAACCTGGATTGAGCACTGCACTCATCGAAGACTTTGCCGTGCCAAGCCATCGCGCGGTGTGGACAATGGGTCCTCTCGCCAAGTTGTAGACATCAGCAGCCACCATCACAAAGTACGCCGTCTGCATGGCAGTTTTCATGGGAGTATTCGGCAGATCATCGATCCAGCGGCTGAGTGGGATACTCACAGCAGTAAAAATTCCACCTGCCGCAACAGCGACTCCGAAAGCACTTGTCGCCATCACTGTTGCTGCACTTCCTGCAGAGGTGATGCCAGCAGCTGTTGCCGCTGCCGAGGTTGCACCTGCTGTGAAATAACCAACCGTACCCGCAGTTGCAGTCCAAAGTGTTCCCATTGCCCCTGCAAGCGCCGGCAACGACGCCGCACTTAAAACAGCGGCAGCACCCACAGCAACTGCAACCTTTCGTGCACCATCAACCTGCTGCTTCAACCAAACTTTTGAAAATTCTTCGAGGTCCATTGGACCTTTCTCTGTTTCTGCCAAGCCCAACATTTGTCGCACAACGTCTTGCTCATCTGTGCCTTCTTTACCTTCAAAGAAACGATCGGATGGCAGTGGTGCGGGGAATGCAATCTGGTTAGCCCAGGAATCGGGACGATGAGTCACCATGACTGTGCGCGCCAACGGCTTTCTGTAAATAAAGATAGCCGACAGCTCTTGCCAGTTCCCTGTCACCCGCAGCGCTTGATAAAGCTTGCTATCGGCACCGCGAACAAAAACAAATTCAAATTGTCTTGTGTCGCCAAGAATAGTCGTTCCCCAATTGGGATCTAAAACAAATTGTGCGCAGTCTTTCGGATTATTGTTTCCGGTTCCCTTTTGCCCTAGCAAGGTATCGGGATCACCGATCGCCGGCGTGATCCGACATCCAAAAAATCGCAGAACATCGGAATCGGCTGGAGCAGAAACAGCTTTTTTCATGTCCGCGAGAATTCCAGCCATGTCGCCCGTGGGCAGAAATTCCTCGAAATCACTTTTCCGTTGTTGAATATGAACTTTTACTTTCCCATTACGACCTGCTTGCATATTGATGGCAACAGAATGCAAAGCCACGCAATCTGATCGCAACTGACCCTCTGTGTCGGGATCCAACAACCCCGCTTCGTCGCCCGGCGCACACGCATCTTCCACTCGGCGCTTTGTTTCAGGATCAAGATTGTCGCGGTCTTCAATGCCATAATTCCGGCTGGCCGAACGTTGCTTGATGCATCCACCCGAAGTCAGCCCAACAGTGAACGCTGCAAGCAGCGACAAAACGACTGAGCGTTTATTAAATATGCTCAACATCAAGCGAGCCTCCGCAGGTCAGTGTCTTTGGCAAAGTCAGACACGAGGTCATCGGTCAGGCAACAAACGGACTTGAGACCTTAAAACGCTTCGCCGTTTCGCTCGTGCCGATTGGAGCTTTGCCACTGGCGGAGCGAGGAAACATAACCGCATTGATTTCACTGATATTTATAAGCCCGGACGAAGCGAAGGCGCGAATTTTTCCAAGCACCTGCATCTCTGCCAACCGGAAATTTTCAGCGTCGATTCCTCTGAAGTTCGCCGCGCTTGCCATCCAATCCTTGGCAATATCCTCGGGCGCTTTACTGGTGATCAATTGCCGAACGTTATCGCGAGTTCCTGCGAGAAAAACAAGCATGACCTTTGGCTCGAGCGCGAGAAAAATTTCTAAGAGCAAGCCGTCGCTTAGATATGCGAGAGTTTCGACACTGACCAATCGCGACCTCACCTGCAACGCGAGATCCGAATTTGTTTGATCGAGATCCTTCATCATTTGCTCTTGCGCTGTTTTGTCGGAGCGCTCAATCAAGTCAATAAGCACATCTGCCCCACCCAACATCTCGCCATCAACGACGTGGCTTTTCTGAAGTTTTCTCTTCAGCGCATCTGCAACATTTTGCAAATATTCACGCGAGAGAGAATCCTTCACACAGAGCTGCCGCATCAGGTCGCCTTTCACGTTGCCCTCAAAAAGCTCGAACACAGAACGGCGTTTTTCGGTTTGCAGTTGGGTTAGAACAACTGCCTGAGAGCGTGAGCTTTCATCGATGATCAAATCATAGATCTGCCGACCCGAGAGCGATTTCAAGAAGTCAAATGTCTCACGTGAACGGGTGGTCATTTGCCGCACTTTTCCGGCAGTCATTTTGAGTTTCAAGGCGCGCAGAATATTGAGCTGCTCAGAATCACTCACAATCGGCTGACTGACATGAATATACTCGGCAAGCAGGGCGACTTCCTTTTTAAGGTCGTCGTCTGCAGAAAGGTCGAAGACGACAATTTCTCCCAAAATCGCCACGCATTTCGCGGAAAATTCAACCCCGTCTTCACGCAAAACACGAGCAAAGACTTCACGTGCGATCTTTGGTTGCACAATGAACGATTGAATCAATTCATCACGCAGCGTTTGCAAATTCATCCGAACTGCAACTTGCTCGCTTAGCCCAAAGCCAGCGGATTCACTCGTTCGAATTTGTGATTTCGGAGCTAGCTGCGCAGGATGGCGGGCAGTCTGCACGTCAGACAAAGCACCTTCATCACCAAGTGAAAACGAATCTTCATCGGAAAACCCAGATTCAAACCCTAATCCTGTCGAAGGCGGAATAGCTCCGCGTCCTTCTGAGATGAGATGCTGAACCTGCTTTCCGGTAAGAACATATCGCAGTCCCAGCGTGGCGATAATCAGCAACAGCACAAACATTCCAGAGAACAAAAGTATTTTCTCTTGAGTCCAGAATGTTGACGAGGATTCAGTGCTTGATGTTGAAGTTTTTTGCTTCTCGCTTTGCGATTGGATCTGCGATGACTCACGCGATTTGTTGACACTCTCAACACTCGATTTTGTTTTCTCGCTATTTTGCTCTTTCTCTTTCTCTTTCTCTTTCTCGAATACCTTCAATGCACGGCCTAATTTTTCAAGACCCCATGGGTCGGCTCGATTATCGTCAGCATCCTTTTCCATTTCGCGCGCGGTTCTTGGAAAAATCGTGCGTTTAACATTCAGCACTGGTGCGCCAAAAGTTTCCATACTCTCATGAAAAAGTTCTTCCAATTGAGCGCGCCGATCGTCATCCATTTTGTCATCAACGGCAAGATCAACGCTCGCTCCACGAATCGCCAGCGCCCATTTGCTATCGCGAATAACCACCACTCTCTTGGCTGGCAGCAATTGAGTTTCATCCAGTGGCGTGCGAACTGTTCGCACTTCAACACCATTTAACCGACACTCATTCGGACAAAAGTCAGCAATCAGTTTTTCAAGGCTCGGACGCACAAGCTCCATCGCCTCTTTTTTAGCTTCGGCTTCGGCCCGAACAACAGAAGGCGAGTCGGGAAGAGTTGTGCGGGTTATTTCGAGTTCGACCGGCATTCCATAGCGCTTGCTTGCACGAACCAGAACATCTTGCAGTTTGTCGATATTTGCACTGCCGAGACGATTGTCGACCAAAATCTCAGCAGATGCTTTGCGCACCATGAATCTTCTCAATTGAGGAGCAGCTGTTTCGAAGCCAAGGGAGGCGTTATTAGACTCAAAGACTTCTCGGCTATCAACATCAATACCCAACAGTGCACAGCCATCAGGACAATATCGGGTGAGGTCGAATTGAACCTTGCTCTTCAAGCGAGCCTCAATCTCCTCTTCATAGCGCACTCGCTCAGGATCGTGACCGATAAATGCAGCGGATGCGGACTGCAAGAAAGCGAAGAATGAGAACAATAAAACACTGGCGCGGGAAACATTCCAAGAAACGGACTTAGGAATGTCCATTTGGACACCCCCTTTGACCATCTCTAGAAATTTTTCATAGCCTCTAGTGTTTTTCATTGGTAAACCCGTATCACCACCCTTCGATTTGCAGCTCTAGCTTTTTCAAGTTCAATTCCAGTCTTTCCCTTGTACGTCACCTTCGGATGAGTCGAGCCAAATCCGGCAATGCTCATGCGTTCTTGCGCCACGCTCAGCTCACGCATCTTGTTGAGTAAAGCGACACCGCGCGCACTGCTGAGTGCCCAATTCACATCGTCGTTTCCAACATCGTCAGTGTGGCCTTCAAAACTGAGCATATATTTCGGGTCAGTTTTTTGGAGAATTTGCAAAATCGGCAGAGCTTCCTTGCTAGAAAAGTCACTTAGCTTGTCACTCCCCTGCTCAAAAAGAACTCCCCCCAAGAACTCAACCATCAAGCCGCTCATGCCTAGCTCGGTTGTCACTGAAGACCGAAGTCCCCTTTTTTGAATCTCGTCGTCGATTTGCTTTTTGAGTTCGTCGAGACTGTCGGTTCGCTGACGAGTGACCACATGAGACACCGCATCAAATTTCTGCGCGCTCACCTGCGACATAGACAACATCAAAATAAACAGCGCCATGAGGTTTGTTGTTAGGTCTGCATAAGAAATTAACCAAAGCGATTCGCGCGGTTTTTTCTTCGATCTGCGCTGGGTTGAAATGATTTGCTCAAAGACGCTTGGCTGAATCATTTTCGCTCCTAAAACGTACGCGACAATGGATGATGCGCAGGTGCTTGCCCTTGTTGTTGGTTTTCTCTCGCTCCATTTTGAGTCTTTGTTGATACGTGATTGGTGCTGTAGGTACTTAAGACATCCCGCAAATGAGCGTGAGATTTCTTCTCCTTGAGAAGTAAAACCCCTTCAAGAATCATGAGGTCAAGTTGGAGTTTTTTTTCTGCGTAAATGGAAATTTTTTCGGCAATCGGCGTGTAGACCACTGTGCCAAGAACTAGCCCATACAACGTGGTCAGCAATGCAACTGCCATCGCTGGTCCGAGCTTTCCCGGTTCGCTCATATGCGAAAGCATCTGTACGAGCCCTATGATTGTTCCAACCAATCCCATGCCTGGAGAGAGTTTGCCAAGGCTTTCGAACAGGTTTACCGCATGTGAAAATTGCGCTTGCGAGGTGTTGATCTTTGCGGTGATGTTATGCCGCACTTCATCAGCCGTAAATCCAGACAAAATGAGCGTGAGACCATCCTTGAACAAAGAATTTTTGAGCATCGGTTTGTACTTCGCAAGCACGCCCAGGCCTTCTGTTCGCACTGCAGAACTCAGCGTTGTGAGTTGATTCGAAATCTGGTTCATCTCTTTACTCTGATTGAGAAATGCAAGGCCCAAGAGAGTTCTGAGTCCGGAAAAGAGTTCAACTGCACCATGTGAAATCAGCGCCACGCAAATGGGCCCAAGACCAAGAAGAACTGCCGCAGAAGGCTCCCAAAAACCTTGGAATTTTTCACCACCGTGAAAAAGCAAATACCAGAGTGTCCAAGCAAATCCCGAGAGCCCAAGCAAAAAGCTAATCATTGCTGCTGTCCTCCAGATTCATCCTCTGAACTTTCGGACGGGACATCTTCTGAACGCTGTCTGCGCAGCGATTCTCGTTCCGACGCAAGCCGGCGTAAATCCTCTATCTGAGACTGAAGTTTCTGAGATGGTTCAATTTCAAAAGCTCTTTCATAGGCCGCAAGTGAAAGTGAGTTTTGGCTCAATCGCAAATGCAGAGTGCCCTTCATTGTCCAGAGCAACGCAGATTTTGGATAATGGAGCAGGAGATCATTCACCTCCACAAGCGCATCTTCAAATCTGCCTTTATGGAAGAGATCTCGAATTTTTTGAGTCATCAGTGTGTAACTTGGCGTCATTGGGCGATTGGATTCCTCACTCACATCGAGTTGGCTATCAACTTCACCCAATTTCTTTTCATATTCGCCTGCACCGGAAATAGCCGCTATTTCTGCATCTGTTCGCTGCATTCGTGCTTGTTCGCGCGACTTGGACAACGGGTCGCCTGTGACATCGCCAGGCTGAAGGCCCATCACTGAGGCCGGTAACTTGAGTTCTGTTCCCGTTTCAGTTCCGGAATCTCCCGTCAACAGCTGTTCAACTTGTTCTCTTTTTTTCCGGACAGCAGACTCTTGTGAGCCAGGCGGCGGAGCAATGCGAATTTCTCCGGGACGCTTATTATTTTGTTGCACCGCGCGTTCATGAGCTGTTTCCGCCCCAGATGTTGTGGTGCAGGCAACAGCGAACACAATCAGCGCACCAGAGCGCCTAAAACTGGAGGCCAAAACCGACATCTGCGCCGACACCTCCAGGAGTTGTGTACTTATATTTGTTTCGTATGCTGAGTGTGGTTGGCAAACTGTAGCCAACTCCCGCATCTAAAATAAATCTGCGCCCCAGACGCATTTGCCCACCCGCGCGAAACATAAAACAAGCGTAACCTGTCGAAGCAATAGTTCCTGCACCAAGTTCCATGCCCCAAATCACGCCATCGGTGCGCCGTGGTTCATCTGAAAATATATGGCCATACGTCGCAGCTAATGCGAATCCCTTCGTAAAGGGCAAAACAACTTCTTTTGTCGTGCCATCTGTGACCTCTGCGCTCGATGCAGGATCGCCGGAAATACTTGGATAGTCTGAGAGCAAGACTGACGGAGCCACCAATGCGCTTAATCGGGTTCCAACCTCGTCCCGACCTGCATTAAATCGCTCAGCAAAACGCAGATTGAGCGCAACCATGTTGGCGGAGGTCTTCACATTAGGGACAAGTTGCCAACCCGCCGTGGTGCTCAAAATATAGCTTGAGGTATCGGTATTTGCCTGAACAACTTTTTGCGTTTCGGCGTCCCGTTGTTCCATTTTTTTCTTGTAAATATTTTCAGTGTTGTAAAGCTTGGTCCAAACAAGCTCTTTTGACTTCGAATCGAATACATGAAACCCGAGAATCATGCTCGTTTCTTGATAAAGTAGGCTGACATCAACCCACGCCTCAACACCCAGTTGGCTTGCAATGGCATCGAGTTCTTGCGGATTGTTGATTGGGGTGGTCATCATCAGTCGACCATTTTCAACAACCGCTCGACGAACTCGACAATTGGTGCATTGCAGGACTTTCGTTCCGCTGTGTTTGCGAAATGAATCGGACACCTGTGTTTCCAGGTAGCTTTCATAAGTCCGAGGTATTCCTTCGCCTAATGCAACCCGACGGATTGCAACAGTGCGCAGCGACGTGAGAGCTTTTGCCCGTAAATCGAAGGCAAATTCATTGATGAGATCTTGCAGAACCTCGTTAAATGATTTGACCTGGTCTTGTTGTGCGGAAGATGACTGAGACGTTTGCTGTTCGGGCTCAGTGACCTGCGCTCCGTTGTTCGAGGGCGGAACATTTGCCGTTTGAGTCGATTGTTGTGCTTGTGCTGTTAAAGTAACGCCATCAAAGGTCATCACAACTGCACAAAGCAAAAGTGATGGTGCCCAGCGGCGAAAATCAAAAATTTGCAACGCCTTTTTAGGCATGAAAAAACCCCACAGCGCTCGTCTGTGGGGTTTTCGGAATCGTCCATAGGCAACAACCTGCAGTTCTTGCCTACGGACCCATTGCATTGACAACGGGCGCGTTTAAACCATCAAATTGAGTACGTGAGCTTTGCCAGCGATTCTTTACCAGTGGCAACAACCAACTCCCAAGATTTCCGCGCTTCTTCGCCTTGGAATTCCTCGTCGTAGGTTTCCAGCAAGTCCTGAATGCCTTCCGCATCTTCCAAGAGGCTCAGTGCGTTAACCGCAGAGCGGAAATAACGCGCAGCCTCATTTGGATGACGCTTCACCTTCAAGCTCAAACGGCCCATTTCCTCGTACCACTGAGCTTTCTCTTCGGGGGTTGCAACTTCACCCGTTTCACCCAACATATAGATATAGGTGTTGAGCGCGCGAACGTTATCTTTACTCGCCATCAGCTCAGAAATTTTAGGAAGCAGAGTTTGAATCGTTTTTCGTGCTTTGGCCTGCTCTTTCCGTTTGTCCTCTAAACTTTCAGAAGAGTGCTTCTCGAGAATGCGTTCGCAATGCGCACGCAGCAATCGAAGATCTTCGGGAAGAACTTGGTCTCGCTCGCTTTCGAGCGTCGGATTGATTTGGCGAAACAATGACAACAGCTCAGCGGGTGAAACATGAAGATACCCAGCGAGAATCTGAATAGCCCATGGGCGATCATCAGGCCAAATTCGCTCTGCACGTTCCATCTGCCGAATCAACTCATGCATATCCATGTGCTCTCCTCAGTCTGCGCTTCAGTGCGCACGTCGAGCCCCCTCCCGAAGTAGGGGGGTGCCGAACCATCACAGGTTTTTCAATCCCCCCCTTCATTCTACGACAGAAGCTCGGGGTCAAGATCATTTTTCAGACCTTGTAAAATTCTTTCGATGTCGCAGGAAAAACCTAGTCAAAGAGTAGCAGAGGCCGATGCCAGCCACCAGCCAAACAAAAGAAAGCACGCCGTTATTCAAAAACATGACGGTAGAACTTGACTTCAAAACACTCTCTTGAGCGGTCAAAATCTCGGAAAAAGTTCGGCTCTCGTGTCTGCTTGCTTCATTTTTAATCAGATTCAAGAGTGTGGCCCAATAGACTTTGAACCCAGGAGCCGCAAATTCAACTGGACCGTTTTGGTACGCAAAGACTTGCCCATTGCGATCGAGCAGATAAAGCGCGGGTTGTCCCAAAACCGCGAGCCGCTCGCTGATGGCTCCATTTTTATCCCAAATAACTCCCAAATGACCTTGCCAACCGACTTCCCGAAGCTCCTGGACTATTTCATCACGCGTTGGCCAGTCGCTGACCACAATCCGCAAACAAACCGGCTGCTGCGATTCGACCGAAGCCTGGGCGAGTGCCTGCATCGAGAGAAGTCCTGGACGACAGTTTTCACATCCAGGGAGCGAAAAATAAAGGACAGTGAGCGCGGCTGGGGAAGTCGAAGAGCAGGTCATGGGCTCGCGCTGGATTTTCGCTGCTCCTGACGAAGTCAACCGAAGAACCGGGAAAATATAGTTGGGTACGATAACCGCTTGGGTCACGGGCAGGAGTCCCGCACTTTGGGTGAGTTCCGAAAGGGTAGTCATTGCGGTCCTTGTGTCTAAAAGGAGACACTCCTCATATCACAGGTTGTTCAGATGAGACACCGTTCCCCTGAGAACCACGCACGATGGTCACAATCTGAAGAAACTTTCCGAAAATAAATTTGGCACGGTCCTTGCTGAAGCTAGCCAAACCAACACTTGGGATCACCTCGAAGGGAGAGAAACATGGAAACACTGATGAACACAGTGAATGCAATTCGTCAGCAGGCTTCGCAAAACGCTCAGCCTTTGAACAATAAGGTCTTGGCCGACTGCCTGTTCCGCGACCTCAAACAACAAGGTCTGAAGGACAAAGATATCGTCAGCCTTTCGTCCGAACTCATCGCGCAACTCACCAACGACATCAAAGTACGCGCCGAGAAAGTTCACGCAGCTGATGCTGCAGCACAAAGCGCTGAGAAGCTCGCACGCGCTCGCTAAACGAAAAACCTACAACTGTTTTTAAAAGCGTGGTCCGGCTCGGGTCCACGCTTTTGTTTTTTTGAATTGAAATTTCCACTCGCAGAAAAAAATCGGCATTCGACTCATTGCGCATAAGTTTATGAGCAAAAAAAAACCGCCCTTTCGGGCGGGTCGCTTCTTCAGCGTTTGAGCGCCATAATCAGCCAGCTTTGTGAAGGGGAGTGACCTTAGCCACAACCTTCTTAGCCTTTGCCTTGCGAGCTGGCTTCTTCTTAGCAACTGCCTTCTTAGCTTTTGCCTTGCGAGCTGGCTTCTTCTTAGCAACTGCCTTCTTAGCCTTTGCCTTGCGAGCTGGCTTCTTCTTAGCAACTGCCTTCTTAGCAACAGCCTTCTTAGCCTTTGCCTTGCGAGCTGGCTTCTTAGCAGCCTTCTTCGCAGCAGTTTTCTTCTTCGCCTTTCCGCCTACTTTTTTCTTCGCAGCGCGGACGGTTTTTTTCTTCTTTGCACGCTTTGGTTTTGCGTGCGATACTTCAACTTTAGTTTCAACTGTCATTTAGACGTTCCCTTCTTCAGACTGCGACGCTCGGAGACAAAGCTTGTGTCCCCACGCCTGAATTGTGAAACCAATTCACTCATTCGCGACGTCTCTCGACGTAACCACTTACAGCGTCATCCCGACGCAGAGCACCGCACATTCATGCGATACCTTTTCATCGACACCTCTCAGTATATCTTGAGTCGAAGTTCAGCATTTTTTCGCACGTCACTTTTTTGGAGCATCTGGTGAACTTTTTGACACAACACACAACATTTTCACCCTTCTTTACACAACTCGGATCACAGAGTTTTGAGCTCCAGGCGCGAACAGGAATGACGTCAGCAAATTCCGGTGGAGGGCCAATCTCGACGCTCGCGATCATTGCTATCGTCTCCTTCGTTCTCGTTCTATTCCTTATCGCAACGCTTTGGCCAAGAGAAAAGGCCGACAGTATGCATTCTCGGCAGAGACAGTTTGGACGCGTTGACGGACTCTTCTTCCGACTCCAAGGCGCCCTACTCGACACGGAGGAAGCTGATCGTTATCTCTCCGGACAACTCTCAAATCCCGCGCTCCTCCAGGGATTACTCATGATGAAGACGCAAACCTTCACGCTTGTCTCGTTAAGCTTAGGCGGCTGCGCCTTCGTCACTCCAACAGCGTTTAAAAAGGGAAGCGTCATACTCCTGCAGCTTGCTTCCCTGCCGGATTTTCCTAAAGAAAATTTGCTCATCGCATGCAAAGTTGTGTGGACGAGACGAGACAAAGGAAGTCACGGGGCAATCGAATCGGCGGGCTGCAAATTTGTCTTCCCTGCCGGTGCAATTCCCTCTGACAATGAAGTTCTTCAACGTTACATTACATTTCTCATGGATGAGCCTGTGAGTTAAAGGAACTTGCATGCAAATAGATCTACCGAATGGCTCGACTGAACTCTTGGCCCTGTTTGGAGCTCAACTCGACAGATCCCCATCGCCCGCAACACACACGCGATGGGCGAATGAGCGAGCGCTCAACTGGATCTATTTGCCGATTTCAGCACCGGGTGATGAGTCTTTTCTCAAAATGGCTCAAGCACTCATGGAGTCGCCGCACTTTCGCGGCGCCAACATCACCAACCCATTCAAGACTGCAGCACTTCGCTTGAGTGGAGTCGAGCTCGATGCATCGGCCCGGCACTGTGGTGCAGCGAACACTCTATATCGAAAGTCACAAAGCAATCGCCACCAATGGCGGCTTGCTAACACTGATCTTGCTGGGTGTTCGGAAACACTTCAAAAAATCTTTAGTGAACACTCCCACGAAGACCTCGAATCACTCGAGTGTGTCATTTTGGGAACGGGAGCCATGGCTCATACGTGCTTGGCGGCAATCAATCAAAAAACGACGGCTGCAGTTGCGCCGCGCGTTCAGTGTTTTGGACGCGCACTGCTTCAAACTCATCAGTTCAACGAAGATGAATTGCAAAAAGCGAAGGTTCTCTTGGTCATTAACACCCTGCCTAGCTCAACTTCTGACGAGGCCAAAGAGCTTGCGCAGCAAACCCTCGCAACCCTGGCTCGCGTCAGCAAGGGAGCAAGTAAACATCTTTTCGACTTAGCTTATGGCCACACCGAACTTCATTCGATTGCGCGGAACTCGGGTTGGAGTGTCGTGAATGGCGATCAACTTTTTGAAATTCAGGCGCGCGCGAGTTTTACACTCTGGGCCCGTCCGACTGCGCCCATTCTTCCAACCGCTCTGCAGCCAATTGAAGGGTGAGGTCGGTTTTGCAAAAAGCGAAACGCAACCAGTTCATCCGACGCGGCGCCTCACTCCCGTAGTAAAAAACCGAAGGAGGAATTGCAGCGACACGGGCTTGTTGAATGAGCCGTTTGGCAAAATCGACGTCACGCACCACCGCTCCTTGGACGTGTGAATCGTAACAAGCCATCAGGAAATAACTTCCCTGAGCTGTCTGCACTCGAAAACCTGCACGCACGAGGCTCTCTTCAAGATATTGCTGTTTGGCCCCGTAAACATCAGGGAGCGATTTTACGTACGCGGACGTCCAAGCAGTATCAGAGATCATTGTCGCAAGGCCGCGTTGTGTTGCCGGATTGGTGCAAAAGACAATGCCCTGATGGACAAGTCGCACTGCTCGGCTGAGCGGCGCAGGTGCGGTGGCCCAACCCACCTTGAATCCCGTAAAACCAAAGGTTTTTGCGGCCGAACTAATTCTCACGACCCGTTCGCGCATACCAGGCAGGGCGACTGGCGATCGAACTTCAGATGTATTTTGATAAACGAGATATTCATAAACCTCGTCACACATTAAAACAGCGTCATGCTCTTTAACTGCATTGCAGATCGTTTCTAGTTCGTTTTGAGTGAAAATTTTGCCTGTTGGGTTGTGGGGTGTGTTTAGAATCATCAATGAAAATCCACCAACAACGGCAGCATGAAACTCATTCCAGTCGATTCCCCAACCACGGGCAGAAATACCAACAGGCGTATCAGGTGCATGCAACCGCACGGGCACCAACACGCCACCGGCGTTCGCAATCGCTTGAGCGTAGCTATCGTAACAGGGTTCAAAAACAACAACTCTGTCTCCAGGATTCACAAACGCATTCACAACAGAATAAATCGCTTCGGTTGCACCGGTTGTGATGGTCACTTCTTCATTTGGGCAATATTCAATTCCTGTTTGTTGCTCAACGAGAGCACTCACCGCGTGACGCAGAGAAGATTCACCAACCGCAGGTGCGTATTGGTTGTGACAACTGCGAGTCTCGTGCGCGACCTGTTCCAAAACTTCTTGGGGGCCGGAAAAATCGGGAAATCCTTGCGCAAGATTCACCGCCTCGTGAGCGTTCGCGAGCTGGGTCATTTCAGTAAAAATGCTTGTCCCGAAGGGTGCCCAACGCTTAGCAAGTTTGATCGTCATTCTAGCTTCCTTTTCAACCGCGATGTACCGAGCGCGGGTCGAGGGCATCCCGGAGGCCGTCCCCTAACATGTTGAGAGACAAAACGGTCAGAAAAATCGCAGCTCCAGGAAAAACTAAAGTCCACCAGGCCTGGTAAAAGTCTGCCTTACCTTCAGCTAACATGGCACCCCACTCTGGAGTTGGGGGGCGCACTCCGAGCCCCAAAAAGCTCAGACCTGCAGCCTCCAGCAAAGCACTCGCGAAACTCATTGTTGCCACCACTACAACAGAATTAAGAATATTGGGCAAAACATGGCGAAACAAAATGCGCGGGAGCGCAGCTCCATTGGCATGAGCACCTAAAACGTATTCTTTATTTCGCTCCCCAAGGGCTGAGCCGCGCGAGATGCGGGCAAAGGTTGGTGCATAGGCAAGCCCCACCGCAATCATCAAATTCACGAGTCCTTGCCCTAAAAAAGCAACCAAAATAAGAGCGATTAGAATGGAAGGAAAGGCCAACAGGCAATCGTTCACTCGCATCAGCACATCATCAACACGGCCACCAAGATATCCCGACAGCAAACCCATCGGAACACCCAGACCAGCTCCAATAGCAACCGGCAAAAAGCCGAGCGCAAGGGAAATGCGACCACCATAAAGCACCCGAGCAAAAACATCGCGGCCTGAACTATCGGTGCCAAAGGGATGCAAAAAGCTGCCGCCGGCAGAAAAAAACGGCGGTAGAAATCGTGATGACTCGAGATCAAGGACCAAAGGGTCATGTTGGGCGAGAAATGGCGCCGCCAACGCAGAAAGAACGAGAACTGAGAGAATAAAAAGTGCAATTTGGGCGCTGCGGTTGACACGAATTTCTAGGTATAGGCTCCGCCATACTGTCGGCTTCGCGGTGTTCATCGAGCACCTCCTCTGCTGGAGCTCGCTTGTTTGGTCCGTGGGTCGAGCCACCCCACAACCAGGTCGCCAATGAGGTTGAAGAGAACAAAGACAATCCCAACAAAAAGAGTTCCCGATTGCACCATGGGGAAATCGCGACTGCCAATGCTTTCAACCAACAGTTTCCCAAGCCCGGGCCACGCGAACATAGTTTCAGTAATCACAGCCCCACCAAAAAGTGCACCTGCTTGCAGAAACATGACCGTCACAACGGGTAGAGCGGCGTTGCGGGCCGCGTGTTTGGCTATCACCTTGAACTGCGACACTCCCTTCGCTCGCGCAGTGCGAATATAATCCTGCTGCAAGACATCAAGCAGAGCTGAGCGGGTCATTCGGCAAATGTGCGCCATGGGAATTGTCGATAAAGCAACCGCTGGGAGTATTAAGTATCTGCACGCAGAGAGAAAAACGTCCCAGCCTTGTCCGGTCAGACCACGCACGAGACCATCGAGCGTATACATGCGGAAGATAGAATCAGCCGCAGGGTCAAAAAGCACCTCATCAGAAAGGCGACCGGAGGTTGGAAGCCAGCCCAAATGAAGACTAAAAAACCACATCAGCAGCAGCGCCAGCCAAAAAATCGGTAAACTCACTCCTGCAAGAGAAATCAAGCTGGCTATTTTATCCCACCACGATCTCCTTGCTACAGCGGAAACAACTCCAAGCAAAAGACCCACGGGAAGGGCAATAAAAAGGGCGCTCAATGCGAGCTCAACTGTGGCAGGAATTGCGCTTGCAAAAAGTTTGGCAATGGGTTGGTCGTGTAAAAGACTGTGACCAAGATCAGCTTCAAATACCAGCTTCTTCAAATAAAGTCCGTATTGAATCCACCAGGGATCATTCAAATGAAGAGACTCGCGAATGTAGGCAACTCGGTCAGGGGTCGCACGCTCACCTGCCATGACCAAAGCGATGTCGCCCGGAATCAACTTCAGAGCTCCGAAGAGTACCAGCGTCAGCAACAACAAAACTGGCATGGAATGCAAAAAACGACGCAGAGCATGGCGTGCAAACATTCAGTCCATGCCTCACTTATCGGTGAGGCTAACGCGGAAGAAACGCCGCGAACCATTGGGCTGCAGAATAAAGCCTTGCACCTTAGGGTCCATGGGCATTGCGACACGTGAATGGGCAACAGGAATCCATGGAGCATCTTGGTGGATGAGTTGCTGAGCTTGACGATAAAGCTCTGCACGTTTCTTTTGCAAGGTCACCTTTTGCGCATCTCGGAGAATTTGAGTGACCTTCGAATTGTCATAGAAAGCAATATTTGACGCGGGTGCCTTGGCATTATCCCCGCTCAAAAGCACGCTCAAGAAGTTGTCTGGATCGCCGTTGTCGCCCGTCCAACCCATGAGTGCCATGGGATGTTCACCTTTTTTAGTTTTGTCGAGGTAAACGGCCCACTCATGGGTGGTGAGTTGGACTTTAACTCCAACCGCTTTGAAATCGGCTTGAATAGCCTCAGCAACACGCTTGGCATCGGGCATATAGGGACGAGACACGGGGGGATAATAGAGTTCAGATTCAAAACCCTTCGGAAATCCAGCTTCCGCAAGAAGCTGCTTCGCTTTTGCCTGATTGTAGGAGTACGGCGTGATCGAAGAATTGTATCCCCACAACGAGGGCGGAATTGGGTTCACAGCTGGCACTCCCATGCCCGCGTAAACTCCTTTAATAATGGCTTCTTTGTTGACTGCCATGTTCAACGCTTGGCGCACCTTGGCTTGAGCAAATGGCCCCTTGCCAGTGTTGAATGCCAGATACGCAACGTTCATTGCGGGTTCTTCGGGAACTTTTGCATCGGGACGCTTTTGTTTGATGATGACGACCTGATCCGGAGAAGGAAGGTTCATCATGTGAATTTCTTTTGCCAAAAACGCATTCAAGCGAGTTGAAGCATCGGGATAACTGCGAAAAATCACCCGTGCGAGTTTTGTTTGTCCACCCCAAAACTCTGGGTTGGCATCAAGAACAATCTTTTCATTTTTTGTCCAGCTTATGAATTTAAATGGACCAGTTCCTACCGGGTTTCTGGCAAAATCCTGCTTATGTTTACGGACAGCAGAGGGGCTGACAATCGAGGCGAAGCTCATTGCCATGTTTGCAAGAAAGGGCGCATTTGGAGTGCGCAAAACGATACGGACGGTTTTATCGTCAACTTTTTCGATGGATGAAACGAGTTTATCCATGCCCATATCCTGCCAATACGACCATGCCTGGGCATACCTGTAAGCTTCATGCTTTGGATCGTGCTGACGCAAAAGGCTAAACACCACCGCATCGGCGTTCAGCGGAGTTCCGTCGTGAAATTTCACATTTGATCGGAGGTGAAAGGTGTAGCGCAGAGAATCTGAGCTGACTTCCCAACTTTGAGCAAGTCCAGGTTCGATTTCTGTTGTTCCATCTTTGAACTGCACCAGCGTATCGAAGATATTATCGCAAACGTTGAGACTTTCGCCGTCTGTCTCCTTGGCAGGATCAAGTGATACGGAGTCTCCCCCCCGACCGTAAATGAGCACTCCGAAGGGTTTTGCAAAGACGACTGGAGAGAGAGTTGCACTGCAAAGCAAAAGGGCTGTAAATGCAACGAAAGAGCAAAGTCGCGAGGGTGTGCCCATGAGGTGATCTCCGCGTCAAAATTGATTTTCTTAACGTCCGAAAGTGCCGGGCGGTTTTAACGCAGGCGGGGTTGAAAGGCAATGCGGCTACAAGCTGCCGAATTCAAAGTTCTTCAACAAATGCGGTCCACTCGCCCGTTCAACTCGGGCCATGGGACAATTCATTTGCTGCTCTCGGGTGGCAAAGACAGTATCGCATTATTCCAGCTTTTAAATGCATTACAGATGATGCCCGCCACCTGGAGCGGTGTACAATTCAACCTCATCGTTCATCACTTCAACCACAAAAGACGCGCAGCCGAATCAGATGCTGATGAGCAACTTTGTGTCGATGTTGCAAGACAACTCGGCTGTGCAATTGAACTTTATCGTTGGCCGCAGGAACTCCAGGAAAAGCTCGAAAACGGCGAAAATTTCCAATCGCTGGCGCGCAAATGGCGGTATAAAACCACCGAAAAATTTGCCGTAAATCATTGCCAGCAATTCAATGAAACATGGTGGGCGATTGCAACCGCGCATCACCGCAGGGACCATGCTGAGAGCGTCTTGCACAACATCACTCGGGGCTGCGGGTTGAACGGCTTGCAAGGCATTGCGTGTTGGTCGGACGCCACTCATCGTTTCAGACCCTGCCTTTGGCTCGAATCTGCTGAGTTCGATGCTTATGTGGAAAGCAAAATGTTACCACACCGTGAAGACGGCTCGAATCAAAATCTCGACTATACCCGCAACCGCTTGCGGCATGTTGTGCTCAAAGAACTGGAAACTCTGAATCCCCAGATTGTCGAACATTTGTGGAATCTTTCGCACGATCTCGACGGCATCAATTTCAGGCAGAATTTCGCTCAAAAGCTGATCAAGGAGCTAAATCCGAACGAAAGTTGTGCTGCTCGAGATCTGCAACCATCCGTGTTACGGATCGAGATTGAAATGATTCAAGACATCAGTGATCTACATGCATTTATTGCAGGCAGTTCGGCGCCACGAACCGTAGAGCTTTCGCGCGCTAAGCTTTCCAACTTGATGTCGCACGTTGACAAATGTTTGAAAAACCCGAAACAGGCGCACGAGTACAATTTTGCACTGTCCGAAATCCACTCTCTCTTGATTACAAGCAAATGGCTGGAAATTAAGGTAACTTCCTGAGAGTTTAGTAATACACCACGTTGCACCGTGAAGAGCTTTGACACAGGGAAGTCTCGGGACAAGGGCTGGTTAACTTTCGCAAGTTACGATACATATTGAGCGTTCATGTACGAAGTCGCCGCCCGCTTGGCTGCGGCATCTGAAGGAGTCAGCAATGAAAGAGTCTTGGCTGAAGGCTGTGATTGTTTGGGCTGGTGTGTTTGCGCTGGTCATTCTTGCCTTCAAATTTGTCAGCCGCGGTCACACTGAAGAAGCAGTCAGTTACTCAACATTTATCGAGTACCTTGATAAACCTGCGACCGACCCAATGAAAATTGTCGGCGATGTTGAAGTGCGTGGCGACCCTCTCCGCGGCGACGAATACTCGGCTCGCCAACGCAATGGAAATACCGTGACCACATTTGCTCAATTCGATGAGACATTGCGCAAGGAAATGCGTGAAAAGCTGACTCAACGGCAAATCAAAATTAATTACAAACGCACAGACGACGGACAGGCTTGGTGGGGTATTCTCAGCACATGGATTCCGTTGATTGTTGTCGTCGGCCTCATGTTCCTCTTTCTGCGCAACATGGCCAAGCAGGAATGTTCGGAAATTGTCTCGTTTTTGAAAGACCACAAAAGATTCCAAGAAATTGGAGCGCGCATTCCAAAGGGCGTGCTCATGATGGGTTCGCCCGGAACAGGTAAAACACTTCTCGCTCGGGCGATTGCAGGAGAAGCCGGGGTTCCCTTTTTTCACATCAGTGGTTCTGATTTTGTAGAAATGTTCGTTGGCGTTGGAGCTTCGCGCGTTCGTGATTTGTTTGAAAACGCGAAAAAGAACGCGCCTTGCATCGTTTTCATCGACGAAATCGACGCGGTTGGTCGGCATCGTGGAGCTGGTGTTGGCGGCGGACATGATGAGCGTGAGCAAACGCTCAACCAATTGCTTGTCGAGATGGATGGTTTCGAGGCCAACGACGCAATTATTGTTATTGCGGCCACCAACCGTCCCGACGTTCTTGACCCAGCACTCTTGCGTCCCGGCCGCTTCGACCGCCGTGTTATTGTGAACCTACCCGACGTGCGCGGACGTAAAGAGATCCTCAGCGTTTACGTCAAACGGGTCAAAGCCGCCGATGATGTAAATATTGAAAAGCTTGCTTTAGGGACACCAGGATTCTCTGGCGCTGACCTAGAGAATCTTGTCAATGAAGCTGCGCTGATGGCCGCGCGCTCAAATGCCAAGCGGATTACCGCAACTCACTTTGAAGAAGCAAAAGATAAAATTCTGATGGGCCCCGAGCGCAAGAGTATGGTTATGAATAAAGATACTCTTGTAATGACCGCTTATCATGAAGCCGGCCATGCCCTTGTTGCATACTATTTAAAATCGCGTTCTGATGTTCACAAAGTAACAATCATTCCACGCGGCCCCGCGCTTGGCGTTACCGCTTTCCTACCAAAAGAAGACATCTACAGCTCCTCCAAAGAAGATCTTCTGACAGAAATAGCCAAGGGAATGGGCGGACGTGCGGCTGAAGAGATCAAGTTTTCGCGTTTCACAACCGGAGCATCGAATGACATCCAGCAGGCAACCAACTTAGCCCGAGCGATGGTCTGTCAGTATGGTATGAGTCGCCTTGGTCCAATCAATTTTGGTCACAAGAGCGAAAACCCATTCCTCGGCCGAGATTGGGGCGAAACTCGTAATTACTCCGAAACGCTTGCCCACGAAATCGATCAAGAAGTTTCGAAGATCATCAACAGTCAGTATGAGCTGGCCAAGCAAACTTTGGTTGACCACATGGACGTGTTTGAGCGCTGCGCGCAAATCCTGGTTGAGGCAGAAACTCTTGACGCGGATGAATTCCACGCCGTTGTCAACGGCGCCACCTTAGAGGATGTGCGCCGCATGCAACACGAAAAGGCTGCCGCTGCGCAACTCAGCAACGAAAACGCAGGTGCTCCTCCGGCTGGAACAACCAACACCACAACAGCATCCAGTTCGGCCGACACCACCCTTCATGCGGGTGGCCCAACTCCAGCCCCAAGCGCATGAGCTCAATTCACCACTTTCACCCGACAGGTGTGGAAAAGTGCAATGCCCTGATGAACCTAATCCACGTGGTTCAAATGGGCATTTTGAACATGTCTCCAGATAGCTTTTCTGATGGTGGCCTGCATTCAACCTTGGCAAAGGCCGTTGCTCACGCCCAATCTCTCGTGGCTCAGGGAGCCCATATCATCGACGTCGGAGGGGTGAGCACGCGACCTGGAAGTCGGGAACTTTCCGAAATCGAAGAGCTCGAAAGAGTGATTCCCGTTCTTCGTGAATTGCGCCAAGTTCTCCCGCAAAACATTCTCATCAGTCTCGACACCTCGAGTCCGGAAGTTGCTCGCTGCGCCGCATCAGATCAACTCATTGATCTCATCAACGACGTTTTTGCTGCCCGGAAAATTGCTGAGTCGCAGGGGAGAAAATTCACAACTGCGCATATTGCTGCCGAGTTCAAACTCGGACTTATTTTGATGCACATGCAAGGCACGCCCGAAACGATGCAAGACAAGCCTCAGTACTCTGACTGTGCCGAGGATGTGTGCGATTTTTTAAAGAAGAGAGTCGAATTTGCGAAATCCTGCGGCGTGGATTGGCTGGCAGTTGACCCAGGAATTGGCTTTGGGAAAACTCTCGAACATAATCTTTCTTTGCTCAGCTTAGATGGAATGACACAACTTGGTTCGCTTAATTTGCCGATTTTAATTGGCCTGTCGCGAAAAAGTTTGCTCAAAGCATTTGCTGAACGGAATGGAAATTTACCGAATTTCGACAACCCCGCGAGCGAGCTCCAATGGCGTGACGAACAAAGCAAGCTCTGGGAAAAATCCTGTATCCTGTGGGGTGCGAGAATGATTCGAACGCACGTCGTGACTTTGAGCTAAAGAGGAATAGATGGACTTAAAACAGTTTCTTCTCAATCTCGAAGATACCCTTGCCGAACACTCTCAAGCATTACTCGACATGTCTGGCGGCGAGAACGCCCGCGCAAAGGAGTATGTTCAAGGCTTTCAGGACGCATTGAGACTAGTTCACAGCCGTGCGCAGGATCTCCTCCATGAATGGACTGCCGCAGGAGTTTATGCGCACCCTCCTCACCCTCATCCTCGCAGCCGCACCTACCGGTCGGAACCACAGGATTGGTGGCTCGAAGACATCAACAGTTCAACTCTGAAAAGTTATATTGCGGCAAAAGCCAACGAGCTCAATGACTCAGGAAATGGGCGAAAGAACGCAATCATCTTTGACCTAGATGGCACTCTTTTTGACGTTGGTCATCGCACATTAGGAATTCTTAAAAAATGGCTTTCACTTCCGGAGAGTCAACATTTTCCTAAATCTCTCGTCAAACGCGTGGACGGAATCACCTTCAACCACATTGGCTACAGCTTGGCACATGCGTTTGAAAATGCGGGCATGGATATGCGCAATCCCGATGTTATGGAATTGCTTCTTGCAACAGAACGCTTTTGGCGGAAGAAGTTTTTCGACGGTGAATCTCTTGTTGAATACGATTGTGTGTATAGCGGGGCTGCCGAATTTGTTTGGTTCTGCAAAAAACTTGGCCTGAAAATCGTTTACCTGACCGGCAGAAGCCAAAAGGTCATGTCACAAGGAACATTGCGCCAACTCGAAAAGTTTGGCTTCCCACTTGAAGACGTTGAAATGCTCTTGAAAGTGAACACAGTCACCGACGACGCTGTATTTAAAGAAGAAGCGTTTCGTGCTGTCTGTAGTTCACACAACGTCGTCGGAAATTTCGAAAACGAATACGTCAACATTCGAGGAATGGTTCAATGCGAACCGCGGGCTCTCCACGTCATTGTCGATTCCCAGCATTCGGGCCGCCCCGTCTCCCCACTTTCAGAGAAAGTCTACCGAATTCAGTCGTTTGCAGACTAGCACCATTGACTTTTTCGTCTAACGATACAGATTAAGAGTTGTATGGCCCTCGAATCGTTTCAAAAGGGTCTGCCGGAGGTCTGAATATGCAATTCCTGAAACGCTTTTTTTGGTTTTTTGCAGTCAACATTCTCATCGTCGTGACAATTTCCGTGGCGACGAGCCTACTTGGCCTCAACCACTACATGACCGCTTATGGCATCAATTACCAAGCACTCGCCGGATTCTGCTTGTTGTGGGGTTTCGGTGGAGCTTTTATTTCACTGGCTTTGAGCCGAATCATCGCAAAATTCGCGATGGGCGTTCAAGTGATTGACCCTGAATCCGCGAGCGGCATGCAGAAAGAGCTTGTCACGACGGTTTATCAGCTCGCCCAGCGGGCAGGAATCAGCAAAATGCCCGAGGTTGGTATCTACGAAAGCCCCGATCTCAATGCTTTTGCAACCGGGCCAACACGCAATCGCTCTCTCGTTGCGGTAAGCACCGGCCTTTTGGGCCGCATGAATAAAAACGAAATTGAAGGTGTGCTGGCGCACGAGGTCGCTCACATTGCCAATGGCGACATGGTGACCATGACGCTCATCCAAGGAATCGTGAACGCCTTCGTTATGTTTGTTGCGCGGATTATTGGCTTCGCGATTGCACAGTCGGTCAAAGAAGAGAACCGTCGCCTGGTTAACATGATCGCGGTTATTGCTTGCGAAATTTTGCTTGGCATTCTTGGTTCTCTCGCAGTGGCGTGGTTCTCGCGCCTGCGTGAATACCGAGCGGACGCTGGGGGTGCGCAACTTGCAGGCCGAAACAAGATGGTTGCTGCGCTCGAAAGCTTGCAACGCTCGTTCGAATCACTTGAGCCCGACAACGCTCCTCAATCGGTCGCTGCATTCCGAATCTCCAACAAACGCGGTGGGTTACTTGCCGCCTTTAGTACTCATCCGCCACTCGAAGAGCGCATCGCTCGACTCCGTGAAATGCCCGGCCTCTGAGCCGGGTTTTTTATTGTCTGCCC
>RGDM01000006.1 GCA_009918675.1 bacterium
AAGCAACCGCTCTGTCGGCATTGGCAAGATCAAAAATTCCGCCTGCCAACTCGGGCAAAAAGCTGCTGACAGCAGCCCAGTCGAATTTTCCACCCAGCGTTTTGGCATCAATTTTTTCTGCCGCCTTTTTTGCAGCGTCCCCAGCGGGCGCTTTCGGCGAAGTTGAGGCCGCGGCTGCTGCCGGCGCTGCTGAGCCCGCGGCAGCGGTGGGCGATGTTGAGGCCACGGGAGCCGCCGGTGCTGCCGGTGCTGCCGGTGCTGCCGGTGCTGCCGGTGCTGCCGGTGTTGCTGACGATGGTAAGTCCGCGCTCAGCTGTTTTTGAGCGGCAGACTTTGACTTCAACGAAGAGGACAGGAACTTCATAATTTTATCGATTTGCTCGGGAGCTTGTGGAGTAATAATTTTTCCAAGCAATGCATTTAGGTCCAACCCCAGGGCAAGGTTGCTCGCCGTACCACTCTCCATCAAATTAAGTTGACTCGGCGTAATCAGGGGTTTGGCAGAGTCGATGATTGGCTTTGCGTCGATTTTCGACAGATCTATCGGTGCACCCTCGGCGACAGCCTTACCCAAGGTGCCAACGATGCTTCCGCCCAGCCGACCCAGCGCTTGGACAATGCCTCTATCTGCATTGAGCAAGTCTTTTGCCGATTTTGTTGCTGGCGTGCATTTTGCTGCGCGTTCTTCCTTCAAAGCAAGAACTTTTTGCAGCTGTTCAGCAAGTGTTTTGTAATCGCGTTCAAGCGCTTCATATTCATCCTGCAGCGCCTTCTTTTCTTTGTCGACAAACGGCCACTGGGTATATTCTTTTTCATACCAAGAGCCACAATTGCTTGCACCAATGGAACGCGCGGGTTGCACGCACGCGCGCAATTTGACAAGGGTGCGCCCCTCTGGACCATTAGGAAGCAGCGATTTTGTTTCCATTAAATTTTTTGCAGCCGAACAGCTGCCACCACTGGGGCAGACTTGCACTTCTACGTAATCGGTTGAGCCAGAGAATCGATAGTCGACGGTGGGTTGTAGCGCCCCTTCAAATTTAGGATTTGCATAGGCTTGAACAACAATGTCTGAAATTTTCAAGGTGCTACCCTCAACGCGAGGTAGCTGTGGAACGGAGTCTAGACTCAAGGCCGATGAAGGGCGTTCCTCAGGAGGATTGCCATTGAAACAACCTTGCAAGGTTGTTGCAATTGCGAGTGCTGGCAAAAAGATGATCATTTTCTTCATAAGTATCTATTGCCTCACTTGTAGTTTGCGGCCTTGAGCTGGGCTATCTCTTTTTCAACATTTGCGTAATGTGAATCGAGTTGGAAAAGCTCTTGACGTGCTGTAAGAACATCGGCTGCCAAGCTTTGCGTCTTTGCAGCGAGTTGATCATAGAAATCAACTTTGACTTTTGCTTGGGGGCATTCAGGCTGCTGCGTCATTTGCTTTGGTGTTGCCATCGTGAGCAATGAATTGACAGCTCCGGTGAGTGCGGTGCCAACACCCGAAGTCACACCAAAGATCACCGGAGTTGCAATTGTTGTGACAAGCTTAATAAGGCCAAAAAGCTGTTGCTGGTATGCGCGTCGAGCTGCTTCCTGAAGGACACAGTTTACTTGAGCTTCGTTGGCTTCCTCAATCGCACGGCGCATGGCATTAAAGTTTCCGTAGAGTTGTCCTTCAACACTGTACATTGTTTGAAGAACACGAATTTCGGCATCTAAGCGGGTGTTGGTGTATTCAATGGTTGGAGTGACTTCAATTTTGTTGCTGCAACCTTGTCGTCCCGATGTTGAGGTTTCTGAACTAACACAAGGGTTGATGACGTAATAAAAACTACCAGACTTTGCCGCGAAATCGGTGATGGTTGCACCGCTGGTCGCAGGGGCAATCAAAGAACACGACGATGAATTGCCGCCAATGCGTTCGAAGGCATCTTTGGCTGCCCAGGCATAGTCGGGCGATGATTTTGGCAGATCCGAGAGTTTGTCTATTCCGTTTCCATACACCAGCACGTAGCGGGAGCTACAACGGAACACCTTAGCAGAATCTGCTCCCTGGTAGGTGAGGGTCAAAACCGGAACGTCACCATTGGCGATTCCGTCGAGTTTCTTTGCAGCCGCTTGCACAACCACTTGCGCGGATGTTGGGTCCATTTTTTTATTCGAATCGAGGTTGCTTGATTTCGGTGTTTGTTTGCTTGGTGGGCCATCAACACAAGCAATAAGTGCAAGTGCAAGTGCCAAAGTCAAAAAAACACCGCGGAATCCAAGGAAACTTTTTTGTTTCATGGGTTGTTTTTTCATTTTGTTCCCTCGGCTATCAGCTTTTGCCGCTGCTGATAATCTTGCGTCTCGGTTTCGAGTTGAGTTCTGTCAACCTCAAGCTCTTTGATGAGTTTGTCGGCCACCGGGCACCAATCTGGTGGCAAAAAATCCGCGCTCTGCGCGGACAGGTCTTTGAAGATCTGCGGGAATTCCGTGAGTCCGCCAAGAACAGATTTTACACTCGTGTCTTGCACAAGTTTTGCACCTAAAGAAACGCCGGCACCCATGAGTTTGCCCAGCGCATCGCGACGCTTTTGCGATGCACGGTTCGCACCGCGTTCGCTTTCACAGCTTTTGATCTCGGAATCAATCCGTGCCGCCTTGTAAACCATCCCTCGTCCCAGCGCATCGATCTTATCACGCTGAGCCGTCATGCTTGCTTCCTTTTCTCTGAGAATTGTCTTCAATGGATTGGAATAGCCGACAAGCTCATTCGAAGCGGAAACCTGTCGGCTGCAGGGGCTAATGGTGACATCGTTGTCGCTGGCATCGAGCCTTGAAGGTTGCACACATGCCCGGCCAACATAGATCCAACTGTTGTCGCCCGCGAAGAAGTCGATAAACGTATCAACCGAAACACCACTGGTAATCACCACGCATCCGAATTTGGTAGACACCATTTTCCAATAATCATTCTCTTCATATTGCTGATCCGCGGCCTTGCTGTTGTTGGCGCCAATTTCAATATTGCTGAAGCTTGGCAGCTTGGCATCGCTGCGGCAGCGCAGAATCTGCACGTAGTCAGCTTTTTCAGGCATGGAAAATGAGATTGCTGGGTATTGAGCGCGGCTCACTTCAAGCCGAGTCACCCCGAGCTTGTTGAGGCGGAGCGTTGAATCATTGAGGGCGGAAAGCGGCAGCATTGCTTTGATCCCGCTGCCCGCCGGACCAACAATGGATGATGCTTTGTTTTTCGATGTTGACTTAGGCAGCGACGGACTCGGGCTGCAAGCTGAAGCAAACGCAAGTGCAACTCCGATTCCTGTGCACAGGGCAAGCATCTTGAGTGTGTCATTCCATTTGTGCGCTTGAAGTTTCATTTGCCCAAGCTCCCTTTCGCCAAATTGATGCTTATAGCTTGTGACGTTGCTCCCGATTTGTCGCAGCTGCGGTTGACCTTCAGTGTCAACGAACGGCTCGCAACTGCGGGCGGCAAGGTGGCTTCAAAGTATCCGTTTTTATCTCTGATCTTGACGTCCTTTTTGAAGATCAATTTGCCTTCCGCATCAAGCGCTTCAATTGAGGTGATGAGACATGCCTCTGTGTTCTGCGCAGTGATCTGCGAACGGCTTACAGTTTGCACAAGCCAGTCGTTCAGGTCTTTGCCCAATTGGGCGCGGACCGGTCGCAGGGCTGCGACGGAACTCACCTGGTCGAGTTGCTCGAGAGGGTTAGGTGCAGACACGGGCAAGCCGCGGGCAAGCTCTTCGCTTGCCGCATAATTGACAACCAGTTGGCCACCAGCAGCAGCGATCTTGCTCGATGACGCCGCGAGCGTTTGTGCAATGGGGCCAATTTGAAATCCTTGGCTTGTTTTGCCGGTTGAGCCCGACAAAATCAGCAACATCTTATTCGCGCTACTGCCCGCTTCAAGGTGTTTTAGACCTTCTTCAATGCCTTCAAAAATTGCTTTGGCTGCGTCGTTGCTCACCCAATCGGTGTTGTTGTTGGAAATTGTTTTCAACGCATTCGGCGACCAATCTGCGCTGTCTCCGGTGATGAGCGAAATAGCCTTTGCAACTTCAAGCTTTCTTTCCGAGCCAACAATTTTATCGCGGAAAGAGACACCCGAAAGAGCCGAAATTTTTTGTTCGGAATTGAGTTTGTTTAACAGCGCGAGAAGCTGTGCTTTGGCGGCCTTTTCTTTGTCAATAAAGTTTTCTGATGCATCAATCACCACTGCAATATCGAATTTGCCAGGCTCTTCTTTTGAGCTTTGCCCTGTCAGCGGACAGTTTGATGGAATCCCGATGGCCTTCAGCGCTTGACCATCGTTTGCTTTGCTTGCATCAGCGGTTTGCGTAAAGCAGTCGATATTCAAACGGCCTGGTGCTGCATCGAATCCTGCAGCACGGGTTTTGACATCTGCGCCAATGTCTTTTGTCGCTTGGTACTGATTTGGCGCACACCCAACAGCGCTCACCAAGAGCCCAAGAAGGAAGCACGGGTTTCTTGTGTTAACGAAGCGAGACATTGTCACTCTCTCCCATCAGTGCTGCGAGCGAAGGTGGCCAAGCTCAGAAATTTATTTCTGAGTCGTTGGGCAGTCTTTTCTCATCAGCTGAACGAATGCTGATCCATCCTGAATTGATTCGACTCCGTTGAATGGCGGCCATACAAGGTTGCCGCCTTCAAAAGTAAAATTGATTCCAGAGCGTTCGTAGACCAGCTGATCATTGGCAAGGATTTTCAAGCTGGAAAGTGAGCGAATATCGCGCTCGTAGCGATGAAAGCCCGACCAACTGCCGATACCCAAGAAACCATCGAGGCGGAAAGGGTTGTTGTCGTAGGCAACACCACCTTTACTGATGCGGATATTGCGGAGCTCCTGAATTTCACGTTCTTTGAAGTCGGCCAAAACGAAGCCACCACCAGGCTTAAAGACCGCGCGGGCCGATTCATCCGGAATCGAGAATTTCATGTTCTGTCCGAATGAGAAGGTATATTCTTTCGAGTTGCCTAAGCTTTGAAGTGCAGACCTGGAATCTCCTCGGTTTGCATTTGGCAGAGCCGCGCCCTCAACTTTAACTTCCAATTTCTCAATCTTTTCATAGCCCCAGCAGCCGATATTTTCGTTGCCTTTAAGCTGTCGGCGCATTTGCTCATTGCGGTTAGTTTCACGTGCCAAATCGTCTTCAATTGTCGCGGGTGGTGCTTTGCTGGAGGCGGCCGCAATGTCGGCAGCGGCGTTTGCTTTACCCTTTTCGAACGCTGCCTTCAGCACGTCATCCGGAACCGAGCACTTGGGATCCTGCGCGTAGTCGAGAAGTTTGTTCACAGAAACCTGCGCGCCTGCTCCGGTTCCTGTGCCATTGTTCAAATCCCCTTGACCAAAAACTTTTTCGCCATTGATGTAAAAAGCAAAACCTGAAAGGTCACCTTTGCCGAATGAACGCTGATCATTGCAGTCGTTAGGTTCAAAAATGATATTGAGGTCGGTGAGCTCAATAATGCGGGGCGAACGCACCAGAAGGTTGCTTTCTGAGCGTGGCCGAATGCGCAGGCGCGAACATTTGTCGGTTTGCCGCGGGATCCAAGTTAATTTTTGTTTGCTTCCCGAAGGCACCGAGTTGGTTTGCCAGTTGCCGCGTTGTGCCGTTAGGTAAACGCGAGTTCCCGGTGGCGCCTGAATATCCATTTCAAAGGTTGTTTCAAGTTTTGCATCTTTGGCAACACCGGAAACGCATCCCAGAACCGTTTGTGAGTCATCCGGACGCAGGCTTGTTCCAGCAACTTTGCATTCCACGCGTTGTTTTTGCACGAGCAAACACATTTCGTCGTTCTGTGCTTTGAGCTCAAGAGTCTTCGTTAAAGCCTGCCGTTGCTTTTCAATCAGCGACAACCCTTGTTCAGCCGAAGCGACAGACGGATTGGTTTTGCTGATGGTCGGCGGCTCTGGTGCGCACGCAACCACCAGAACAAAGGGGGAAATGAGTAGCTGACGCATGAGACGACTCCTCGTCAATCGAGTTTTTCAAAAACGTTTATAGCTTGTCGGCTTTTCAAGGGGTATCTTGAGAAAGGAGTCGTAACCTTCTGGTCTCTTTTTGTAATTTTGTTGAATTTGCAATTTTCTTGGAGAAGCATTGACCGTCTGGCCAACATATTGCATATAGACCCGAAAGGTTAGATTTCGCTTATTAGGATTTTGGGGGTGTCTATGAATACGAGAAGAGGGTCGACCCGCCTGGCGGTTGGCTCCGTATTGGCTGCGATGGGTTTGTCTTTGGCCGTTGGTCGTGCGATCGCCGATCAACCGACACGTCCGGCGCCTCTACCAGCACCCCATCTACCAACACGTCCCCCCGTTCTGATTGATCCGGCAAAACTTCCGGTGATTCGTCACAGCTACCTTCTGAAAACTATTCCTATTCAAGTCGTGACCCCCATTCAGACGCGTCTGCCCACCATTCCGCTGCCTCAATTGCGCCCCGAAACGGCTGTAACAGTTGGACAGTTCGACGCAAAAGGTGCGGTCAACGGTTCGCTCAACATGACTTTGCAAGAGATTCAAACTGGGATTAACCAGTGGGCCGCAGAGCAGCGCAATCAATATTCCGTTTTTGCCGGCCGTAGCCCAATTTTTGCCAACATGGCGATCAAGGAAGCTGTGCGCACGAGCCCAACGAAGAACCGCAATCTGCGGGTTGGAAAAATTCCAATGGAGCTCAGCCACCTTGAGGCCCTCAAAGCGCAGAGTGATTTATTCAAGAAGCCTGGCTCGGTTGATGACGAGCCTCGCTACATGGATCGCAGCGCCGAGTTTTCTGGTGGATATGCGCGCAGCATGGGCAATGAATATTTCGGAGTTGATGCCAATGCGGGATACGGCGTGAAGGTTGTCAAAGATAACCAACGGGCCGATGGCAATATCACCGTCAATGGCACAGTTCTGAAATCCAATATCCAAGTTTTCGATGCACAAGCTCACAACGCAACAGGTGAAGCGTCTTACGCCTACATTTCAACCTTCGGACAAAAACTTTGGGAAGCACATAGTCCGAGTCTAGCAGACAATATTTATTATGATCGTTCTGAAGGCGCGAGAATGAACTTCTGGCTCGGGCCGGTTCCATTGTCTGTGGGAGGCAGTGTGGGCGGACGCCTTGGCACGCAGTATTCAATTCAAGGTTTAATTGGTGAGAAACTCCTCACTGGGCAGGTGCGTCCTTATCTTGATACCTATGGCAGCGTTGATGCCTCAGTGGATGCTTTCGTTGCCTCAGCTGGAGTGTATGGTTCACTGAATTTCATCAGCGTTGAAGTGCCGGTCAATGCGAATTTGAAATACGATATTGTTTCGCCCGATCCTTCGCTGCAAGCAAATCTCGACGTCAATACCAACTTCGCTGCACTGGGCGGTGAAGTCGGTCTCTTTGCAGAAATCGATTATTGGATCGATTCCGAACGTTGGGAAAAAGCGCTCTTCTCTTGGGAAGGATTTAAGGAAAATATCCCGCTTTTTGCTCAGCACGAAATGCTTCCACTGAAAGATTACATTGGCTGGAAGTATAAACAGCTCAAAGGCACTGCTGGGTTTCTTGGTGCTGCGCTCACCCCAGAATCGCAAACTCCTGCTGCGAAACCTGGTCTCTACCGGCATTTTCAAGGTGGTTCAATTTACTGGTCGGCAAACACAGGCGCACATGAAGTGCATGGCTTAATTCGTAACAAATGGTCGGCCTTGGGCTGGGAACAAGGGGAACTTGGTTTTCCTATGACCGACGAACTCACCGTGTCGGATGGACAAGGCAAGTACAATCATTTTCAGGGTGGTTCACTTTGGTATCACCCAAGCACAGGCAACGCTTTCCTTGTGAAGGGCGACATCTACAAGAAATGGGCGAGTTTGCGCCGCGGTGTGGGGCTTCTCGGTTACCCAACAACGGACGAATTAACAACGCCCGACGGACGCGGTCGGTACAACCACTTCCAAAATGGTTCAATCTACTGGACCCCACAAACAGGTGCATTTGAAGTGCACGGACTCATCCGCAACACATGGGCAGAGAAAGGCTGGGAGCAAGGAGTTCTTGGTTATCCTGTCAGCGATGAAGGTCAGACACCTGATGGTGTTGGGCGATACAACCATTTCGAGGGCGGGTCTGTTTATTATCATCCAGAATTCGGCACATGGATGGTGCGAGGTCCTGTCCGCGATCGCTGGGAATCTCTCAATTGGGAGCGTGGATGCTTGGGGTATCCAAAGGCCGAACAAAAAATCACCGGCAAAGAAAACATCACCATTAACTTGCCTGTCCTTGGCAGCGTTCCGGGTGTTCGGATCACTCAGGTGCAAGAATTCGAAGGCGGCAGCGTGACCTTGAAACAAGACTGTTCTGTGAACGGCGCCTCTTGTTTGCCGGGTGTTAACGTCAGCCACATGTGCCGTCTGACACCAATCAAAATTCCGCCTGTGGTAACACTGCCTGGTGGGCGCTTGCCAGCGCCTTTGCCAAGGCCACTGCCACGTCCAATTCCCACTCCCATTGCGCCCAATGGATTTGTTGGTGAAGACCTGACAGCAAGTGGAGAGTTGCCCGAGTGAAGTTCAACCAGACAACGCGGCGAGTTGCCGCACTGATCACCACGACCCTGATCCTTGCCGCAGTTGTCTGGGGTGTCTTCTTGCGCTCGCGGGGCCTTGAGTTGAAGGAAAATCGTTCTTCAACGGCGGCAACGCAAACTTCAGAAAAAAATCCACTCGAAGAGAAGGCGTTGCTTGTTCATGCGCACTCAACTCACGAGCTGCGCACCTACGCTGTGGTTCAAGATCTCTCCGTTGAATTGCTGCCCTCTGCAGGACGCCCCACTGTCTCCGAGATCCACCTGCGCGCGCAGCTTGATGAACAAGTTCTCTCCGTCAAAGAAACAGAAGTTCTTTATCGCTACAAATTTCATGACGTCACTTTCCAAAGCACGGATGCCCGCGGCAACCCGGCACTTTCTTCGAACGACGCAACGGCTATTGCCCAGTCACTTTCGGCGCAAAGTGTTTTGCTCCGCACCGATCGCGTTCACAGGGTGGTTCGTTTGAGTGCGCCACGCGGCATGACACTTGAAACATTGAATCTCTATCGCTCGGTTCTTTTGTCTCGCTTTGTTTATCTCCCGCCCGAGAAGCAATTGAGCGAATGGGCTTCTGAAGAGCTCGATTCAACCGGCGTCTTTACGCTCAACAATAAATTGATTGCGCTCAACAATGGAGTCGCAAACATCGAGAAAGAACCGCGCACCGTCAGAATCAATCCGGCAGATCTGCGCGAAAGGAACGCCGAGCAGGTTGTCGCCGTACTTCCTGGCTCGCTGACGCGGATGAGCTTTGATGTCGCCGCGGGGTTGGTTGTCAAATCTGAGCAGCGTTGGACATTGCGTCTGCAGGCTGCTGGAATTCAGGCAACCAATAACCTTCGCACTCAAATTGAATTTGTTGGTAAACGTTCTGCTCAGGCAAGCGATTCAGACGTTCAAATCAACGACGCAGGTGATCCTGCAGCAACTGCGTACATGAGTGATTTCGAACTTGAGGCCAATCACGGTTCGTCTCTTAGGCGCAAAGTTGCGGCACAAAAACTCGCCGGCGAAACATGGGATTCGCTGCGTGCTCGTCTAAATGCAACCGATTTTCACCGCGATGGTGCGGCACGTTTTCAATTCCTCGAGCAGCTTTCTGCACTGATGATTTTACAGCCAGAAAGCGCGACTGTTGTCGCTGAGGAAATCGCCCGTTTGAATAAAAATGATCCCGATTATTCGAGTAAGCTTGCGTTGCTTGCAGGTGCGTTTTCGAATCAAGATTCGCCGGAATCCGAGGCCGCGATGGTTGAGTTAGCTCGTCGCATGAAAGACGATCCGCAAGCATTAATGCAATTAATTCCTGCGATGGCTGCGCATCACAACCCGTCGGAGCGTTCGCGCGATCAGCTTGTCGAGCTTTACGAAAATGGCACAACTCCAGATGTCAAAGCCACCGCAACGCTTGCCTTGGGCACATTCGCTTCGCGAGCACTCCGCGCGCGCCCCGAGCTAGCACGTGAAGTTGTTGCTCGTATCAAAACCGATTTTGATGCGACACAATCGGTTGAACGCAAGGTGACCCTTTCTGGAGCCTTGGGGAATTCCGGAGCGCAGGAAGCTTTACCAAGCGTAAAAGAAGTCATGGGCAAAACAACTGCACCAGCACTGCAGAAGTCTGCTATTTACGACCTCCGCTTTGTGAATGATCCAGCGGTCGACGTTTATTTGCAGAAAATTGCTCTTGATTCCTCAATCGAACCTGAACTTGTGATTCAAAGCCTGCGAGTGATGCGAATGCGAGCGCCGCTGCGTGCGAGTTTGGATGCCGCCTTGACGCTGAGTCGTTCCTCTTCCGAGCGAGCGACGGTGCGCAGTGAGGCGCTTTATACGATTGCTCAACACGCGCCGCTTGCAGCTGAAGAAGTGCGTTCTGCCCTTGTGCAAACCGCTCGCGAGGGCAACAGCCAACTCGCACAGCAAGCACAGCAGTTGCTGGCGAAACTCCCCAAAGCAAAAGAGTGATTTGATGTCGCCACAACACTCGCACTTCACCATTGTGTGATATATTTTAGTCGCAAGATTGTGGGTTTTGTCGAATTTGTGAACGCTTGCCTTGACATTCCCCTCTGCACTTTCCTAACCTCGGGCAATTTAGCCAAAGCACGGTTGAAGAAATCCTTGAATACTTGAAGGGAGAGATTCTGTGCGAGCAAGCCTTCTGCTTGAAGACGGGACACATGTTGTTGGGCAAGCTCATGGTGAACGCGGTGAACGCGTCGCTGAACTTGTCTTCAATACAGCCATGACTGGCTATGAAGAAGTTCTCTCCGATCCCTCTTATGCGGGTCAGTTCGTTCTTTTTACGACGAGCCATATTGGCAACACCGGAGTCACCGGCTTTGATTCAGAATCTCGAGCGTTCTGTGCTGAAGGTTTTATCTGTCGTGATTTCTCCGAGTGCGTCGACAACTACCGGGCAGTTTCAAATCTTGCTGAGTTGCTCAAAGCATCCGGGCGCTTTGCGTTGTCGGGCGTAGACACCCGCTATTTGGCGCAACGGGTTCGCCTTGCGGGTTGCATGAAGGCGATTCTCTCCACCGAGGATTTCGATCCCGATTCCCTGATGAGAAAGCTCAAGTCAGCATCAGATATTTCTTCGCAAGACCTCGTTTTAAAAACGAGGTCTTTTTCTTTTCAGAATGCGCGCGAACGCTCTGCATTTGTAGGTGGCAATAATGCTCAGGCAAACCGCCACGGCCAAGCCAGTCATCGCTTCAAAATTGTTGCTGTTGACTGCGGAATCAAGCGAGGAATTCTCGATAGCCTGGAAGAACTCGGACTCGATCTTCATATTGTTGCTCCAGATGCGAGCTTAGAAGATATTGCGGCCATCCGTCCGGATGGCCTTTTTATTAGCAATGGTCCAGGGTGTCCGAAGCAATTAGCAGCATCAACGCAAATTTTAACAATCATCCAAACCTTTGCGGCGCGGCTACCAACTTTTGGAATTTGTCTTGGCCACCAACTCATCGCACTCGCCTTTGATGGCGATACGCAAAAGTTGGAATTCGGCCATCATGCGGTGAATCACCCTGTTGTGAGCACCTGTGAACTTGCTGACATGCCCGCGGGAGTTGTGATGATGACCTCACAGAATCACAACTACCACGTTGTCGAGAAAAGCGTCCGTGAGCAATTTGAAATCACCCACAGGCATATGAATGATGGCACCGTTGCCGGTCTGCGGCACAAGCGGCTGCCTATTTTCTCTGTTCAATTCCATCCTGAATGCACTCCAGGGCCACACGATGCTCATGCTCTGTTTTCAGTGTTTGTAAAGATGCTTGAGGAGGCTTCCAATGCCAGTGCGCACTGACATTCGTAAAATTTTGGTTCTGGGCTCTGGCCCCATTCAAATCGGGCAGGGCTGTGAATTCGATTATTCAGGAACCCAAGCGTGTGTTGCATTGCGCGAGCTGGGATTTGAGGTTGCACTGGTCAATTCAAATCCAGCAACAATCATGACCGACTCCACCACGGCCGACCGAGTTTATATTGAACCTCTCACCCCCGAGAGTGTTCTCGCAATTTTGCAACGCGAGCGTCCTGATGCTTTGTTACCCACGGTGGGTGGCCAGGTGGCGTTAAACTTGTTTCTTTGGCTCGAGCAAAACGGCCACCTCAAACGCTTGGGTGTGAGCGCTTTGGGTGTGAGCGAAAGCACGGTTGTCTTGACTGAAGACAGACGAGCCTTTCGTTCAATGCTCGTCGAGCTTGGATATGACGTGATTCGCGGCGGGGTTGCAAATAACCCGCAGGATGCTCTTCAACTTGCGCAAGAGCTGTCTTTTCCTTTGGTTGTGAGATCGTCTTTTACCTTGGGTGGGGCCGGCGGCGGAATCGTTCAAACTCAAGTTCAATTCAACGAACTTCTTTCACGGGTCTTCGCACAGAATGCAGCGGTTGAGCTTGTTATTGAAGAATCAATTGTTGGCTGGAAAGAATATGAACTGGAAGTGATGCGCGACAGTGCAGGAACATTTGTTGTTGTCTGCGGCGTTGAAAATATCAACCCGATGGGAGTTCACACGGGCGACAGCATCACCTGTGCGCCGTGTCTCACACTCACCGATCGCGAATATCAACAGCTGCGCGACCAAGCCAAACAGATCTTTTCACAGGTTGGAATGGAAACCGGTGGGGCTAATATTCAGTTTGCAGTTCACCCAACCTCAGGTCGGATCGTTGTTATTGAGATGAACCCACGTGTGTCGCGCAGTTCGGCGCTGGTCTCCAAAGCAACGGGCTATCCAATTGCACGCCTTGCCGCGAAACTTGCGGCTGGCCTCACTCTTGCAGAGCTGCAAAACGAAATTACGCTCAGCACCACTGCCGCTTTTGAGCCGAGCATTGACTATGTTGTAGTGAAAATTCCACGCTGGGACTTCAACAAATACAAAGGCGCATCTCAGTCGCTTGGCGTTCAGATGAAGTCGGTGGGTGAAGTTCTTGCGTTTGGCCGAACCTTCCGCGATGCCTTTCAAAAAGCCTGGCGTTCGCTTGAATTGGGTTTTGAGGGCTGGCCCGAGGCACCGCGTGATGCGAATATTGAACTTGAACTTGCCACCCCAACGCCGCTGCTTTTTCCGGTGATTAAATCAATCCTTTGCGGAGCAATTCAACTTGGAACACCCTCTCACGAGGTGATCGAATCGCTGCACAAAAAAACTGGAATTTCGTCCTGGTTTCTCCATCAACTTCTGCAATTGGTGGAGCTAGAAAATCAATTGGCGCTAAAACCAGAGAGTCAGGAGCTTTTGCTTAAAGCCAAACAAGATGGCTTCACCAATAAAGCTATCGCTGCGCTCACTCGGCAATCTATCGAGCAAATTGAGTCGCGCCTTGTATCGATGAACGTAAAGCCAACCTTCAAAATGGTTGATTCCTGTGCGGGCGAATTCGAAGCAAAGACTCCTTATTTCTATAAAACCTTCGATCAATTTGATGACAATTGTCCAAGCACAAGAAAGAAAGTTGTTATCTTGGGCAGTGGCCCCAACCGGATTGGTCAGGGTGTGGAATTTGATTACTCCTGTGTTCATGCCGTACGCGCAGCGCAAGCTGCTGGATACGAAGTGATTCTTATCAATTGTAATCCGGAAACGGTGAGCACTGATCATCGGGTCAGCGATAAGCTGTTCATCGAGCCTCTGCATGAAGAAGATGTTTTGGATATTCTTCGCGCAGAAAAACCCGACGGTGTTTTTGTTCAATTTGGTGGACAAAGTCCGCTGAAGCTCGCTTCGCCAATTCTTGCTGCCGGATTCAAAATTCTCGGCACCTCATACGCGGCAATTGAGCTTGCAGAAAACCGCAACGCATTTGGTGAATTTATCACAAAAATAGGTGTCAACGTGCCGCGCTGGTCGTCGGGATCCAGTTTTTCTGAATGTATGTCGTTGGCGGTAAAACTTGGCTTTCCCTTGCTCGTAAGGCCCTCCTATGTGCTGGGTGGGCGAGCTATGAGAATTGTTTGGAGCGAGAACGAACTGGCCGCTGCACTCAATGAAGCCCTTGAAGCCTCCGCAGGACATCCGGTGCTTTTGGATCGTTATCTTGCGGGTGCCATTGAATTCGACGTTGATTTGGTTTGCGACGGAAAAGAGGTTTTTATTCCGACCCTGATGGAGCATGTTGAGGAAGCAGGAATTCATTCCGGCGATTCAACGAGTCTTATCCCGTGTCTAAAAGCCTCTGCAGAACTTCAGCAAGAAATTCTTGCTATCTGTGAAAAAATCGCTCTGCAAATGGGTGTGTGTGGATTGCTGAATGTTCAGCTTGCAGCACACAACGGAAAAGTTTTTGTTCTTGAAGTGAATCCGCGAAGTTCACGCAGCGTTCCTTTTGTCTCTAAGGCCTGCGCTGTCCCACTGGCACAATTCGCCGCGCTTGTTGCACTCGGCGAACCGTTGCGCACGCTGGTGAGCTCAGCAAGTAAAATTCAAGCCGGTAAAGCTCCTCTTTATGCCGCCAAAGCTCCGGTTTTTCCTTTTCACAAATTCCCCGGTGTCAGCCCACGACTTGGGCCTGAAATGCGCTCCATCGGCGAGGTCATGGGGATAGGAACATCACATGGTGCTGCGTTGGCCAAAGCATACCGCGCGGCAGGGTGGTCGCTCAGAACGTCTGGAAAGGTCTTGCTGCTTGCAGAACAATCCGCGGTGCAATCGATTGCACCTGCATTGCAGATGCTCACACAGGAGTTTTCATTCCAACTGGGTTGCTTGAATAACCGGCCAGACTTTCTCACTCTGAGCCACGATCTCGTGCAGGTATTTAGTGAATTTCAGCAAGCGCTCGAGTGGGCCAGAAAATCCATTCAAGACTCGGAGCTCGCCATGGTTATTTTTGTACCTACGCAAGCGAGCACAACACTTCACACACTTGCCGACGAAGTGGGTGCTTTAACAACTCACGCGGCAATTCCGTTTATTGATTCCGTTTTTGCCCTCGATGCATGGGTCTTGGCCTTGGCAAATGGGCGTAATTTTGAAAACCCTTCACCGCTCGGCGAGGCAATGCAGTTATGACGCTTGTTGGTAAATCGTTTTTGAGTCTTCGTGATGTGTCACCCTTTGAATTGCGCGAACTGCTTCAGCTGGCACGGCAATTAAAAGCTGAAAAGAAAGCAGGGCAATTTCCACATCGCTTGCAGAATAAGAATATCGCATTGTTGTTTGAAAAAATGAGCACCCGCACGCGCAGTGCTTTCTCTGTTGCTTGTCACGACGAAGGTGCGCGCGTCGACTTTCTTGGCATTGGCGATATTCATTTTGGAAAAAAGGAGTCGCTTGAAGATACCGCTCGTGTGCTTGGGCGTTTCTATGATGGTCTTGTTTATCGCGGATTCGCGCAGAAAACCGTCGAGACCCTTGCGCAGTTGTCGGGAGTTCCGGTGTGGAACGCTCTCACCGATGAAGAGCATCCCACGCAAGCGTTGGCCTTTCTCATGACACTTGAAGAACATTTCTCACACTTGGCTGGTTTGCGGGTTGTTTACATGGGAGACGCAGCTAACAATGTCGCGCATTCGCTGATGGTTGCCTGTGCAATGGTGGGTGCACATTTCGTTGCCTGTGCACCGCAGGCCTACATGCCGGCTACTGAGCAGCTCAATTACGCTCGTCACCTTTGTCAGGAAACCGGGGGCAGTCTCACTCTCGATCCCAACCCCCAGACCGCCGTTCGAGGTGCAGATGCTCTTTACACAGACGTGTGGGTGTCGATGGGTTTTGAAAACGGCCCAGATGTTGCCGAGCGCGTGTCAGTTCTCAAGCCTTATCAAGTCAACGCAGCATTGTTGCAGGCCACGGGCGTGAGCCATACCGTGTTTCTGCATTGTTTGCCCGCGAACAAAGGAATGGAAGTGAGCAGCGAGGTTTTTGAGTCAAAGCAGAGCTTGGTCTTTGAAGAGGCAGAAAATCGACTTCACACAATCAAGGCGCTACTCGTTGCAGGACTCGCAAAAGAGTTCTGAGGCGAGAAAAAAGTCGAGTTCGTTAGAAGAATTCGCTGAACACGGCTGCGTGCTTGTCAAATAACTCCTCATTGCCGGCGAGCATTGCGATTGATTTTTCGAAGTTTTGATTTTCGACCGGCGCCTTAACAAAGCCGAATTTTTCATAGAAGCGGATGCCAATTTCGGAATGCAGGACAAAGCCCATGTCCTTTTCTTCGTGACGTAAAAGCGCCATGACCGACTGAATCAGCAGCGCTGCGTGGCCATTTTTGCGTTTTTCAGGATCCGTTGCGAGCCACGCCAAACCGGTGAGCTCGGGATGAAAGCGCAAGGTGTTGACCGTCGAGAGTTTCTGGCCCTCAAGGTCTTCGAGAACATAGCGCTGGCCACGCAGGTGATTTTTATTTGCTTCGTATGATTTGACAAAGTCTTCGAGCGTGCGTCCTTCACCCCAGGCGTCATAGCCAAAAGGTAAAACGCTGCTTGCTTCATTCAATGCCAAGGGCCGCAGCCGGGCAATTTCAATGAAGCGTTTGCTGCCGCGAGGTCCGCCGTTGTCAAAGAACATTCCGCATGGACGGGCCCAGAGCCCGCCACGTGGGTTGTCATATAACGCGAGGTATATTGTGTGAGGCTCCATGTTCTCGGAATGAAGTGCATTGCCCAGAGCGAGGTAATGCATGCCTTTGTGGTGCTGATAAATTGTCCACATGTGGATTTGGCTCTCACGTGTTGGCGTGCGTTGATGGAATGTTTGGTAACGATTTTAGAAGCGTACTGCATTTTTCAGATTGAACCAATGCGTCCGCCATCGACCTGCAAGCTGACTCCGGTGATGTAGCCTGCTTCTCGGCTCGCTAGAAAGGCAAGGGCTGCGGCAACTTCTTCAGGTTTTGCGAAGCGGCGAGCAGGGACTTGCTTGAGCCAATTTTCCCGCACCATGTCAACGGAAGTTGATTCTCGCGTTGCAGCCGCCTGCAAGAGCGCGCTCAGTCGGTCGGTTTGGGTGTAACCAGGCAAAACATTGTTCACGGTGATCGCATGAGGTGCCAATTCATTTGAGAGAGTCTTGGCGAAACCTGCAACGGCGGCCCTGATTGTGTTGGAAACTCCGAGATTCGCGATTGGTGTGCGTACTGAGGTGGAAATGATATTGATGATTCGCCCAAAACCCGCAGCCTTCATACCCGGAACAAACGCTTTGCAGAGTTGAAGTTGTGCAAGCAGGTGGGTGTTGAGAGCAGCCTCAAAAGCGGCAGGCTGTGCATCGAGCAATGGTCCAGCTGCCGGGCCACCCGCGTTGTTGACAAGAATATGCACTGAACCCATCTGTTGCAAAATGGTCTCGACAGCAGAATCAATAGCGCTTGATTTTGCCAGGTCTGCAGAAACGCACAGATGCTCTTCCGGTGAAGGCAAGGTTTTGCGCGTTGCTTCGAGTTTTTCCAAGTCGCGCGCAAGAAGCACAACCCGAGCGCCTTGGTGAGCAAAGAGCTGTGCCGTTGCCCGACCAATCCCCTGCGATGCTCCACATACCAATGCGCTCAAGCCATTCAATTGAAAAAGCGGAGTTGATGATGTCATTCTTAAGCCTCCCTGTTCACAAGTGGAGCAACAAACCGTTTGAAGTCGCGCATGGCGGTCATCACTTCGCCGGTGTTGTGGTTAAAGAAATCAAACCAGAGCATTAATCTGTCATCTGCGTGGAAGCGTTCTTTGAGCTGCGCGGCAACTTCAACAGCGTTTCCTACAAGCGCATTGTTAACAGCATTTTCGATGCGTGCGGGATCCAGTGTGCCTTCAAGCGCATTCCAGTAAGTGTTAAGCGCTTTGCGAGCTTTTTCGTTTGCGCGGGCACTTTGTTGAGCGGTGTTGAGCCCGGGCGTGGCATCCAAGAATACCAGCACCGTGCGAGGCATCAGCGCGCGCTCCCAGGGGCCGCCATCTTTATGAAATGTTGTTGGCATACGTGCATGAGTGCGTTCAATTTCGTCGCCTGGAGTGATCGATAAATTCAGCACACCACAGGGAAGAATCTGATTGGCAAAATCTTGTATTTTTGCCTCGTGGCTTCCAACATACAGCTGCAGAGCTTGGAGCGAAGTTTCTTTGGGAATAACGCCTGTGCGCGGAAAACTCCAGCGCTGCGCGAAGCTGATCTCCTGCGCCAGTGGCAATCCGGCGGCAGACTTAAGTTTCTGCCAATCCTCGTCCGAGCGCATGTCATTTCTAGATAAGGTTGTCGCCGGGAGATCGTTGGAAGAGAAAATATCTCCACGCAGGAAGCGTAAAAAGATTTCCAACGATTCGCCGAATATTTTGCCCTTCAGTGCCGGCCAAGCAACTTTCTCTGCATCGTTGCGAGGAACGATTCCATAAGGAGCGCTTGAGAAAGGAAAGCGTCCCGCAGCAATACCGAGATGAAGACGCCTTTGTGCTGCCGGTGAAAACTGATGCAAGGTGAGAAATGATTTGACTGCTTCAGCGTGAGCCATCGGGCCGCCATTGCAAAACAAGCTTTTGATGGCAGCGCCAACTTCAATTCTTTTTGTGCGTGCAAAGATATGCGGCGCAAGGAGAAGGATATCGGTATTTAAACCAATTTCGCCAACAAAGTTTGGAATTACCGCTCCAGGATTATGCTTTTGCACTTCGCACGAAAGATGGCTTTCTGCCACCCACGCAATGCCGTATCCGAGTTCGTCTGCCGCCTGGACTTGCTCGAAGAAGTGGGCGAACATCTGTTGTTCCGAAGGATGCACGCCGTCGACCGGTGTCTGACAGATGGAGAAGAATACATCAAACAGCATTGACACAACCTTTCGTTCTGAGTCTTCTGGGTCACATGCAACAGCGAATGTGGGGAAACCGATGCAGGGTCTTCTATACGATATTTCTCCAAAACTCACGCCGCGCACGGCGGTCTTTCCGGGCGACACGCCGCTCAGCCAAAAAACGCTTTTAAGCTTCAAAGCAGGTCATCATCTGATGCTCTCAGCGCTTGAAAGCACAGTTCATCTTGGGGCACATGCCGATGCGCCATGCCACTATAATTCGGCTGGAGAAGATATTTCAGATCGAGATCTGCGCCGTTACCTTGGACTCTGCCAGGTGATTTCTGTGCAAATGGACAAGCCTGGGCGAATCACCGTTGCTCACGTTGCAGGCCGAATGGTAACGGCCCCGCGCATTCTCTTTAGAACAAACTCATTTCCAGATCCCGAACATTGGCGTGAAGATTTTTGCTCTTTAAGCCCCGAGCTTGTTGCGTGGCTGGCAGGGCAGGGTGTGGTCACTGTTGGAATCGACACGCCTTCCGTTGATCCTCACAACTCCAAACTGCTTGAAAGTCATCAAGCACTGTTCAAGCACGACCTTGCGGTGCTTGAAGGACTCGTTCTCACACAGGTGCCGGATGGTGAATACACGCTGCTGGCCTTGCCGCTTCCGCTGGTAGGCTTCGATGCCTCGCCGGTGCGCGCAATTCTCTTGCCCCCGCGCAGCCCAATCGTCTGAGTGAATCTATTGCAATTCTTGCCCTTTGCCCCGCCCAAGATTCTGCCCCAAATTTCGCAGTCTGGCATGCGCCTTGCTAAATCTTTGCTCGAAGAGGGGGTGCCCAATGGTACGCATCAATTTAATCAATGATTTGTCGAAATCTTGCGCAGTTGCGACACATATTCCATTGCCCCGTCTTTTCCTTGCTCTGGTCAGCGCATTCGTGGCATTGGCGCTCTGGGCCTGCAGTTCGACCGATTTCTCAGGAACAGCTCCAGCCAATCCAAACCCACAACCCGAGCAACATTCTGAACAAAATCCGTCGCCTCTTGAAGAAGGCAAGGCAGAGAATGCGGGGCCAGCAAACAAAGGAGAGACCCCCACCGACCCCAAAAGGTCGTTGGCTCTGCAGATCACAGGCATTCAGCCCGAGGCGTGGTGGAACAATTGTCTAAAGGTTGAGCTAGGCGGCAAATCTTTTAACATTGCCTGCACAAAAGACATCAACGTCACGGGCAAGGTTGTCCGCATTCCCGTTCCTGAGGGAGTGAGTTGTCCGGTTCTAAACTTGAAAGTGGAGAGCTTTAAGAACACCGGCTCCACCTGTGCGGAAAGAACGCTCAAGAGCCAGACATGCAATGGTCCATTTGAAGCCACGCCCAGTTTTGTCCGCAGCCACGCCACAGCCGCTGATCGCGTCAATTTCGTATTAACCGATGTTTCGCAGGCGAGCGGTGGACGCTTGGTGCGTGTGTACTTCGAAGATCAAAGCGCCGAAAGTATCAACAAAGCGAAGGCCGATCCGAATTCTGCCGTCGATTTAGGAATCGATTTTAACGACGCAATTTTTGATATCAAAACTCTTGAGATGCCCTTTGAAATTCAGGGAGCTCCGAGTACAAAGTGTCCCTGACCATCCGGCCGCTTCCTGCAAACGAGGCCAGATGCCCCTGGTCTCGTGAAGTTCTCGCAAGGAGCGTTGGCAGATGCACTTCGATATTGGCAATCGTGCCAAGCCAGTGTTGAAATGGGCTGGTGGAAAATCTGCATTGCTGCCGCAACTGATTCCCCTGTTTCCGCAAACATTCAATCGCTACTTCGAGCCTTTTCTGGGCGGCGCAGCAGTTTTTCTTTCGCTGCAGCCTCATGCAAATGCGGTTCTCAATGAACTAAATCCTGAAATTTATAATCTCTACCAGGTTCTTCGCACACGGCGGCAAGATCTCATTTTCATGCTGCAAGACTATGCGCAAAAGTATTCAAAAGAATTTTATTACAGCCTACGCTCGCAGCGTCCGCAAGACCCCATTGAGCGCGCAGCGCGCACACTTTTTTTGAATAAGACTGGCTTCAACGGCCTCTATCGGCAAAACGCGCAAGGCGACTTTAACGTTCCATTTGGTCATCGCAAGAAATGCCCTCAGCTTTTTGACCCGGAAAACTTCGCGCTGGCCGCCGCGCGTTTTGCAAAAGTTGTTCTTCATAATAGCGACTTTGCTTCAGTTATTTCGCTCGCAGGGCAGGGCGATTTTGTTTATTGTGATCCGCCCTATGAACCCTTGTCGGCAACTTCTTCCTTTAATTCTTATACGCGGGGCGGATTCTCTCTCGGCGAACAGCAGCGACTGCGTGATGTCTGTGTTGCCGCAGCGCGGCGCGGCGCAACGATTGCAATCTCCAATTCCACTGCACCTGCTCTACTCGAGCTCTATGCAGGCTTCGACATCACCCGGATACGTGCGCGCCGGGCGATCAATTCGAAAGCGTTGGCGCGCGGGGAAATCGATGAAGTTGTGATCCGGATCGGTGCAAGATAAATTTTAAAAGTAATACAGTCCTCGCGCCACGAATTGCGCTTCTGAGTTGTGAACTCCAATAGATATGCTTGATTCCCATGGAGATATGGGGCGGAAGGTGTATCGGCTCATCCCCTCAAAAACCCATTGCGAACCTTCCCACAAACTCATCTGCCGGCTTAATGACACGCGTGTGCTCCAGCGCGCTGCCTCCGACATGGGCAGATTCAACACCGCCACAACCCCAGGTTCGGCAAAGAAGGCTGCGCGCGAATCGTCTCCAACCCGCAATCCACCACGCAGGGCAATTCGCCCTTCATTGCCTGTGAATGTCCATGCCCTGCCAGCTTCATAATTGATAAAAGTTTGCTGACAATTTGCAAAACAACGTTGTTTGTAGCCTGCTTCAAATTGCCACGAAAGCGAACTCAGGTTTGGCCTTTTTAAAGGAATTGCTTCAATACTCAGTAGGGTAAATTCGCGCAGAACTACACCCTGCTCTTGCAAAAGCCCTTCAAGATTTAAAAAGCTAATTCCCAAGTCGGAGCTCATCCCTGCCGCTGGGCTGTCGAGTGTCTGCAGAGCCGGACGCCAGCCGAGCAACGCACCTGTTTGATTGGTTGAATTTCCACCCACGGCATGCACAATCCCGAAGCTCAAACGGGCGGAGGGATACGCTGTTCCTGGTGCCTCGTTCTGGGGTGTTTCAACCACCAGCGGAGGCGAGACGATTCCCAATTCCGCCCGTGCCTTAAGCAGCAAATTGCGTTCTCTATTCCATTTGCGTGGAGTTTCGTTGGCAGCCAATTTTTCATCGGCATCGAAATACTCAAGAGCGGTGTCAAGAACATGCATTTTTTGCACATTGCTGAGCCTATTTAGCGCCTCGAGTGGGAATTCTTTTTCTTTCGGAGCCTGCTTTTTTTCAAGCAGTGCATTGAATGCGGTTCGCTCCACCGCCGTGAGCATTTTTTCATGAGCAAGGTAGCGTTTCACATTTGAAGCACGAAATTTAACAGCACCAAGCAAATTCGGCTGCATGGCGACAATCCGGATTGTGTCACCTGGAATCACCCAAGCATCAAATTTTTCAACCAATCGCAAATTCGGCCGCGCCACATCGAGCACAGCGAGCATCATGAGTGAGCAGTTATCATCGAAATAGTAATAATCGATTTTGTGGGTCGAGAGTTCGAACACGGAAAGTAGAATCATCTGCACTTCGTCGGCTGTGAGGGATAATTCGTACTCCCATAAATCGCGGCTTTCAGAGTTATTGTATTCTTGAACTTTGACATAATAAGGCATGAAACTGACGTAACCTGGAAACCTTCCCGTGAGGCCCAGAAAAGGAAACAGCAGCGGGTTTGTATTGCCAGTGTGTGCCGAATGGTTGAGACCAAAATCCAAAAGTTCGTTGGGCGGCTGACCCTCTTCGCTGTTTTTCTTAAATTTAAGCAGCGTGTGGCCAAACAACGAAGCAGGATTTCCAGGAAAGTAAGAGGAAAAAATCAAAGAAACTTTGTCAGAGTGCACACTGGTTGTGAAAGTTGCCAAGCGCTTGCAGATCTCTGAGGAATCTTCGGGCGCCGGGTCGGCGAACTTTTTTTTGAGCCTTTCTTCAAGCCATTTACGCCGCGCTGGATACTTACACAAAGCCTGTTGGCGTTTTGCGGGAGTGCCCTCGGTAAACGCTTGCACAGTGGCCTTTAATTCTAGCTCCGCATCAATTTTGCCCTTTTTCGAGAGAAAAAATCGTGCGTCATCGATCAGGCTGCGAGTTCCGTTAAACCAGGTCGGAGCGTAGTAAAGGATTTTTTTCCATTGCGCTTCATTGGCAAGCTGCGAAAGATGACTGGCTTCTTGCGCCCACGCGCAGGGCGTTGGCGCAAAAAATGCCACACAAGCAAGGAGTGATGTTTTTTTCAGGCGCAACATCCGTTTGCAAACCCTCAAGCAAAAAAACTCCAAGTGTTGTCTCTTGGAGTTTGTTGCGCGGTCAAGCTGTGAGAGTCGCGAAATTTACGCTGGTAATCGTTTCGACTTGCGTGGAAAAACCCGCACCGGTGATTTCGGTTTGTTTGGCGCGAGAGTTGGCACCTCAGGCCGAGGTGGTGCAATGGGGCGCAATTTCAACTCCAAGACCCAGCCCCGATTTTTCTCCATGAATATGAAAGAGTGTTGTCCGGATGCAGTGATTCGGAACGTGCCAGCATTAAATGATGTTGAATCAGCGCTACTGCCACGTGGTCCGGTGCTGCCATTTGCGCTCACACGCACCAAGGGCGCCTGAAAGAAACCACTTTTTTCGCTTTCAAGAGTCACGTTCAAAGATTTACCTTTCAGCACGACTGTGTTGTTGGCCGACAGGTTGACCTTGAATTCAGGGGTTGTGACTTCACTATTGCGGTCGGGTGAACGCAGACGCGCACTTGCGAAAAAGTTGTACGCCTCGGCTGTAGCCGAAGAGCCTTTATCTGTGCTGTTCATTGAGTCGTTTGTTTGCGCTGTTGCGCTCCAGGGCAAAACAAAAAAAATGCCCGAGAATATCGCCAGCGCATGCTTGATTGCAGTAAAGAACTTCAGCATAAACATGTGGCTCTCTTTTCTGCCCCAGAAGGGGTTGCTTAATATTGCCTCAAAATAGCCCAGGAGTTCCGGAATGGCAAATTACATCTTCAACATGGTGAACTTGCGCAAGGTCATTAATGGCAAGGAAATTATTAAAGGGATGTACCTGTCCTTCTTGCCTGGGGCCAAAATCGGCGTGATCGGGAATAATGGGGCTGGTAAGTCAACTTTGCTTCGAATTATGGCAGGAGTTGATACCAACTTCTCCGGAGAAGCCTTTCCAGCCAAAGGCATCAAGGTGGGGTACCTGGCCCAAGAGCCCGAGCTGAACCCCGAGAAAAACGTTCAGCAGAATATCGAAGAGGCATTTGCCGAAACCAAAGCGCTCCTGCAAAAATTCGAAGACCTAAATATGAAGATGTGCGAGCCGCTGGATGACGCCGAAATGCAAAAGGTGATCAACGAAGCAGCACGGGTTCAAGATCAACTCGATGCAACAAACGCCTGGGAACTCGATCGCACTATCGAAATCGCAATGGACGCACTCCGTTGCCCGCCCGCGGATGCAGACGTCAAATCACTTTCTGGTGGAGAACGCCGGCGGGTTGCGCTGTGTCGCTTGCTGTTGTCGAAGCCCGACATGCTCCTTCTCGACGAGCCCACCAACCACCTCGACGCCGAGTCGGTGCAATGGCTTGAGCGGCATCTGAAGGAGTTTCCAGGAACGGTTGTGTGTGTCACCCACGATCGCTACTTCCTCGACAACGTCACGGAATGGGTGCTGGAGCTCGACCGCGGTGAGGGTATCCCTTGGCACACAAATTACAGCGCGTGGCTTGAGCAAAAAATCAAACGTCTTGGTGAAGAAGAAAAACAAGAATCGGTGCGACAAAAGACCCTCAAGCGCGAGCTCGAGTGGGTCCAAATGAGTCCGAAGGCTCGGCAGGCAAAAGCCAAATGGCGCGTGTCGGCGTATCAACAAATGGTCAATGAATCGAACGAACAATACGAAACCATCAAAGAACTTCCTTTTCCGCCGGCACCGCGCTTGGGCGATGTGGTTGTTGAAGCCGAGAACCTCAGCAAAGGTTTTGCCGACCGCTTGTTGTTCGACAACCTCAATTTCAAACTCCCACCGGGTGGAATTGTTGGTGTGATTGGCGCGAATGGCGCGGGTAAATCAACTCTCTTCAAGATGATTGTTGGCCTGGAAAAGCCAGACAGTGGTCAGTTGCGTCTCGGAGATACCGTCAAGGTTTCTTATGTTGACCAAAACCGCGAAACGCTCGCGGGCAACAAATCTGTTTTTGACGAGCTTTCTGGTGGCCGCGACATGATCCAAGTGGGCAACCGTGAACTCGCGTCGCGATCCTACATTGCAAGCTTTGGCTTTCGTGGTTCCGACCAACAAAAACTGGTTGGCAATCTTTCGGGCGGTGAGCGCAACCGTCTGAATTTGGCAAAGTTGATTATGAATGGCGGCAACTTGTTGCTTTTAGACGAACCCACGAATGACCTCGACGTCGACACTCTTCGAGCACTTGAAGATGGCCTGGTGAATTTCCCAGGTTGCGCAGTGGTCATTTCCCACGATCGCTGGTTCTTAGACCGCATTGCCACCCATATCATGGCGTTCGAAGGCGACAGTCGGGTTGTGTGGTTTGAAGGCAACTATCAAGATTACATCGAAGACAAGCGCCGCCGGCTTGGCGACGATGCCGTGAATCCCAAGCGCATCAAATACAAGCCCTTGACTCGTTGATGTTGGTAAAACACTTGTATTTACTGAATTAAGTGCGTTCGGTAGGCTTGCCTGCTCGGCGCATTTCAAGTAACTGACACAAAATCGATGCCTTGAACACACAATCAGCCAAGGGGTTTTCGGAACATGCTTCAGTACACGCTTGCGCGCGATTCACTGTTGGTTGGTTTTGGAAGCGCACGCGCCACTGATGTCAGTCCACTCGCTACGCACCCGCAGAGCAAACCAGGAGCGCGGCCATCGCTGTTTTTTGCTCCCACGCGCGACGCAAATGGCCTCCTCGTGCGCAAGAGTTTCACACATTTGTTGCTGGTGCGTCGTGTGCAAGTCGACGGCCTGTCGCGTGCCATCTTGTTGCCTCTGCCTGCGAATGAGTGGGTGGCCGATACCCAATTGGAATCTCTGCTTCCCGCAGATCACCCAGTCACTGTTGCCACGTGTGTTGCGCGCTCGAGTCAGCTGCATCCGCAAAGTGATATCGCCTCAGCTGAGTTCAGCTTTGAACACCCTGAATTCAAGGCACCCATCTCGCTGCAAATTGAGAGCTTTGTTCATGAAAATTCTCTCCGCGAGCAATTTGTCTTAGATAAATTTTCAGGCGAATTTGCATGCTTCGTTGTCCACTGGCACCAGCCCGAAATGGGGGGCAGTGAGCTTTTTCAAACGACCTATGCCTGTCTGAATGCCGGTGCTTTGGTTTCCTACCGCGCAGGGCAATTTTTCTCCGCACGTGTTTCGCAGAACAATGCAAATCTCATTCCTGCATATGCCAATTGCGTGCAAATTCAGGCTGGCCATTGTGCGATTCGCGATTTCTCTTGTCAGCTTTCAAAACTGCTCACGACCATCAAACAACTCGGCAGCGGTGCACCTCTTGCTGTGCGCGCACAGGTTTTGAAAAGATGGCAAACCGTGCAGAGCGAACCGATTGCAACAGGAACAAGCCAGGGCATTATGGTTTGGCCAGTGGATGCGCACCAGCCCATTGAGTTGTCGCAGGGCTGGTCAAAGAGTCTTGAGGCGGCGGTGGCTCGCAGCGCGAGTCCGCACTCTTCGGCCCGCGCTGTTGTGATGTCTGCAGACGAAGCGTGGTTGTTAAAAGTTGGTGAGCGTAAGTCTGTTGATCTCCCTGAACCGGTGCGCGGATTGTACGAACGTTCACTTCTCACTCTCAAACAAATGCAAGATCCATCCGGTGGAATTATTGCGGCACCTGAGTTCCAATTTGAATTCACCGCCTGCGGTGGCTACGGCTATTGTTGGGGCCGCGACGCGGGCTTTATTTCATTGGCTATGGATACTGCCGGCATGTTCGATGAATCCGAACATTTTTATCGTTACATGGCTCAGTGCCAAGCTGAAAATGGCAGTTTTTTGCATCGTCACGATATGCATGGAAACCTTGGCCCGAGCTGGGGTCTTCTGCAACCCGACGAAACAGGAAGCGTGCTTTTTGGACTTTGGCAGCACGTGAAGTTGTCTGGGCGAAGCAAAGTCGCTTCTGAGCTGCGCGGAATGGTTGAAAGAGCAGCGCACTGGCTTTCGAGTTGTCGTTTTGAAGACACCGATTGGATTGCCGAAGGTTTTGACCTTTGGGAGGAACGCGAAGGAGTTCATTTATACTCAGTTGCCGCGGCAATTGCCGGATTGCGAGCTGCGTCTGATTTGGCCGAAAAGCTCAACTGGAAAACCGGCGAGCAATGGCGCGAACGAGCGGCTGTGCTGGCAAAAATGCTCGAAGAAAATCTGGTTGCCTCGCAAACCGCCGGCGAATCGTCGTTTGCGCGAACATTGTTTTTGAAAAATACCTCTGAACAAAGTGCTCTTCAACACTCGTCCGCAAGCAGTCTAGAAGATTCTTCTATAGCTGCGAAAAGATGGCTTTCTGATTATGTTGTCGACATCTCTCTGCTCGGAGTTGTCGAGCCTTTCGAGGCGTTGGCTCCCGCATTTGCAAACAAAATTTTGCCCTCGCTTTGTCATGCAATGAGAAAACATTTGTGGCGAAAAGGTGTGGGTGGCATTGGTCGCTACGAAGGCGATCACTACCGCGATGGCCAGCCCTGGATTTTAACAACACTCTGGCTTGCACTTGCGGCGGCGCGCTGCAATGAAAACGACCTTGCTGTTGAATGTTTAAGTTGGGTTCTGAAGCATACGCCTCGGGAAGGCCAGCTGCCGGAACAAGTCGATCCAGTGACCGGTGAGCCTGCGTGGGTTATGCCTCTCACTTGGTCGCACGCAATGTTTGTCTTGGCATGCTGGCAAATTCCGAAAAACATCTGGCAACAGGTTGTAAGCTCGCAATCATCGTTTTTAAAAAATAATCCGATCTAATAGGCCCTCATTTAAGGACAAGTGACATGTTTAAACGGACATCAAATGTTCAAGTTGCAGCGGATTCAACATCGGGTGGGCAGTCACCGGGCAACAAGCCGAAAATTGTCTTCGCGGCCGCCGCGTTGGTTGTTGCTGGCCTCATTGCTCTGCAGGTCATGAATGCAAAGAAAGATGCGGGAAGCTCGGGCGGCACAACAACAGATCGCAGCACATCTGCAGAAACAACGGAAATTACCCTCTGGGACCAAGAAGAGTCTGAAAATACCAAAGTGATGGACGATTGGATCACCCGCTTTACCACTGCGAATCCAGATATTCGCGTCGTGCGGCAAACCTATCCCAATGAGGATCTTCGCACCAAGTTCACAACCGCCGCAACTGCAGGGCAAGCAGCAGAACTTGTTTGGGGCCCGAACGATATTGCTGGGGTCTTTACAACGGCAAAACTCATTCAACCTGTTGGTGCGTTTGTTGAGCTCAGCAAATTTACTCCGGCAGCGTCTGAAGCTGTCACGCTCAAAGGCAATGTCATGGGAGTGCCAACCACCTATGGCAATCACCTGATGCTGTTCTTCAACAAAAATTTTGTCGCAGACGCACCCGCCACAACAGCTGATCTTATTGCGGCGGCGAAGAAATTCACCGATGCGAAAAACAACCGCTACGGATTGGTTTTTTTCCAAAACGAACCCTTTTGGCTGGTTCCATTCGTCGGTGCCTACGGAGGATGGCCTCTACGTATTGAGCTCGATGGCACCGCTCGGGTCGACTTGAATTCTGATGCGATGAAAAATGCGCTTACATTTCTCTACAATTTGAAAACAGTTGAAAAGATCATTCCCAAAGAATGCGATTACGACTGTGCGAAAGGCTTGTTCATGGAAGGCAAAGCCGCGTTCACAATCAATGGTGATTGGAGCGTAAAAGAATACCAAGCGAAGCTCGGAGACAAACTCGGAGTTGCGCCACTGCCTCTCTTGTCGCAAACCGGTAAACCATTGTCTCCAATGGTGAGCGGCCGGTATATTTTTGTGAATGCTCAGCTCAGCGAAAAGAAAAAAGAGGCTGTTAAGAAGTTCCTCAACTACATCACCTCACGCGAAATTCAGATTGAAGTTGCTGAGCGTTTGGGACGCATCCCAGCCACCAGCGAAGCTCTGAACGATCCAAAGATAGCGAGCATGAAGTCGATTCAGCCTCTGATCCAAGCGGCTGCGAATGGACGTCCGATGCCTGCACAAACCGAAATGCGTGCTGCCTGGGATGCGATGCGTCCGGTGCAACAGAAGATCATGTCGGGCGATATATCGGTCGAGCAGGGAGTCAACATTATGCAGCAAAGCGCGCTGGAGAAGCTTGCTTCGTTAAAGAAGTGAGCGAGCAAACCGCATGATGACTGTTTCACTGCTTCCAGCTGTTCTTGAAATTCTCCGCCTTATCCTCCTTGTTGCCCTCGCAGTGGCTGGCTTGGTTGGTTACCTGTGGGCAAACTACAAATACTGGCACTCTGAATATTATCTCGGTGTCTGTTTGTTGATCTCAGTTGTTGCAGCTGTCGAACTTCAGCTTGTTGTTCATGCTCCGCTTCTGACCTCAGTTGTTTTGGGGAGTCTGCCTTTCGTCATGGCAGGCATCTTTAAATACCTCATCCGCGGACGCTGGATGGTGCCGTTCCTTTTTGCCGCACCGGCAACTGTTGGGGTTGCGCTGCTTTTTCTCTATCCGCTCGTGTTTGAAGTGTATCTTTCGTTCCATCGCCTGAACCTAGAAACCCTTGGCGACTGGATTCGCGAAGGAAATATTGAATTCACCGGCCTGCAAAATTTTATTCAAGTTTTGCAGGTGGGGAGCGAGACAAAAGAAAGTTTTTGGCTTGTCACTGCGCGAACATTCGCATGGACGGGTATTAACCTGGTTTTTCATGTCGGATTTGGTTTGGTCTTAGCACTTCTTTTGAATCAGAAGATTCGTGGCGTAGGAGTGTATCGCACTATTCTCATGTTGCCTTGGGCAATCCCTCAGTTGATTGCCGTACTCGCGTGGCGTGGGGAGTTTCACTCGGCCTATGGCTACGTGAATCATATGATTCAATTGGTCAACGACGTTTTTAGTTTTGGAAATGGTGAACACCGGATCGCTCCACTCGAATGGGTTGGCTTTCGCCCGCAGGAGTGGTGGACAGACCCTCACGCCCTTTTTGCCTCGATTTGTATTGTCAATATCTGGTTGGGTATTCCATTCATGATGATGGTTTCGCTCAGCGCTTTGCAATCCATTTCCAAGAGCTATTACGAAGCAGCGAGTCTTGATGGTGCATCTGCAGTGCAGCGTTTCAAACACATCACCATGCCGCTGCTCAAGCCTGTCATGGTACCCTCGATGATCCTGGGCATGATTTGGACGTTCAACAACGTTAACGTCGTGTATCTCATGACTGCACAGCGTGGTGGTTCCGAAGGTGCCGATATTTTGGTGAGCGATCTGTATAAGCAAGCTTTTGTGTATAACCGTTACAGCTTCTCGGCCGCATACGCGATCGTGATTTTTGTCATCTTGTTAGCGCTGACTGCAATTTGGATGAGATCGTCGCGGATGACCGAAGATCCGGGACGAGGCTAGTACCAACTGGGGAGATAAGCACAGTGTCGTCGCTTGAAAAAGTGAGTCGAAGTCAATCGATTTTTTCCCACGCAGTCCTGTGGTTTGCATGCCTCGTTGCACTTTTTCCCGTGTCGCGAATTCTGACCATTTCGTTGCGTCCAGGGAATCGTCTGCTGTCGTCGGACATGAGCCTGATTCCAGCGGATGCTTCGCTGCAAAGCTACGTCAAAATTATCACCGAAAAGCCTTTTCTTCAGTGGCTATATAATAGCTTGCTTATCACCGTTTCCACCAGTCTTATTGGTGTGTGTCTTGCAGCCACAGCCGCCTATGCTTTTTCGCGCTTCAAGTTTCCTGGCCGGAAATCAGGATTGTTGTTTTTAATGACCACCCAAATGATTCCCGGCGCGATGCTCTTGTTGCCAATTTATCTTGTCCTAACCAAAATTGGTTTGAATAATTCGTATACCGGTTTGGTGGTTGCTTATTCGGTTACAACATTGCCTTTCTCTATCTGGATTCTGAAAGGTTATTTCGACACCGTACCAAAGAGTCTCGAAGAAGCCGCGCGGATCGATGGCTGCACAGAATTTGGTGCTTTTTACCGGATTCTCTTGCCTCTTTCGAAACCCTCACTTGCGATTGTGTTTTTGTTCAATTTCACTCAAGCGTGGAATGAATATCTTGTTGCATCCACCATCCTGCAAGATTCTCGCCTGCGGACCTGGCCACTCGGGTTATATGAACTTCAGGGGAATTTTAATTCTGAGTGGGGACTTTTCGCCGCTGGTTCGGTTTTAATTTCTGTTCCTGTCATTTTGCTCTTCTTATACTCTAGCAAGTATATGATTTCAGGTTTGACGTTGGGCGGAGTTAAGGGCTGAAGATTGATTCCAAAGGGATTTTTTTGTGTTGAGCGGGTTTGGGAACAGTGGTAAGCGGGAGAGAAGCGTTTCAGGTCTTTTTGGAGGTTCTACCATGATGAAGTTTGCTTTTGCTCTTCTTGCTGGTGCTGTGTCTGTTGCGGCTTTCGCTGCTCCAGGGTTTGTCGTTGATTCACCCACCGGCCCCAGAACCGACGTTATCACCATGGAACGCATCGTCTATACCGGTTCGTGTCCGGGCAGCACACTTGAACCCGTGCGCGGCTACTTCTTTGATCCCGATGTTCCCACAATCCCAGGTCGCCGCGTCAAAATTGTCAACGTTACGCCTGGAATGTCGACTTCGCCTTATCCCTACACAGATCGTCAGTACCAATCGGGTGGTCGCTCCGAAAAAATCGATTTCTTTCCGCGTTCATACCACGGCGACCGTTTCTTTTCGGTGGCTGAAGGAATGAATGATTTCGAGGCCACGTACTTTGACGGTGGGCGTGTGGTTGGTTCCACGCACTTCCAATTTCCTGTCGAAGTGCTCTCGCGCTATGAAGCGCGTTGGCCGGTCTGTCATATCGAAAACGATTGCCACTGGACACCCAACGGTGGAACCATCTGCATGCCTCGCACTGTCTGCGAATGCCGCTACTGAGACTTGAGGTTGTTCGCGATTTCGATGCTCAAGCCCTGAAGATTAAAACCTGAGTCTTGTCGTGTTCCATTTCCGTTCATTTATTGGAATAGATTACTCAGGTGCGCAGAAATGCGATTCGCCTTTAAAAGGCTTGCGCGTTTTTGAGGGAAGTCTTGATGCGCCTCCTTGCGAGGTGCGTGTCACTTCGGATGGCCGCACACATTGGAGCCGGCAGGGTGTCGCACTCTGGCTTGTGAACAAACTTTCCTCAAACAAGCACCCCTGTTTCGTGGGAATCGACCACGGATTTTCGTTTCCGGTGGACTATTTTTCTTTGCATGGAATTAATCAGGATTGGGACTCCTTTCTTGATGACTTTGTTCATTATTGGCCAACACAACAAGCTGGAATTTCAGTTGCCGATCTCTTGCGTTCACAGAAGTTAAAATCGCCTTCGCGACTTGGCGAGTCCCGCTGGCGCCGACTGACCGAGCAAAGATCCCGGGGGGCAAAATCCGTCTTTCATTTCGCGGTACCCGGTTCTGTGGCGAGCTCCACTCATGCGGGCCTTTCTTGGATTCATTTTCTGCGCTCTCATCCGCAACTCAAAAATAAAGTTCATTTCTGGCCATTTGATGGCTGGTTGCCGGCGGAAGAGAAATCTGTTGTCGCTGAAGTTTACCCCTCTCTCTGGAACAAGAACTTTCCAATCAATGCGCCGTCGCAAGATCAACACGATGCTTGGGTGGTCGCACACATGTTGCGATCCAAAGCGGTGTCGGACGAACTTATGGACTGGTTCGACCCGGAGCGCTGGAATAAAATTAGATTGTCACAAACTGAGCGGGAAATAGCGTCGTTTGAAGGATGGATTTTGGGGCTCAACTAGTTTTTTACTGTCCCAGGCGGTTGTCGAGGCGATCAATACAAGACTCGACTTTAGGCATCAGCGAGGGAACGGCTCCGCCGCACTCAGAGATTTCCAGCGTCAAAGCAAACAGTGAGAACAAAGAAACCAGTTTCATTCTCGAACTCCGGCGTGTTCAAGAAAATGGCGATTCAACCCAAAGTCTTCTTCAGAACATCTGAAAGAGACTTGCCATCGACCCGACCAACCAGCTCAGTTTGCAAGCCCTTCATCAGAACTCCAAAGGCTCTTTCACTCGTCTTGCTGAGATAATCTTTGATGTAGTTTTCCAATTCTGTGCCGCTGAGCGCTTGCGGAAGATAGCGTTCGACAATCGCAAGCTCCGCCTTCAAGGGCGCTTGTCGATCTGCAGGATACTCGGCAAGACTTTTTTGCAATTGCTTTTGGTAGGCGGCCAAAAGCTGAACGACCTCTGCTTCAGTGCGGATTCTCCCGGGTTCTTTCAAGTCGTTTATTTCTGCATTTCTGACTTCATTGAACATCATGCGGACAACACCGAGAAGCTCTTTGTCACCTTCTTTCATCGCCTTTTTCATGTCTTCTGACAGTCGTCCACGCGTGTCGCTTCCGAACTCATCAACTCGTTCGATACAAAATAGGCAAAATTCTTGTCAGCAAAAGAGCGCTCGTAGCCCCAAAGCCAGGTCGAGTCGAATTCAGGCTGGCCAGTGATGATCTCGCGGTTATCGACCCGCAGTTTGACCGACGTGTTCATTTTGCCGCGACGCAGTGATGGGTGTTCATTGCGAGCGCGAATCATGCGTGAGTACACGGAGAGTAAGTCTTTGTCGGGTTCGGCGGTGAATTTAACGCTTGGGTTTTCAAGACACCATGTTCCTGGGTGTGTGACACATTGTGTTTCAAATTGTTGCCCATGAGCCAAATCATCCCAAAGCATCGGTTTGCGTGATGTTGGATCATCTGCACCCCACATACCGACCTCTGCACCGTAATAAACTACCGGCGCACCCACGTACGACATTTGAAAAGCGACATTGCCTTTGAAGAATTCTTTTTCAAGCACTCCAGGCTTATCATTGGAATAAAGAGCACCACGATCGGGTTTGTTCACCGAGTCGTTGTCCCAGCTGTTGCCATCCTGTGGTCGCGGCGAAAGCCAGCGATTCTGCCAGATCGTTTTACTCAGGAAACGGTCGGTGTCGTGACTGTCGAGCATCGTCCAAAGTGCATGCTTGGTGTGTTCGCGATAACTGCTCATGCGCGTCTCTACGAAATTTCGTGCCGTGCTTGCGGTGAACTTGTTTTTTAAGTCAGGATTTATAAACCAACTTTCTGCAAGGGTGCGCGCGCGATAATTCATAATTCCATCGGCTTGATCGCCTTGCAGCATCTCGTACCCATCGTACCAGTCTTCGGCAATAATCAATGCATCCCGTTTGATGCCCTTCAGGTGCTTACGAAAGAGTTTCCAAAAAGAAGCAGGCACATCGGCGTAAACATCCAAGCGAATGCCATCGACTCCATTGAATTTGATGCCGTCGATCTCGCGAGGCTTGAACCAGCGATCAAGAACAGCGAAAATATGCCGTTGCAAGCCAGGGTGAAGCGCTCCGTTTGCGAAGCCCTGGCGGTGGTTAATGAGCGGACAAAAACCAGCCCACGAATCGAAGCGGATCTTGCTTGCATATGGGAACTGGCTCGCGTTTGGATAGAATTCAGAAAGTTGACAAGACCTGGCGTAGTAATCGGCATCGCCTTCATACGAGGTCGCAAACCATTCGTAGTAAGGTGATGACTTTCCGCGCTTGGCGATGTCTTCAACAAGCGGGCCATTTGATGCGGAGTGATTAAACACACCATCAATCACCACCCGCATTCCTGCCGATTGGAGTTCGCTCGTGAGCAGCATGAATTCTTTGTCTGCCCGGGTGAAATCCCAGGTGGTCGGGTCATCCAAGCGCTCCCGTGCAAGCAGCTGTTTGTCGTCTTCATAAAGTTCGGGTTGACCACTCGAACCAGTTGTCATTGGCCCGAGCTTCGCATCCACATGGCGATAATCTTTGGTGTCATAACGATGCAGTGAGTCGGAATCGAAAACCGGATTAAAGTAGACTCCAGTGATTCCGAGCGATTTTAAGTAGGGAATCATTTGTCGAACGCCGCGCAAATCCCCACCATAGCGGCGGGTGAAAATGACTTGCCGCTGAACTTCACGAGGCTCAAGTTCAGGCTGATTCTGGCGAACGATTCTTTCCATATTGCGTTCCACAGGCGTGAAACTGAACCAACTGCTTGTCCACGGTGTCATGCCGCGGTCGAGCTGGAGCAATTCTGAGCGGCTTCTATCCCACTCGGTTGGAAGTTGCCCAACCACGTCATTGCTCACATCACCATTGCGGAAACGCTCGGGGAAGATCTGGTACCAGGTCGCGTCAACAGACCAAAGTGGAACTTGGTAAAGATCAGAGCCATTGATTTGTTGCAGAACCGAATCGTATTTGAAACTAAATGTTTCTTGTTTGTTGCTTTCAGAAAACGGATCGCCCGCAATAATTCCACTCTGACCAAGATTAAATGAGGATGAATCGTCTTGTGCGGCAATCACAAAAGTGGAATCGAGCGATTGCGCAGGCAGAGTCAGTAGGCCTGAGTAGGTGGTAAAATTCAGAGAGTCGATCGAAAAACTGTTTTGCGCAGCCAGGGGCATTTGCTGTCCGGTGGAAAAACGCACTGAGAGGCTCTCGGCGTCTCCGGAAAGCATCTTTATCTTGAAACGGACAACGCGCTCGCCATCGTCAAGCGCCGCAACAGTTTGTGCATCGAGATCAAGGGCTGCTTCATCAATGAAGTTGTCTCTTTTGCCAATCAGCTGGTTGGCAAGAAGTGCTCGCGGCGAGCGAAGAATGTTGTTGTTATAGGGAGCAAGGCCTGTCTGAGGCTGAGTTGAATCCGCGAGCCAGTCAAAGGTTTCGTCTTCATAGCGAACGACAAACTTGAAGAGAGTTTCGTGTGAGCGATCAATGAGAACAGTTTTTGTGAACGAACCATCGGTTTGTGGAACAAGCCGGTAGTTTTCGTCGAAGCCTGTGCTCCAGTTGCGAAACGTTCCGGTGACGTAAACAGCTTTCACCTGTTTGCTGCGGTTCGGAATTTTGCTCAGGCGAAAATCGACCCGCCGCGGAGTGACGATTTTGGAGCGCACAAGCGAAACGCTTCCACGAGCATCACGGGCGATGGCCCGGACAACGGTGGGTTCGGAAAGTCGAACAGACTGCGAAAAGAGCTGAGTTGAGCCGGCGGGGCGATGGCCATTCAACTTTGGCAGTGTTCCATCGAGAGTGAAAAACACCTCGGTGCCGCTGGGTGAGGAAAAACTGAGCTGCACTTCGCCCGTCGCAGTGTCGGGAGTTTCGTTAATTTTGAGATCAACGGATGCGGCGCTGACGAAAACCCGCGAGCGTTCTTTTTGCTCCATGTCGCTGGTATCGCGGGAAACTTCGGAAGTCTTTTGCTCCCAAAGTGTCCGAGGTTCTTTCATCGTTGCAGCTTTAAGGTGGTCGACCACCGACGGCTGTGACGAACGACATGCAGCCAGAGCAACCAAGAGTGTTCCCAATGGTGCCCGACAAAGAGCAAAAGCTTTTGATTTTATTTTACGACAATTCATTCACGCGTCCGCCTTCTTCCGTGGAGTCGAACCAGTGCATTGCTTTGCGATCGATTGTTGTTGCAAGATCCGAGCCACGAGTGGCTGCTTCCATGACTTGCAGTCGTTTTGGGTTAGCTGAGCGAATAATCACTTGCTGCTTGCCAAGGGTGGCAACCAAGTGAGTTTCGTGTCCGTGTGGCTCAATGAGAAGAACTTTCGGAGTGCAATCAACTGTGCCCTGCGATTCGCGCCCTTCTTTGGCGAGTACCTTAAGTGACTCTGGACGTAAGCCAAGCGTGTAGGAGCCCGATTTTTTCGGTGTTGGTGCATCCGAAAAATCAAAGCTGATGCCATCGGTCGAGAAGATTTTTTTCGCGCCCGAAATTTCCAAGTTTCCTTTGAAGAAGTTCATGCTTGGGTTGCCAATGAACGAAGCAACAAAGGTGTTCACAGGATGATTATACAACTCAAGAGGTGAACCCAATTGTTGGACGCGACCCTTGTTCAGAACGGCAATGCGGTCCGCTAGTGTCATGGCTTCAACCTGATCGTGGGTGACATAGACAACTGTCGCACCCACTTTTTGGTGCAGCGCTGCAAGTTCAATGCGGGTCTGGCTGCGCAATTGGGCATCGAGGTTTGACAAAGGTTCATCGAATAAAAACAACGCTGGTTTGCGCACGATGGCGCGGCCAATAGCAACACGCTGCCGTTGCCCACCCGACAATTGGCTTGGTTTGCGATCGAGAAGATGGTCAATATTCAGCATTTTGCTGGCAGATTGAATCCGTTCATCAATTTCAGCCTGTGGCCTTTTCTTGATGCGAAGACCAAAGCTCAGGTTTTCTCGCACGGTCATGTGTGGATAGAGAGCGTAGTCTTGAAAAACCATCGCAATATCGCGTTCTGCGGGGGCGAGGTCATTTACAACCCGCTCACCAATCTCGATGTTGCCTGAGGTGATGTCTTCGAGGCCTGCAATCATGCGCAGAAGGGTTGATTTCCCGCAGCCCGACGGGCCGACGAGGACAAGAAACTCACCATGAGCAGCCTCGATGTTGACGTTCTTGAGAACTTCCACCTTGTTTTCGTAGACCTTGTTGAGGTCCTTGATGACCAGCTTGGCCATGATGACTCCGACTTAAATCAAACCGTTGTTAGAAGATTTGGTGACAAAATTGGTACTTGACTGGCCGCTTGAACGCAAGTCACCGCACCCCCTCTAAAATCTGCTTCAACGACCCAAAAGCACTGAGAGAACCACATTTTGATTGCATTCCGGCAAGGTGACTTTTGTCGGAACCGGCACACAAAGAGTCTAGGACCTTTTGATTTTGCTGTGCCCTCGACCATTCAGGATGCTGTGCGCGCGCGACCCCAAGCAGCAAAGCTGCAGTTGAGGCTGCAATCGGTGAAGCCATACTTGTTCCCGATTTTTCACCCAAACGTCCTCCAGGAAGTGTGCTGACAATGTCAGTTCCAGGGGCAAACATGAAAACAGACCGCTCTCCCCAATTGCTAAAGCGTGCCCGGCTCTGGTTCTGAGTTGAGGCACCAATAGACACGACCCCGGGGAATTTTTTTGGAACGGGAGGATTTTTGTCGGTGTCAAGAGCGTCGTTTCCTGCCGATGAGAAAACCAGAATTTCAGCCTTTTGCGCGGCTGCAAAGGCGTCGCGCAAAATTTGCGTTTCTGGTCCACCGCCCCATGAGCAGTTGATGATATCAGCCCGACCGCGCACGGCAGCCGCGAGTGCGCGAGCCAAGTCGATACTATTACTTTTCCCCTTGCTATCAAGAGCGCGCAAAAGCCGCAGGCGTGCATTGTAGGCTCCACCGGCGAGACCATCGGCAGACCAAATGTTGTTCAGTAAGCCGGCAACATGTGTGCCATGGCCAAAAAGATCGATAGGATTCGCGAGCTCAGCAATAAAATCATACCCAACATCGTCATCGACAAGTCCATTGCCGTCATCATCAATCGCATTGTTTAATATTTCGTTCGCATTGTGCGACAGCACGCTGCTCAGCGCAGGGTGGTCAACATCAGCACCACTGTCGACAACGGCAATCTGAACGGGTGACAATTTTAAAGTCGATTTCTTAATCAGTTCGAGCGCAGGTTTGAAGCCTGCAGCTTCGCTCCACCAGACGCGGCTCGGTGCAACAACAGACTTCTTTGCCAAGGCAGGAGTCCATTCATTTGCAAGACTCAGTTCAGCAAAATCAACTTGCTCTTCGGCTGCAGCCCAATTCGATGGCCACTTTGCTGGCAGTGTTCCCTCGAAAATGACCACATCACCGGTTGGCGCATCGGCTCGTTCATGAGCGCTGTAGCTGAAAAGAGCGTTGTGTTCGGTCTCTGAGAATAATTCAGCGTCGTTTTTAAGCGCAGAACCTTTCAACCAAACGGCATAGCGGCGTGAATGTTTGCCGCGTGTCTCAGAATTCGCGAGCCAGCCCTGCGCAAAGCTGAAGCGTTCGAGCTGCGCATGGTCAGGCAAGCGGGCAATATCGGAATCGATGTCGCCGACAATCAAATAAAGTTCTTTTTCGGGAACCAGTGCAACGCCTGGGCTCGTTGCATCGCCAACAAGTAAAGGCGTTTTTAATCTTGAAAAAGAGTTGCCTTTGCCAACATAGCTCCCCCAAGAACCAGCAACAAACCAGCGGCCATCAACACCCAGCCAAACGCCACAACCGCCAGATTCAGAACACGGACTGACGCTGATTTTTTCTGGCTGAGACCACTGCAGGGAATCGCCTTCAAAGTGTCCAGACACAAGCGAGAGTTGAGCGTCTCCTGCACGCAAAAGATTCATCCCGCGTGCTGCAAGAGTGTCGCGGACCTCAAGGTCTGCCCATGGAGCTTTGATATCTTGGGTTTCAATCAAGGCCGACTCTGTTGCTTTGATTCTCACAGCGCGGCCGTTTGCACCCAGCACGAGAAAAGCGTCACTCAAGCTCACCGTGTGAGTCCAATTGGAATTTGCTTTTGCAAGCTGAAAAGGCTTGGAGCCATTATAAAGTGCGAGGCCATTCTTTAAGTTGACAGCAATCCAGTCGCCACTACGTTCATTCACTGCACAGCGTAAGTCGCGCGGACCTTGAATACCGAGCTCATTTTTCAGTGAGCGAACATCAAATAAATGAGTACCGTCTGCGCGCAGCGTCATTGAAACAACTTGCGCATGCACACAAATAAGAGCGTTTGTATCAAGAGTTGAGTTGGCAGCGCGGTTGAGAAGAGCTCCAGAAACAATGCCAGGCTCACCTGGAAATTCATCATTGAAAGCAACTGCAGCCTCAAAAGAGTCGCGTTTTAGGAGTGCCTTGGTATCACCAGCAAGCAGCATATCTGCCGCAGTATTGCTGTCACCCAGTGCGCGCGAACCTGGTGTGGTATAGCCTCCGCTTGCCCATGCGTACTGCTGAGCGCAAACGCAGACGCATGCGATGCGGAGAAGGGTTGCGAATTTTAGCATTTTACTCGCCTCTGAATTCGAGGCGCCGCGGTGTCATTTGGCCAATTTGGCCGCCCTTGTCCCGGCCTGCATTGAGCCAAAAGAGTCCATCGGTTGAAAATTGAAATGAGTAATCCACGCTCCGCCAAGGACGCACACTAAGAATTTCAGTTGGAAGAATCCATCGGAAGCGATAGTTTTGTCCGCTGCGCCCGACGTATTTGAGCCACTGAATTTGCCCCGCACCTGAATCAATTTTCCAAACAACTTGTGCTTGAATCGCTTCTGGGTTTGCTGTGAAGGACGTCGTGAGTCCGGGAACGAGAACTTCAGCTTCAACCGCATTGCAGGTTGATAATTGCTTCTCGCTCACGCCATAAACTTCGCCCATTTCTGTTGGGTTTGTGAGCGTGCTGCAGTCGCTTCCTGAGCTTGTTAAAAGTCGCCATTCGCCAGCCCATGCAGGAGCTGACGCAGCCCCCGCGCGGGATTGAAATTCGTAGTTCTGTCCGTAATTGCTGTCCCAAGCCCCTTCACAATTGCGACCTCGCGTGTGGAACCACAATTGCGCATGGGTTGCGCGAGTAGGTACCTCAAAGCGAGCGGCAATAGGTTGCATTTGGCCCTGTTGAAGAGTGTTTAACGCGGCTGAGAATTCTTCGCCATTAGGGTAGAAACGCACAAAGGCTTCGGTTTGCCACGCGGGAAGACCATTGTAACTGCTTGATTGGCACTGTGGCAGGCGTTTGAGATCGTACTCAACAAACAGCGACTGCGCGGGTTGAATCTGGCCTCGTTGTTCAATGGTCCAGTCGGAGAGGAATCGCACTGTGCTCGAACCGCGGCCTGCAATAGGACACAGGTCAGGTTTCGAAGTGTATGTCCAATTCGTTCCGGCGTCGATTTTATAGGAATCTTCATTCGCAAGTTGAGCATTGTGGTCGAAAATTCTGCGACCGTCGGACGTTTGCAGGAAGGGAATCAAAAAGAGTGTTGTATTTGGTAACGGCCGGGTCGCATCAACGCCAGCTTTTAATGAGTTTTGCGCGAGTCGAAAACTGTGCCGCTGTAGCCCAGGGGCAGCTCCGGGAATAGCAACCGAAGGAGCCGCGTGCCAAACGTTGTCGCCAGAGCCGCGATAGAGCATCTGCACGGTTGCGCCGGTCCGCAAAGGATTCACCGAGGCATCGACCTGTGCATCAAAGGTGAACCAAGATTCGCCTAATGCATCCTTTTCTAGTTCCGCGAGGCCCGTTTCGGCATTTCTGCGCAGGTTTGTGGAGCGCAAAATGACTTGGCAAGAGTGGTCAGCGCTGTCGGTTGAGAGCGGTTTAAAGGTTTCAGCACGAGCGAGCGGCGTGCCGTTTGGAAGAAGCTCCAAGACGGCGAGAGCCACGAGCAGGAGGCCGGCAATCTTTTTGCTGGTCAGCGGCGGTGTCATTGAATGACCTCCATTTCTGTAACAGAACGAGCATTTAACCTGTTCGTAGCACAGAAAACGCAGAGCGGCAAAACCCGTTCCCTTGGCTTGCCCTGCATGGGAACCTGGGAGATATAAGCGCACCAGTTGTTTTCGGGGTTAAGAGGAAGGAGAACGCTATGATTTTGGGGTCGCATCTAGAACGCATGATCGAGGCTCAAGCTGCTCATCAGCAACCCAGCGGATCGGGAGCCGCCAGCCAAACCTCTGCCGCCAAAAACTTCCCCGCATTGCGCACGGCCCGGAATTATTACGAACCCCACCGCTACTGCCGGCAAATTCACCTCACTCTCGCAGGTCGATTTACTTTTGAAGAAGACCGCTTCGAGGCATACGCCTACTTGGTCGTGAAAGCCCTCTCTGAGGGAGCGCGAAGCGTGACTTTTGATGCTCGTGAAATGCAAGTTCATGAGGTCACGTTAGCTGGACTGTCGACGTTTGATGTCACTCACCCTTACACAATCGAGACATTAAAATTTGCTGCGACTCGATTTGATTACGATCACGCAACCCTGACGGTGCACTTGAGTGAACCGCTTCGACAAGGTCAGCTTGCGGTTGTTCGTGTTCATTACACAGCCAGCACACCAAACGCTGGCCTCTATTTCGTGCACAAGAAGAAGAGCACCGATGCATCCTACGATTGCATCTGGACGCAAGGGCAAGACACCGATTCTCCTTACTGGTTTCCCTGCCAAGATGATCCGCGCATGAAGATGACCGTTTTGCAGCGGCTCAGTTTTCCTGCGGCATGGAAGGGGCTTGGCAATGGCCAATGCATCAGCGACACTGTTGATGCCAATTGGCGCACTCAAGAGTGGATTCTGAGGCACCCTCATGCGCCTTACCTTGTCGCTTTCGCCTGCGGTGATTTTCATGAACACAAAACCTCTTGGCGAGGTCGCGATGTCAGTGTTTTGGTTCCCCATAAGTTAGCTGAAATTGCAGCACCGCTCACGAATGATACCGCAAAAATGATGGAGTTTTACTCCAACTATTGGGGATACGAATATCCCTGGAGCAAGTACGGTCAGGCTTTTGTTGCAGACTTTCTGTATGGAGGAATGGAAAATACCACCGCCACATTCAACACCGACAACGTCATTGGTCCGCAGGAATTCCTTGTTGGGAGTGAATCCAGGAATTTTCTAGTGATGCATGAGCTGGCTCACCAGTGGTTCGGTGACACCGTGACCTGCGAAACTTGGTCCGAGGGCTGGCTCAACGAGGGCTTTGCCACCCACTCGGAAGTTCTTTGGGAAGAGCACTGCAACGGCAAAGCAAGTGGAATATTTTATTTAATGGATAACTTTCAAGCGGGTTATTTGGAAGAATCACGCACCTATCAGCGGCCTATTGTGTTTAATCAATTCGAGTTTGTTTCAGAAATTTTCGATGCCCACCTTTATGATAAAGGTGCGCTCGTTCTCAATCATCTGCGCGACACAATTGGTGAAGATGCTTTTCGCAGAGCTGTGGGGCATTATCTGACCAAGCATCAGTTTTCTCCAGTCAGCACCCAAGATCTCATCAGAGCAATTGAAGAGGCGACGGGTTTCAATGCTCGTAAGTTTTTCGATACTTTTGTCTTCCGTGCCGGACATGTTGAGTTGGAAGCGGAAGTTAAGAAGCTTGAGTCTCCTGCGCATGGGCTTGAAGTTTCTATCAACCAAAAGCAAAAAAATGCTGACGACGGTGCCGTTGCAGAATTGCAAACGCGCGTCTTTATTCAATATGAGGATGGCACAAACGAAGAACGAACTCTTGTCCTCGCGAAAGCGGAGGAAAAGATTATTCTCGCAGCGAAAAGTGCGGTTGCTTTTGCAATTGTCGATCCCAATTGTGCGCTGGTTGGCTCAATCAAACAGAAGATCTCGCAGGATTCTGCCAAGAAGATACTCACAACCAGCAAGTCTGTGGGGCCATTGAGTTACTTCAAGTATCTCGCGGCCAAGTCATTGATGGACGGTTTTGTCTCGTCAGAAAGCAAAGAACTTATCTTGGGTTGGTTGAAGTCTGAGCAACTCTGGCGTGCACGTGCAAGTGCATACGGTATGCTGGTCGATGCGAATCCGAGCTGTGCTGCGGAAATCCTGACTGCCAGTGTGGAAACACACCCGTTGGCGCGATCTGCATGGGTGACCGCAGTCAGCAAGTCGCATCTGGCAAACAAGCAGGACTGGCTTTTGCAGTGCAAGGATATCGCAGGACAGGCCAATGAGCCGCTGTTGGTTCGCGATGCAGCCCTGTCCGGAATTGTTGAGTTGTTGAGAAAAACTCCAGCTCTTCGAACCACCGAAGAGCGCAATGCGTTGTCGCTTTGGGCGTGGTCGCTTGTCCGAGGCAATACGCACCTAGGTTTAGTTGAAGCGGGAGCATTACGAGTCATTGCAGAGGTGATTCAAGCCAGCGACCTCCCATCATTGCAGGAGCTTGCTGACAATCACCTTCTTCCCTTCCGGGTCAGGGTTGCAGCTATGAAAGCTATAGGCACGCTGTCAAATCGTTACCCTGAAATGCGCGCCGAAACTCGCCCGCTATTGCAACAATATGCCGGACAGAATCATCCGGTTCGGTTGATAGCAGCTTTGCCTGAGGCCTGGGTTGAGTCGCAGGATTCTGCATTGTCGGCTTCATTTGAAGGTTATATTCATCGCAAGAATTACGGCTTGCTGTCGATGCTCATTCCACGCGCTCGTCGGTCGCAGGAACGCTTCCTTAAGAGATTATCGAACAGCGGGCTCAACGAAAAACTCAGTGAGTTAGGTGAACTTAAAGCGAAATACGATAAACTTGAGAAAGAAATCGAATCGCTTAAAGATTTGATTAAGAAGTCGAGCACTTCCTCTGCATCATCGGGGACACCGGCATAATCTGCAGCTTCCATGAAGCCTTTCTGCATAACTTATTATCACCTGTTGTGCAGAAAGGCTGTTATTTTTTGCCTACCTTTAAGACTTCATATTGTGAGAATTTCAAGAGGAGTTTGTTCTTCTCGCAGAAGAGCACAGAGGCAAGCTTGCCTTGAAAGTTATCGAAGCAAGGAAGTCGCATTATGATTAAAAGAGCGGTTGAATCTCTTGCCCGTGAACTCGAAACCGAGAGGCTTGGTAATATTCGCAGGCTTGCAGCATTGCGCTGTGCAACTGTCCTGTCGTTTTTTGCACTACACATTGTTCTTGGTTGGGTTTTTGCCCTAGAGACATTTCGAGGAAAAGAGCTCCTGTTGGGAAGTTATGCAGCTGTGAGTTGGCTTTTGTTGATTGCGGCGAATCAAAATAAATCAATGCGCAACGCGAGTACATTTGCCATCCCGCTCATCGATCTGCCCTTTACGTTTTTGATACTTGAACACTGGGCAACTGGAAAGGGCCTACAGGGGCAGATTGCAACTGGCCTTCTTGGCCTATCTTTTATGCTGTTTTTTATAAATTTGTCTGGTTTTTACTTCAGTGCGTTGCAGTCTTTCGCCACCGCAATCATGTCTCTGGTACTCACCTTAGTCCTACATTCCGATACGAGTGTACCGCGTGATTCGCGTTACATCGCCGTTGTATTGTTGATCTTCGCAGTGATTGCGACACACATTAAATCGAGTCGATTGCATGTGCTTGTGAAGAGATCATTTGACGAACACATGCAACTTGAAAAGCTGTCGCGCTATTTTTCCCCCTCTGTTGCACAGGTTCTGCAATCAAGTCAGGAGATGGCTGAAACGGGAAAAGAAATGGATGTGAGTGTACTTTTTGCAGACATCCGCGACTTCACAAAAATCAGTTCGACTTTATCTGGTCAGGAGGTTGTTAAGCTTCTCAATGAAGTTCATGAGCAATTGGTGCAATGTATTTTTGAATCCGGTGGAACACTCGATAAATACATTGGCGACGGTGTGATGGCGTATTTTGGTGCGCCAATGAAAAATACGCGACACGCGGAAATGGCCGTAGAGTGTGCGCTAAAGGTTCGTCGGGCAATTGCACAACTCAACTTAGTTCGTGAACAGCGTGGCGAAGAACCTTTGAGAATTGGAATAGGTATCCACTCTGGGCTTGCTGTTGTTGGCGATGTCGGAGCCAAGTTTCGTCGTGAATACACGGTCGTGGGCGATACGGTTAACACCGCCTCACGAATCGAGTCTCTCACTAAAAAGCATCACGTCGACATTCTTGTCAGCGAAGATGTTCGTACTCGTCTCGAAAAAGATCTCGGACTTGTTTTTCTTGCTGATGATCTTCTACGAGGAAAAAACACCACTATTAAGACGTACGCTGTGACAGGCCTGGCTGGGGCTATTGCTTAAACAGACTCAGCCATCGCGAATTTGTCTCTACAAAAACCGGACAATCAGACCAGCGCTCGATTTGAATCACTTGTCGCCCTGTATAAGTTTTCTGGTTGGCTAAACAGAGCCAGTCTCCCTCCGGGAGGTAAACACGTCTGCCTCCGGTGGACGAGAGATAAGGAGCCACGAGGACCTCCTTGCTTCCAGCAAAAAACTGGTCTTCAACTGTCCAAGCGATCATGTCGCTTGCATGATGCAGCCACAGGGGTTGAATGAAACTTTGCTGTGAGCTCACACAAGCCCGACCACAAGCAACGAAATAGCGTCGCAAGTGATTGCGGAAATGGACGTCTTTTCTCACCTGATCGAGCGCGTCTTTGCCAAATTCCCAGGGTTCTCGCGGCGACGTTCCGTGCATGCGTGCATGGCTTCCCCACAGGCCCACTTGCGTCCAGCGAACGAAAAGCTCAGCATCGGGCAATGGGCCATAAAAGCCGCCAATGTCGTGCGACCAAAACACCGCTCCGCCTGCAGCTTGCGACAACCCACCGCGCAGCGAAGCGCGCAGTGCATTCCACGACGTCTGACTATCGCCAGCCCATTTCACCGGGGTTTTTCCCATTTTTGTGTATCCGGAGCGGGCCCAGAGAATTCCTTCATCGCCGCACTCTTCGCGAACAACTTCCATCACACACAAATTATAGAGGTCGGAATAAACATTGCGGAGGTCTTTTCCAGTTGAGCCATCGCAAAAGCGGGCATCGTGCGGAATCTCTTCTCCGAAATCAGTTTTGAAGCAAGTCACACCTGCGCGCAAATAAGGGCGATGAAGATCTTGCCACCATTTGCAAGCTTTGGCGTTGGTGAAATCAACCAGGCCGGCGATGGGAGGTTGGGGAAAGCCTTCGAGGCCCGTGGGCACCCATTGGTATGGATAAACATCGCCTTTGTCTGTGAGCGCAAAGTAACCATTCTGAACGCCTTCGGCATAGACAGTTTCTGTGGCTGAAGAAACGTACGGATTTTCCCAAAGACAGACGTGAAAACCTTGCTCTCGAAGCCATGGAATAAAGGTTTGGTAAGGGCTCCAGCGCGCGGTGTCCCAAACAAAGTCAGTGCGGGTTTGCGCGCGCATCCAAGCACGCGCATCAAGGTTGATAACCGATGCACCAAGATTGTTTTTTCGATTGCCTTCAACAACAGCACGCACTTCGCCTTCATCTTTGTAAAAACAGCGTGAAAGCCAGAGGCCATAGCTCCAGTCGGGCACACCTGTCACTCCACCCATCAACGCACGCCATTGTTCGATCGCAACCTGTGGTTGCGCCGAGTTGGCAAGGTAAAGGCCAAGCACCGGGCCATCGCTTGAAAAAGTTGTGATGTCATGTCGGCGAGAACCAAAATCAATCCGCCCTGGTTCACACTGCAGCATTGCAAAAGAGAGTCCGCTGTTCGTCAAAAAGAAGGGTGTGCTTTGATAACGCAGATGCCCATTGACGCCAAGAGCGTCTGAATTCATCACATCAAAAATTCGTCCACGAAGATTCATCCCACCAAACTGCTCGCCCCCGCCAACAATCTGTTGGCATTCACCCATATCGAGCGACAAACCGAAGCCATCTGCATGCTTGAAAATTGCAAAACTCATTGGCACATCGCCAACAAAAAGATCAAGACCCACAGAATTCCACGTGGGTTCGCCGCGTGTATTTCGCATTTGCATGGCTGCGTTGTTGGCTTTGATCTCCAACTGCCCTGCGGCTGAGCTCAGAATCCAGGAATTTTTTCCAGAGGAAATCTCAATGTGATGCGAAGCTGTGCTGCTGAGAAGATCATGAGTTCTTGGTGTATCGCCCATCCAAATAACCCAAGCAGCAGGCGTACAGTCGAGTGCACCAATGCGCAAGGCAGAGGAGCTGCCATCTTTAAATTTCAAGTTGAATAGAGCAAAGCCAAATTTATCTTTCGTGCCTATAAATTCACACGCCTCAACCGGAATATGACGAACGGCTCCGCGTGCCCTTGCTGTGAGTGATGGCCATTCGGGAGTTAAAGCGAAATTGATATCATTGGCAACTTCATTTGAAATTCGCATTTCAGTCTCCCTTCACACCACCTTGTGTTGGTGATGCAATCATGTGTTGGTGTAATTTAAAAGACAAAGCAAAAACAGGCAGCAGCAAAACGCAGGCTCCTGCGCACAGCGGCCCCCATTCGGTTCCGAATCCGGTGACGTATCCATTCAGCGTGAGGGGCGCAGTTTTGACTTTAGAGCCGGCTAAAATAAGTGAAAACAAGAAGTCATTCCAGCTCATCAAAAAACAAAAGAGTGCCGCAACAACCAAGCCTGGTTTACTGACAGGCAGAATAATGTGAAGAAATGTTTGGTAACGAGAAGCTCCGTCAAGTTCAGAAGCTTCTTCAAGAGCGCGTGGAACCGCATCCATAAATGGCATAAGAATCCATGTGGCTAATGGAAAATTGAGTGCCGTATGCGCCAATGCAAGGCCCAAAAGGGTGTCATGAAGAGAGAGTTGTTGCAGAACCAGAAACAGCGGCAGCGCCAATGCAACTGGTGGCAACAAGCGCGAGACGAGCAGAGTTGTCAGCAGATGCTTGCGCATTTTGCTCTGCCAACGGGTGAGCGCGTAAGCCATCAGTGCACCGCACGCAATGGACATGAGCATGGAGCTTGTCGCAATTGTGAGTGAGTTAAAGAGATCGGGTGCAAGACTCTGCTCAACAAAAAGCCTGTGGAAATTTGTAAGTGTCCATCCGTCGAAAGAAAAGGCACCCGACTCGAGCAAGCTCCGGGGTGTTTTGAACGCGGTCTGCAGGATGATTGCAACGGGTGCCACCTGCAGAAACAAAAGCAAAGCAATAAATATTTTTGCAACAAGCGGGAGCGACAATGGCTTTGCTGTTGTCATGGCTATTTGCTCCCCAAGGCAGCCGCGCGGTTTTGCATGCGAGTGATGCCCCACGCCAAACTCATTCCAAGCGCTAAAAGGAGAATGGATGCGGCAGATGCAGGCCCGACCTGGAAGAAGTGAAAAGCTTGTTTGACCACGAAAAGAGATAAGAGCGTGGTTGAATCTCCAGGGCCGCCTCCTGTCATGACATAAACTTCCGTGAAGACCTTGAGCGACTCCATCACCTTGAGACCAATTGCAATCGCAAGCGTTGGTCGAAGCGCAGGAAGAATAACGTGGGTGATCAAAATTCGCGTGTTTGCACCGTCCATGCGTGCAGCTTCTTGAGAAGACTTGGGCAACGCCTTGAGACCCGCGTAGACGATTAAAAATAAGAATGGCCACATGCGCCAAATGTCTTGCAGGACAACGGCCCAGAAGGCCCATACGGCATCGGATAAAGGAGCCAAAGGTTCCCAGCCAAGTGCTTCAAAGAGAAATGAAAGTGGACCATCATTTGGATCGTAGATGTAGCGAAATGTTAGCCCCGAGACCACCGGCAATACAAACATAGGCAAAATCAAAAGCACTTCAACGATGCGCGGGAGGGTTTTTTGAAAATACAGAAAGAGCGCCACGCTGACTGCAATCAGTATTTCCAAAATTGTTGTAGAAACGGTGAACAGAGCTGCAAGAGCCAAAGAATTCCAAAAGGCGACTTGGCTGACAAGTGTTTTAAAATGACTGAGCCCTGCGAAGATGCGGCTTGAATCTAACGTGTTGTCGTGTTGGTTTGAAGAGATAGTTAACGCGCTGATTCCGCTTTGCACAATGGGCCAGGCAATCAAGAGCGTGAGCAACACACATCCGGGAATGACGAAAGCAATGATTGAGCGCTGTGAACGGAGTGTGTTCATTCAGTGCGCCTCCTTGCGCAACGAATTCCCAAGCGCAATGTCATTCATGCGTCCAACCGCAATGATCAGGGTTTCACTGGTTTGTTGTTGCGTTGCTTGACCAGCAATCCAGCGCGTAAATGCTTTGCTCAGGTCGTCTGAGGTTGCGCGATATTGATTGTGTCTTGGTCGTAAAAAGGCTCTCTGAAAATTTAAATGCGTGGTTGTCAGCCATGGAAAGCGTGTCGACAAATCCTGACGTGCAAGCAGATCTGCACGCGCAGTGCTAAGGCCTTTGCTGAGCAATCGTTCATTCACCTCGCGCGATGTCCACCAACGAATAAATTCAGCAGCGGCGCCGATTTCGGGAGATGCTTTGCTCACTCCCGCAATCCACGAGCCAGCGACGCTGGTAGCTTGTTGACCCGGAGTCTCAGCGTAACCCGTGCGCCCAACAACCAAAGACTTGTGTTCATCTTCGAGGTCGAAGAAGAAGCTATTCCAGGTCATCATCTGTGCAACTTTGCCTTTGGCATAAGCAGACATGCGTTCACTGTGATGCCACGAGCGCGCCGATTTTGGTGCGGTCTTTAGCAATTCGCCATAATGACTCAGCGCTTTATCTATCAAAGTCGGAGAGGCGATTTCGCTACCAGGTGTGTATCCAAATCCAGCGAGAAGCCATAAAAGCTCAACGGTGGTGCCTTCCGACATTTTGGTAAAAGGCGCAAACCCGTAGAGTTTTGGTGGGCGATGAAAAAATTGCGCAAGCTCAAGCAATTCATTCATCGATTGTGCAGGCCGGAGAGGGCGAGCAAAGCGTTTTTGAAAAGCGATTTTTTCAGCCTCTGATTCAAAGAGATCTTTACGATAAATATATTGATAGACGTTGCCATTGACGGGCAATCCGACAATCCCGCCGTCAACTTTTGCAGCTTCAATGGCCTTTGGCTCGAAGCCCGTGAGGTCCAAATTAACGTTGGTTTTTGGCCATTTCTCAACCGGCAACAATGCAGAATAAAACTGTGGGATAAATGGTTCGTCAATGGCGTAGACATCGTAAGTACCGCCCGCGGCCAAATCGGTCATCATTTTTGTTGCAACTGTTGATGCCGGAATATCATCGAATTGCACTTTTATTTTAAATGCGTCTTCGAATTCCGGTAACGCCTGCCGCAGGGCCGCAGATTGCCGATCGCGAAAGGTCAGAACCCGCAATGTTCGCTCGTGCGACCTGGTACAAGCGGCGGTGAAAAGAGCGACTGTTACAGCGCACGCACGGGTGAATATAACAAATTTTTTCTCACGGAACATCGTGGCCAACCGCAGCCTTTAAAAGGTGAAACCAATCTTCATGTTCGAGATGAATCTTCAGCGCAGCGACGGCGGCTTTGAGGCGTTCGGCTTTGCCGGTGCCAAGAACGGGAACAATCCGTGCAGGGTGGCGGAGAAGCCAGGCGTAGGCGATGGTTTCCGGTTGTGCTGTGTTGTACTTTGCCGCCAGCTGCGTGAGTGTTTCGCGGACTCTGCGGGTGCGCTCTTCGCTTTGCGCGAACATGCGTCCACCTGCAAGCGGCGACCAAGCCATTGGCATCATGCCCATCTCAATGCACTGATCCAGCTGACCATTATAAAGCGGTTCGGTGTGGAGCAGTGAGAATTCGATTTGGTTGCTGACGAGTTTCTGGTTCATCCCAGATTGCAGCATGCGGACCTGCGCAGGAGTGAAGTTGGACACTCCAAAATTTTTAACTTTGCCTTGTTTATGCAGAGTATTGAAGGTCTCGCTCAGCTCGGCAGGATTCATCAGCGGATCTGGACGGTGAATCAACAAGAGATCTATGAAATCTGTTTTGAGATTCTTGAGCGATCTGTCAACTGAACGCATCACATGTTCACGCGTGGTGTCATAGGTTTTAAGGCCGTGCTCAGGACGATTTTTTGAAATAAGCTTAATTCCGCATTTCGTAATGATTTGCATTTTGCTGCGCGGAAGCTTGTGCTTTTCAACTGCAGCGCCGAAAAGTTCTTCGCATGTGTAATCACCATAAATGTCGGCGTGATCAAAGCTTGTTATTCCGTGTTCAAGTGCCATGGAAATCTTTTGTGCAACGGCATCTGCATTTGCTTCTGCGGGAGTGTCGGCCAATCGCCATGCACCAAAAACGAGTGGAGAAATTGCAGCGTTATTCATTTCCGGACTCCTGCGCCAAGCGGGGTGTTTGGAGGTGTTGCTGGAATTCGATTTTGCAGTTCAGCGAGCTTGCCGCGGCGAAAGCGCGGGAGGATGTATTTCCCAACCAGACCACATTCGTCGAAATGTGGATAGCCTGAAAGAACAAAGCTACGGATACCCATGGAAATATAGCGGTTGAGTTTACCAACAATTTGGTCTGGAGTTCCAACAAGAGCGCAGCCGCAACCCGAACGGGCTCGCCCAACTCCTGTCCATAGGAATTCTTCAGCAAAGCCTTCATCATCTGCTATGGTGCGCATTTCTGCTTGTTTGGCGACACCAAAAGATTTGGAATCAAGTGCACGGCTGCGAATTTCATTGCCTTTGTCGTCGTCAAGCTTCGATACAAGACGTTGCGCTGCAGCGCGGGCTTCGGCCTCCGTTTCGCGCACGATCATGTGCACGCGCAGGCCGAAATCAACCCGCCGACCATAAGTTTCCGCACGTCGAGTCATTTCCTGCATGTGAGAACGGAGTCTGTCTTCTGTTTCCGGCCACATCAAAAACACATCACATTCGCGCGCACACAGATCAAGAGCATCGGGTGAAAGTCCGCCAAAATAGAGCAGCGGCCCGCCATTCTGTTGATATGGCTTACACGGGTTCGTGGGCAGATTGAGCTTATAGAACTCACCTTGGAAATCGATTTGTTCTTGAGTCCAACACTGGCGCAGAATTTGACAAACTTCGCGGGATTTCGCGTAGCGCGTTTTTGAATCGAGTGTCTCGCCTGGCAGGTCAGAAGAAATGATATTCACCGTCAAACGGCCCTCGAGCATATGGTCGAGAGATGCGAGTGTGCGAGCCAACATTGCGGGATGCACTTCGCCACAGCGGATGGCAGCAAGCAAGCTCATTTTTTTCAGTTGAGGAGCTAAGCCTGCGGCAAAGGTGAGAGTGTCTTGCCCCACCTGATAACTGCTCGGACAAAGCATATTATTGAAACCCTGCCGCTCAGCCTCAAGCGCTATCTTGGAGGTATGGGCCCATGAACTTTTAAGATGAGAATCCGGGACTCCCAGAAACTCAAAATCGTCGGAACAAATCGGTGCAAACCAACTCATTTCGACGACTTCTGGAGAGCTCGTGCGCGGAACGATTCCAGAATCAAAGCTTGTGCTTGCTGCCAATCCATCGGTTTGAGTGGTCATTCTCAGCGCTCCTTGCAGAGAATATATTTAAGTAAAGTTTAAAGTCCCTCCCTCGAAGGGATTGGCCATGATACCGCAATTTCTTGGGGCGAGCGAGAGGGAGTCGACATCCAGATGCAACGGTGGGTCGAAAGCAACCTTGACCCGTGCAACGCCAGTTGGAAATACAAGCGAGACAATGCGAAGAGGTCCGGCATTGGTCAATATCAAATATAGCCAGCATTCCGCGCATCAAATTGCAGCTGTTCACGGGCCGATGGATGGGCGATTGCAATCAAAGCTCTTGCGCGTTCTGCAACGGAGAGGCCAATAAGCTCGGCAATTCCGAACTCGGTCACAACGGTGTCAACATCATTTCGGCTGATTGAGACCTTGGCCCCGGGCTTGAGTTCGAAGCAGATCTTCGAGCTTTTGCCATCTGAAGTCATGGATCGCAGGGCAATGATCCCGCGTCCTCCCTCTGAACGTTGAGCGCCCACGTGCGTGTCGGTTGCTCCGCCCACACCACTCAATTCCCGATGTCCAATAGATTCAGAACAGACCTGGCCGGTGATGTCGACCTCAACAGCCGTGTTGATAGAAATCATTTGATGGTTGCGGCAAATGCGATTGGGGTCGTTGATAATTGAGGCTGGGTGCAGCTCGAGTGCCGGATTTTCACCAACGAATTTATAGAGCTCTTGCGAGCCATAAACGAATGTTGCAACCATTTTCCGAGGCCAAAGAGTTTTGCGAGCTCCACTGATCACTCCATGCTCATAAAGAGTTCGCATCGATTCTGTGAAAAGTTCAGTATGTATCCCAAGGTCTTTTTTGCGTGTCAGGCATTCGCCAACTGCATTTGGAATACCCCCTATTCCGAGCTGAATTGTTGCACCATCCGGCACAAGTTCAGAAATATATTGGGCGATAATCTTGTCTTCCTGCGAGGGTTGCTCGCTGATGAGTGTGGGCAATAGACGATCGTTGATGATAAAGTGATCCACAGAATCGACGGAAACAAAAGTATCTCCATAAACAACGGGCATGTTTGGATTCACCTCCAAAATAACCTTGCCGGCCTTGCGGAGAAGATCTGGTTCATAGCAAACATTCACGCCCAAACTCACAAATCCCTTTTCATTAGGTAAACTGCATGTCCCCCAAAAAACATCGATCGTGTGTCTGCGGGATACGTTTTGTGCCCAGCGCGACAGATGTTGGGGAACGTAGTGAACTAAATTATGTCCTTGAGATGCGCGCACTGCGGAAGTTAAGAACATCACATTGAAATGAAAGTTTTCTGAATGACGGATATCCGTGAAGCAGGCATAGGGCTTCGTGGGATTGGCGCAATGAATATTTAGGCCAAGATGTTTTTCAGCGTGAAGGTGAATGTTCTCAAAAAAAACTCCCGGCTCGGCTGCAGCCATGGCGGCCACCACATGCCCGGATTGAGGGAGATGAGCAAAGATGTCTTCTTGCTTGAGCAGTTTCTTTTGCATCAGATTTAACGGCATTCAGGTTCATCCCACTAGAACGGCGCAGGGTGCTTTTCTGATAAACCTGTTTACCATACGCCCCAACTGGAAGCGATGTCTGCCCTCGCGGGCGTGACGGCCAAAAATAATCAGGTCAATTTTGTTGTCCTGAACAAAATTCAGTAGCTCATACTCGGCCTGACCAACCAGAAGATGTCCGCTCGCCTTGAATCCTTCATCGCAAAGATATCGCGCACGTTCCTGCACGGCCCGTTCGAGTCGCGATTCAGCAAGGTCATAGATCATCTCAAGCTCTTTATAAGTTGCATAGGCATCGGTTGTTTCAAATCCTGAGTAGCCGGGTGCCACTCGCTCAAAGCAGTGGGCGAGAAACGCTTTCCGTTCTTTTTTGGGATCATTTTCAAGAAAATCGCGTAAAATATGATCGCTTGAATGAGTGTCGGGTCGCAGCGCAGTGGCAAGAGCGATGTTATTAAAGTGCACACGTTCACCGGCCTCAGTGAGAGGAAGAATGAGAACAGGAACGGGGCTTTGCTCAAGGATTCTCTGCGCAACGCTGCCGAAAACTGCCGAAAATAATCTTGCATGATGGTGTCGACCAACAATCACGGCAGCAAACTGAGAAACTTCCTTTTCCAACAAACTCAATATCTCGTTCTCAGCGCTTCCGAGTTTTATAACCACCTGAAAATGTCCATCTTCAGACCTAAGCGGTGCAAGTGCTGTTTCTGCTTTCATTTGTGTTTGTGCAAGAAGTTCGCCGCGATATCGAGTTTCAAGTTGGTCCCATTTTTGCCCCTCTTCGAAGGGCATGGGTCCAAGAAATAAAGGCGCGTCTTCGAGCACATGAAGAAATGTCAAGGCACAACCCAATTGATCCGCCACCCTCAGCGCGTTGCGCTCTGTTTGAAGATGAGGATGAGAGAGATCGGTTGCGCACAACAAACGTTTGCCTTGGAGAATGCTCATTTCAGGTTCCCCCAAAAACAACAAGAATGATTGAAATGTAAAGCCTAAGTGGTGGTCTGAAAAGCGAGTACTCAGATAAGAACGAAAGGGTGGGGTCCCAAGTGGAAAAAGGATTTTGAAGAATCTTGCTGAAGGTGGAATTGACTGAGGAGAAGGTTATGAAGTTTATCAACTTGCAGAACACTCTTTCAACCAGCCTAGCTTTGCTTGCTCTGCTTTTCTCGAATTTGATTTGTGCAGCGAAAGGTTTGGCACAATGGGACACATCCACGCTGCACACCCTGGGAAGCGAGTGTGGACTCTTAAGGAGCGAGGTGGATGAATCGAAACTGACGATTCACTTCACCGACATGTTGCTCGACCTTCCGCTCGATACTCGCCCTGGTCAAAGCCTGAGTCGGAACTGTTCTGTTGCATTAAAATTCAAGGTTCCCGCGCATCATCGGGTAAAAACTTTTACTCACCGTTCACTTGCATTCGCGCGAAAGTCGAGTGCGGCAGAAGTGCAATTACAGTTTCGCGGTCAGGCAGGGGGTGTTGCGTTTGCTCATTCGGGAACGCTTCCGTTTGGGAGTCCTTTCGAGGGGAAGGTGTTACTTTATAAAGCATTTCTAATCGGCGAATCAATTGAATGCCAACAGCAAGAACAGTCGATCGATGTGTTTGGAGAGTGGGAGATTATTGCCGAAAATAGAGTCAGCAATGCAACGGCAATGCTGTCTTTGTCTGGAGAAAATCTTTGGACGGATCTTTGGATTGAGACTGTTGCCTGCCCGTCAGCGGACACCACGACATTGCGCGACCGCGCTGTCAGGTGAAGCTCCCTGTGCGGTTTTTCTTTTGAAACAATCGACCGGAGCACTTGAGCTCGCCCCATCACAAAGGCTGGATTGTTGCGCGCTGTTCAACGGAAGTTGATTTGCACGCTCGTTGCAGCGTTTTTTTGCGTCCGTTGAAAAAAGTTCAGAGGGTTTGGTTGCCATGGCTGAACTTTCAGCAGAGTCCACTCGGCGGCAGCCTGCAATCGCTGCGAGTGTGAGCATAACAATGTTCAACGGAACTAGCTGTGCTATTTTCATGGGTGCAAACCTGCCATCTAAATTCGGACAATTGTTCTGTCATGAAAATACCAGACGCTCGTTGAGGGCGGCAACCCATCATTAGAGCCGGGAAAATGTCGCAGCTTGCTCTCTCGGTGGAGGTGCTGTTAAGGGCTGCTTGTGCTGCGGTTGAAAAGATCCGGGAGGCGATATGAGCCTGCGTTTGGTCCGGCGGATGGCCTGGTTGACCTTAATTTACATGATTCTCGTCATACTTTGGGGTGCGTTTGTGCGTGCCACTGGCTCTGGAGCTGGATGCGGCGATCACTGGCCCCTTTGTAACGGAACCGTGGTGCCGCGCGCGGCCGCGCTCGAAACAATCATTGAACTCACCCATCGGTTAACAAGTGGTGTTTCTCTGGCGTTGGTTGTCATTCTCTTTTTCATGTCGCGTCGGGTTGTCCCGAAAGGCCATGGTCTGCGCAGTGCAGCCAATTGGTCATTGGGCTTCATTCTCGCAGAAGCGCTCATCGGTGCAGGTTTGGTTTTGTTTGAGCTTGTCGCACACAACGCTTCGCTCAAGCGTGTCTTCTCAATGTCCGCTCATCTTGCCAATACGTTTGCTCTTCTTGCCGCGCTGAGTTTGGTTATTTGGCGTTCGTCGCCCAATCCTCATTCCCATTCAGTCACTTGTTTTTCTCGCGCGGATTTGTCGACTCTTCGTTTGCCACTCTTTGGCGCGCTGCTGCTGATATTGGCAGGAATGTCGGGTGCAATTGCTGCGCTCGGAGACACTCTCTACAGCGCTGTGGGTGCATTGCCATTGCAAGCCTACGTCGACGGCGATGTTCCTTTTTTACTTCGCTTGCGGATTATTCATCCATTTCTGGCTGTTGCAGCCGGAGGCTACCTGCTCTGGCTGCAGACTCATTGGGCAAACTTTCATGATGACTCTACTTTCGCAAAATTGAGTTGGGCAGTTTCTTCGTTCACTCTGCTGCAAATAGGTCTTGGATTTGCGAATGTTGCATTGGCAGCGCCGATTTGGATGCAGCTCGTTCACCTTGGAGTCGGAGTTCTGCTGTGGACAGCGTTCGTTTTTCAAAGTTTCATTTTTCACTCTAAGTCTAAGTAATAATAGAAATTAACAGGTATGATTCAATTCTTGGAAACTCTGTCCGAAATCATCCCTTGGGTTCGGCTGCTGGGTGGGTAGCCGCAGTTGTGAGGGTTTGCGCCGGTGGGAATTCCAATGACTTACAAACGCACGCGCCTTGAAGAAGTAGCATTTCAGAGACAGTTTGAAGAAGCTGTCTCGCTCGCGATGCACCACGTGGGAATCAATTATTCGGATGCCCTTGACCTACTTTTCACCCCCCTAGGCGAAGAGGGCGGTTTGTGCGTTGCGGATTTTGTCCGTCGTGGTCAGCTGCCACTGGCCAAGCAGGCTTTGGTCCAGCTCATTGAGACGCGAAAACGAACACAGACCGCTCAGCGTCTCGTCTATCCGAGCCGTGTGGTCTGATAATTCACCTCATTTTGTGGCCTTGGCAAACTTGTGACGCAATCGATTTTTACTCAAGTGATATCGGTCGACTCCGATAGTTGCTGGACACCGGTTTGGGGTGTCAGGGAGTCGAATGAACGTGAATCCATCAGAAACCCATCGCGCAGGCTTTTTCCGCTCTCTGCTCCGGGCGATTGCGTTCGTGTGTTGTCTGTTCGGTTTTTCCAATGCACGTGCCGACGAATTCGAAGTTTTAAAGCAAAAAGGTTGCAATCTGCTGATTTCAAGCTCGAGCGAGTTGAGGAAGGGCGCCGCTTATCAGGTTCAAACCTTGTCCGGAAAGTCTCTCAATTTTCGGATAACCAAAGTGAGTGGCGGAAAAGCATTCGCGCAGATGACTGGACGCATGGGGCACTGCCCCAGAGTTCAAGGAACGCTCGCTACTCTCGGCTCCTCGTCTGGAGGATCAGTAAAAAAACTGCAGGTAGGTGTGCAAGGAGAATTGGGGCTTCTCACCTTCCGTCAGGCCTTCTCGCCAAATCTTGGGGATCAGGCTGCAGATGACGGCAGCCAACCGCAGAATGTGAACGGCCTCAGTGGACTTGGATTTTCTGCTGGAGCAAACCTTCGCTACAATTTCCGCAAGCCATTTGCCTTCGACGTGGGACTCGGGATGCTAAGCGCAACCACAGGAGGGAAAACCACCCTTCCAGACAACGACACGTATACAGTCAGCGCAAAATTTATGGAGTTGACAATCCATCCAGGGCTTTTAACGACCACCTGCCTGTCGAGCCGATTGTTTTGTCGTGGCGGTGCGGTCTTTGGTTTTCCAATCAGTTCTTCATTAACCGTCAAGTCGAGTGCGATAAATCTTTCCAGTTCATTTAAATACCTTCGCATGGGTGGCGAAGTTGCTGCGGGAATCAATCTTGGAAAAAATTTCACGATTCTTGGCGGCGGCCAGATAGGCTCCGACAAGGGCAGCTTTCAATTTGCTGAGGATCAAGCACCAACGCCATTAAATACACTGACGGTTTATATATACGCCGGCATCCTTGCGGCGTTTTAGTTGGGATTGCTCACGCAAGTTGGTCTTGTATTGATGTGCCAGCGGAGATGCAAATGAGCCGGTTGCGAATCAATTTAACAATGCTGATGGTAGTGGTCTTTCCTGCTACCATCAGCTGCATAAAAAAATCAGGACCAATGATCGGTGGCTTTGTGCCCGCAAGCCTCGCGAACCAACCGCGCGACTACGTTCGCAGTTCAATGGCAATTTCGAATGATTCTTCTCACGCTGAATCTGCGGATTTAAATACGCTCTTGGGCAATAGAAACATCGTTGTGCCTTCACCTCAAAATGAATTTTCTGCGGATAAGAGTGTTTTCTCTTCATTAATGTCGTCCGCTCAATACGGATTTAATATGCAACCGGAAAGCGACGGCAAGGGTGGGTTTATCAGGCGTGAGGCATTTACAATCGTCAACCGACTTAGCCCTCGACCAATTCGTCTCTCGGACAAAATTCTTCCATTTCATTTAGATTTAGCGGCGCAAAGTTCGGTTGAAATTTATCGCCATTTTCAAAATCAAGACGAAGCCAATAGAGTGCCGCCTGTGTCTTTTCTGGACCTGCCTTTGACGATCGAAAATGCCCGCAAAATGCGAACCGGAGACCTTGTTGTTATTCCCATTGAAGCTCAAGTCATGACTGCCATTGATGGCAGCTTCTTGCGCGGTGCTTTTCAAGCGGGTCGGGACATTGAGAGTTTTTTGGGGAACAGTTTGATTGGTCACAGCCAAACAGGCCTGCGCGCAAATTTGCTCGTCAACGGGCGTTTTGAAATGCATATTTTCAAGGTCGATGGCAATTATCTCAGAGTTCGGTTCTTTGAGCAAAGCGAAAGGTCAGCAAATGTTGGCGCCAATGCAACGGCGTCTTTTTCGACACGTTACACACTGATTCCCCTTTCAACTTTGCAGCAGGTGAGTGAACTTAAAAAAATCGCCAACGCCCGTTTCTCTGGAAATAGCAGCGGAGGCCTTCAACTCAGAGGTCCTTTGCGCGGCTTAGAGTCGTCTTCCGCCATAACCATCTCGGATCAAGAGCAGCAGGCAAATCTTCTTTTTGATGCCGACATGAGAAAGCGGGATGATGGTTTGCTTTCGCTTGTCAATCAGGTTTCGTTGAAGCCCGAGGAGCTGCAGGACACAACCACCAATGCGATGACGGCGATGCTCAAGAAATTGAGCGAGGATGAAATAAGAAAAATAAAACAGCCTAGCGCAAAGAGTTTTCAGTTTACAGATCAAGAGCTCAGATTCGATGCTTCGGTAAGTTGGAACGAAGCGCGCACAGGGCGCAGACAATTTTTCACAGATTTTCAATTTGACCTGCGCAACGAATTGGCACAAGAAGCCTACCTCCAGGCTGTCTCTGGGCGCGCGGTGCTGCTTTCATCGCGAAATGATCTTGGTCGCTTTTTTCAAAACTCTCGCACGCTGCACAATTTTACTTTGGCTGAACGACTTGCGCGTGAAACTTCTGATCAAAAGAACCCTCCGGTTGTGCGTCTGCTCAGTGCAAGCGCGCGAAGCTCAATTGCCGAAAGCAATTTTCAAATCAAACTCGTCCCGCGAGCTGGTTTTTCCCTATCGGAAAATTGGTTTCGTGAATCCTACCGAGTTTCAAGTTCCGACAATGTCGCACGACCGAGCAACGATGGATTCTTTACGCGTTGGTCTTTTCAACAAGCAAGCTGGTTTGGAATCGTCTCGGATCGCAATGCACGGAGCAGCGGATTTGTGAGCGACATTTCTGCACGGACAGGAAAACAGTCCTTGTATTGGTACAGCCAAGAGCTTGAAGGCAGCTCACCTTCGGGCAGTCATCTCGAGCAGTTTATTAACCAGGCATACAATGTTCTTGGCCCGGTCGCTTCAGGACTCTCGCTGTCGAAGCAATACAGGGGTGAAGTTGAAGGAGGCTTCCGAGGGCGGCTTGTTCTGGGAATTGCACCAGCACTCTTGGATCGATTGTTTGATAATCGAACAACATCTGAGGCGGTTGTTTGGAGCGCGGTCGCCAAGGTGACTTCGACCTTCGACAACACGTTTGGACTTCCCTACTTGGTTATTCCCGCGGGCGTGCCAGCGGCCCTTGCTGGCACAAGCTATCAATCTTCGTGTCAGACCATCATTAGTTCGTGGGGGAGTTTTTACTGTCATTATATTGCAAATGAGGTTCTGCCCCGCTTGATTCAGGCGCAAAGAAATCCAACCGCAGAAGCAAAAGCCGAATTTCTCGAGAGTTTTTTTGGCACAGGCTTTGGCGCGAACAAAATCGGAGCAGAGCTCCTTGCACGAATTCTCCTTCAGTCCGCACTCGAGCAAGGAACTCGACTCGATCCAAATGACCTGGCTGTCTTGATTGATTCCCGGCACCAAAAAAGTTCTGCACCTGACTATAATCCCAAGGTAAAATACGGAAGTTCCGAGCTCCTTACACTGCTCGAACAAACCCTTCCAGTGTGGTGAAAAAAACTTCAAATTAGGTCTTGGAATGTCCTTTTTTGCGTGCTAGGTTTCCGGCGCTCTTGGGTTGAGGCATTCAGTATTCCGTGTCTTCTTCCAAGTGGCTGAGGAGTTTTAAGGAGAAGTCATGGGTAAGAAGTTGTACGTTGGTAATATCCCTTATACTGCTACAGAAGAGGCGCTCGCGCAGGCGTTTTCTGAGTGTGGCCAAGTTGAATCGGTTCGTATCGTAACCGATCGGGAAACAGGTCGTAGCAAGGGATTTGCTTTCGTTGAAATGGGCACTGACGACCAAGCTCAGGAAGCCATTTCTAAGTGGAACGGCGCTCAATGGGGCGGTCGTTCGATGACAGTGAATGAGGCTCGTCCTCAGCCAGAGCGTGGCGATCGTCCTCGCCGTGACTTCGGCGACCGCGGCCCCCGCGGATTCGGCGGTCCAAGCCCACGCCGCTAAGAGCGGTCAAAAAAGGCCCGGAGGTGTTTGCCTCCGGGCCTTTTTTTATTCAAACGCATGGCCCTTAATTCAAACAAAAGCCACTCAACTCAACGCGTTCGCCGTCTGCAAAAACAATCTCAGGGATGTCATTAGTGGAGGCCGAAAAATCGACCTCAAATGATTCTTCTAATTGTCCGGAGCCGGGTGCGGGAGTGACACGACCACTGAGTTTACCACTGCTTGGAAAGCAGCTGTCTTGCCCGCTGAAAACAACGTTATCAAAGCTGGTTTCCACTACGCTCTGGTCTTTTCTGGTGGTTCGTGTGGTTCCGCTTTTGATTGTTCGCGTTTTGATCGATGCTAAAGCGTCGCGACTTCTTTCAAGAGTCATCTGAATAGGCATGTTATCGACAGTCTGGCTTGCAGTTTCTTCCAACGATTCGCCTTCGGTTGTTCTAATGGCGTTGCTCTTTTTTACCTTCCAAACGAGCGTTTTAGAAATCAAAACACTCTCTGCGCTGATTTCAATGCTGTTGTAGTTGGTTGTCCAGAGACCCTCGGAGGACATACTTGCAGAAGTGTATTCGTTCTTCTTTCGCCCACCAGAAGTTGTTGACCTGACAATATTTCGACTGACTTGTCCTTTCCGTTGTTCAATTGCCCCGCCAAGAAGTCGCACGGATTTCTTGAGATTATCATCGACGCAAGACAATCCTCCGTTGGGAGAATCCCAAATCAAAGACACCTTCCGATCAATTGTCACTTCCGACTTTCTCGATGCCTTTTTAAATGCGTTTGAGCTGGTGCTGCTTTTTTGAAAAGAAACCTCGGCATGGGTACCTCCACCAACACAGGTGGTCGAGGTATTTGCCGAACCTGCCAACTGCAAATTTTTCTCTTCAACCGAAGCAAGGGCAACGGCGAGCGAGGCATTCGTGCTTCCTGCAAACTCAGCTGAGCTTTCGGCAAACTCAATAAGGTCTGCTTCAACTGTATCTTGCGCCACCGTGCGAGGTGTTGTGGGGCGCTTGATAATTGGATTTCCCGTCTCAGTACCGCAAGCCTGAAGTGTTGTGAGCGCGATAAAAAACGCTGCAAATATTTTTTTAGAAGGCAAACTTTCAAGGAATGAAATGCGAATTGTTTTTTTGTTCATTTCGGATCTTCCTTGATTGGCTTTGTAAATGGAAACAGCTGAATATTCAGCTGATAAACGCGGTCTGGACTGGTTGAAGATTCCGAAATGTCGAGAATTTTTTTCCGGAATGCGGCAATTTCAACGGCAATTTTATCGAATGTTTCGGCTGAAATGGACATCGTTACGGAGCTAATATTTCTTTCATTGTGGTCGAAGTTCATCACCGATTCGCGGCCAATCTCGATTGTACGCTGATGGTAGCGAACTACAGCGTGACTCGCTATTTCATCGCCGGTTGTGACGTGTTGGGATTTTAACTTGTATTTTCCTGTTTCAGGAACATGTTCAATTAGATTTAGTTCTTCAAGCAGCGCTAAGCTTTTGCGCGCTTGTTCTGGCAAAACGCGCGGTTCAATGTGCTTGACGATCCATTGTGGATCGGGTTTGAATCCAAACATTCCAACCATTTCGCGAATGACAGGATGAAACCACTCGCTATAATATTCGAGTTGGCTTTGTTCAATCGGCGACGAAAGGCTTTTGGATTTAAGTTCCATGAGTCGGCTGAATAGCGTCTCACGATCAGCTGTTAAGCGGGCATTTTGGTAGCGAACGAGTGTTTCAAAATAAAGTCGATCGGTGTTTTTAATCTGTAGTGCTTGAATGATGCGATCTGCACCTTTGGGGCTGAGACGCCTTTTACCGCGGATCATGAGGTGGATAACGTTGGTCTTTGAAAAACCGAGATCGTCTGCAAACGCGATATACGAATAGTTGGCAGAGCGAAGTTTGATCCACTGGAAACAGTCTTCAAGGAACGATGCGTAGTCGAGGTAAGAGCTTGCCCTGACATGTTGGGTCACTTCTTTGAGAGTATTTTTGTGTTGATCTCTCATCCACTCCCCGCCATTTCACGCCACACCAACTCTAATTGTCTCTTTTCGGAAAAAATTGAGCAAACTTGAAAAAACTGAAAAAATTAATGATTATAGTTCTTTATGATAAAATAAAAGTCGTTCACTCCGATATTTTTGCAAATGTCAGAGGGCCGTCGTTGGAAGTGTTTGGGTGTGCTCCTGTACCCTGCAAGCGAACCATTTACTGGTTAGGAGAAAAACATGTGCGGAATCCTTGCTCTGCTCGAGCTTGCTGAAGAACCTCAGAAATTGCGTCGCGGGTCGTTGGCACTGGTCAAAAAACTTCGCCACAGAGGTCCGGACTGGAGTGGGGTGTATTCAGATGACAAGGCAATCCTTTGTCACGAGCGGCTCGCGATAGTCGATGTGATGAGCGGTGCTCAACCGCTTATCGATGCATCAACAGGCTCGGTGCTTGCTGTGAATGGAGAAATTTACAATCACAATGAACTTGCTTCCCAATATTTGAAGCAAAAGCATAATTTTCAAACTAAGTCAGATTGCGAAGTCTTGCTTTACCTTTATGATGAAATGGGTGCCGATTTTCTGAATCTCCTCAATGGAATATTTGCCTTTGTTTTATACGACAAAGCGCGCAACACTTATTTGATCGCCCGCGATCACCTTGGAATCATTCCTCTCTACATGGGACGCGATGAACATGGCACCCTCTATGTTGCTTCTGAGCTCAAAGCGATTGTGGATGTCTGCAAATCGGTCGAGGAATTTCCGCCCGGGCATTACTATTCTGGCTTCCTGCACAAGATGAGGTGCTTGCAAAAGCTCTTGAAGGCGCAGTTCGTCGGCAGTTGATGTGCGATGTTCCATACGGTGTGTTGATCTCTGGGGGTGTTGACTCCTCGGTTATTTCGGCACTGGCTGCGCGTCTCAGTGCGCGCCGAGTTGAAAGTCAGGGTCAGGAGCCCGCCTGGTGGCCGCAGCTGCATTCTTTTTCGGTGGGCCTCAAAGATTCTCCCGATCTAAAAATGGCCCGCAAAGTTGCAAACCACATTGGTTCGACTCACCACGAGATTCATTTTACCGTGCAGGAAGGTTTGGACGCGATATCTGATGTTATTTATCATCTCGAGACATTTGATATTACCACCATCCGCGCGGCAACTCCCATGTATTTGATGGCTCGAAAAATTCGCGCGATGGGGATCAAGATGATTCTCTCAGGCGAAGGTGCAGACGAAGTTTTTGGTGGGTATTTGTATTTCCACAAAGCGCCTGATGCACAGGAATTTCATGAGGAACTCTTGCGAAAATTATCGATGCTTCATAAATACGATTGCTTGCGCGCAAACAAAGCAATGGCTGCGTGGGGGATTGAAGCGCGCGTTCCATTTCTTGATAAAGAATTTCTTGATGTGGCGATGGCAATCGACCCCTCTGACAAAATGTGTGGCAAAGGCAAAATCGAAAAATTCATTCTCCGACATGCGTTTAAGGGCCTCATTCCGGATGAAATTCTCTGGCGGCAAAAAGAACAGTTTTCTGATGGCGTCGGCTACAGTTGGATTGACTCACTCAAAGCACATGCAGAACTTGAAGTGACCGACGCTCTGTTTAAGAATGCGCATCATCGATTTCCTGAAAAAACACCTTCAACCAAAGAAGGCTACTGGTACCGCTCAATTTTTGAATCGCATTTCAGGAATCCTGCAGCAATAAAACTTATTCCCGATGGTCCAAGTGTGGCCTGCAGCACTCCAACCGCGATTAAGTGGGATAAGGCTTTTTCGCAGATGGCAGATCCCTCAGGACGAGCCGTGCGCGATGTGCATCAAGGGAATTGATGAAGCCCGGTGAGCTGTGCATCAAGGGAATTGATATGTGCCCGCGAGAAGCGTCAGATCATCAGTAGGATGCACAGAATAAGTTTCGAAATTAATCCAGCGAAACAAACCGCGTGGGCCTAAGCCGAGCGTGAGACCTTGAATGGTTGACGCTTGGCTTTTGTGCTTCAAGGCAGCAGCTACTTTTGTTTCGAGCAGTGTATCGTCGGTCGGGAAGACGATTGTGTTTTTCTCGAACCGTGCGGGGATCTTGCTTTTTAGAAACCAGGAAAACGGCCATGGCAGCTTGGAGAGATAAAGCGTTGGTGTTTGTGAAAGTGTTTTTAATGCGCCAGCGACGGCCAAAAAAGCGGCTTGATGATCTGCGAGTCCATTGAGGCCAGAAGGTTCCATTGTGAGAATGGCGTCCGGCTGGAATGAATTGACCAACCTTGAAACGTTTACGACTGCTTGCGGCAAGTGCTCCATGAGCGCGGAATCTGGAAGCAGGGGAGTTTCAACGTGTTTGACACCAAGAATTTCTGCAGACGCATTGACCTCGCGAATGCGACATTGAGTTATATTTTCGTCTGGCTGACAGGCGTTTAGATCTGATTTTGGATTGGCTGAACCATCGGTCAGGGTGAGTAGAACTATCTCCGTGCCAAGGCTTGCAAAGTGGCGAATTAAGCCTGAGTTGGTGACCTCATCGTCAGTATGCGCAAAAACAACAAGCATGCGCTGGGGAGGCGCCTGGAGCTGGTCATTCGTTTGAAGATTCTTGAAGAGGACTGGGCTGAGGGCGATAGGTGTCAGAACCAACACGGCTAAGAAGACAGCCACAGCGAACAATGTTTTCATGAGAGTGAGTGAACGTGTCATGGAAACCTGAGGTCCTTGCAGTCGAGTGAATGAATCTTCAAGTCAAAAAATTCAGCTAAGTTTGAATAATGTGCCTGCACTAGCATTGTTTTACTTTTTCTCATTTGCAACTCCCGCGCTTGGATTTTACTTGCCGCCTGCTTTGGCATCCATCTTTGCTTTGTTGTTTGTCGTCTCCGGTGCGCGTTTGGTTTTTGCGGCGAATATTATCAGTTCACTTTCAATACCGAGTGAATCACGCATGTGGGTCACGGTGGTGAGAGCTTTTTTGACTGGCATACTTCTCGCGCTGTGTGGTTTAAGTCTTGCCCTACAGCAGCAGCCCGAGTTGCAGTTTGCGCTGCAGTCGAACCTGATGATACTTTTTGTGACTTTGCCCTTCCAATCACTCCTCGAAGAGATCCTTTTTCGAAGTTTTTTGCTGAAAAATATTCTTTTACCTGTTCTAAAAAATCAATGGGCCGCGCTCATCTTCACTGCCGCATTATTTTCCGCAGCCCATTTTTTGAACTACAGACTTGCGGAAAGCCAAGCTCTTTGGCCGCGAACTCTTCTCACTCTCTTTTTTCTTGGCTTTGCTGGAAACGTCTTGTTTGTTTTGAATGGTCACTTAGGTGGATCTTGGGGATTGCACGTTGGCTGGAATCTTGTTCGGTTTGCGCTGAGTTTTTCAGCTTCCAGCTTGCCCGTAAGCGAGGCGGCAAGCTTCAATGTTTTAGAGGGATCATGGGGATGCGTTGTTCTGTCGTTTGTTTTGGCAGCACTTGCTTTTGTGGCACTTGCAAAAAAGATTCCTGCAAGTGAATTCGAGTTTTTCTCTTCTGCTGTAAGCAGCAAAACAGATCAACCGCCAGATGATAAGGCAATGCGGTAACCCAGGATGCTGAAAAAAGTTCCAGTGCTACCAAGCGCGATAAGTCCAACCAAAAAATAAAGTCGAATACTCTCTCGCTTGACAATCAAACCTATTGCACCGAGCACGAGACTGATCTGTAAAAAAAGCGTTGCAAGGTCGAAACGGTCGCCAGCGTCGGAGAGTTTTGCCTGCAGATTTTCGAGTTCTTTTGCACCAACCACGGCGCCCATTTTACCATCGACATCCTGAGCCCAGTTTTCTTGACCCACTGCTTTTGAGCCATTAAGGATCTCCTCTTTTTCCTTCTTATAGCGAGCAACATCAGCTTTGATTTTTTCCTTGAGAGTGACCATTGCTGGAGCTTTGTCGGGAGAAATCGACCCGGATTGAGTCAAGACGTCAAGAAGTTCGGATTGCCCTTTTGCAAGAGACTCTTTGATGCTTTTTGATTGATACCACATGTATGATTTGGTTTTTTCGTTGCCGAGCTGAATTTCGTCGTCACCGAATTTGCTTCCGCCCAACTCGTTGATGGCGAGAATGGCCGCGAAAATGGTGAGGGCTAAACCAAAATAGACTTCCCATTTGTCGTTCGTTGTGGAGTGGCTCATGCCGGCGTGGTGTTCGCTCATGCAATCTCCTGTAAATAAAATCCAGCCATCTCTGACAAAAGATTGTTTGTGCGTTTGATAACAACCTTAGAATCAGAGTCAATATTTTACCTTGTGAAGTCAGGGCGTCAAGGATTCGGTTTCGGGACTCAGCGGCGCAGGCGGTATGATGACTGAGCGCTGAAAAATATCACGATTGAGGAATTCTGGAATGAAGAAGTTTCTTGCGACTGCACTGGGTGTTGCTTTCGTTTCATTTGCAGGATGCAAACCGCAAGTCCAAACCGAATCAGACTTCAGTACAACGGGCTGTCCAACTTCGGGCGAGGCGCAGGATTTGCGACGTAAGGAGTCGATGCCAGACTTCGCCCGCGTCTCAATGCCGATTTTGAAAAAAATCGTTCAACGCACGAGCCAATTCGAAACAGCTGGCAATGGCAGCGCGCAAACAACAATTGCTGGGCGAAGAATTGTTACAATGCTGCGCAACATGGTTGCAGGCGGTGTGCATCCGCTCGCATTTTTCGCAACCATTGCCGACTACGAAACCTACCAGACAGCACTCGGTGGATTCCCATGGGCAGAAATTGGTAAGCGTAAGTGGAGCGGCTCCGATCTTTTTCGCGCCGGTTATTGCGGAAGTTCAGTTTGCGTGGGAGTTTTCCAGGTTCTTGTCTTTGGCGATTGGTTTTCCTGGGCTCAGGATAATAATGGCAAGGGGCTTGGAGTTTGGGGAATGAAAGGCGGACCAGATTGGGCCTCGACTCTCTGGTGGTGGACGGTGTCCTCCGAGAACAATTGCAACTATCTCGCAGGTGGCTCGAACCCATGCACAACCCCGGGCATAAAGTGGTCGGTTGCGACACATGTGCGAAATGGACGCAGGGCCTATGGCCAGCAGCGGCAGTGCGGTGTGGAATGGGATGCAATGTATTGGTCTTACCTGGGAGCAATGAAAAAAAGCAGCGATCCGCTGGTTAGAAGCATCACCGAAATACAGGATTTCTCGGAAGAAGTCGGTCTTGTCTTGAAATCAGGCAGCTATGATTGAATTCCAAAGATTGTTGGAGCCAGGTCAAAAGATGAGCGGAAAATAAAAAAACCTGTAAGAGCGGGCTTTTAAAAAGGATGGTCGGGGCTGTGGGATTCGAACTCACGACCCTCTGCTCCCAAAACAGATGCGCTACCACTGCGCTAAGCCCCGACGCGCCCCCCTAGTTGCCATAGTTTCAGATCGAGTGCAAGCTCCCCCCTCAGAAAAAGGGGATTTGTGTGTCGATTGAGCTCACCGCGCTGTTGTCTAAGATTATTTTCGCTTCACAAGATGGCGCTTTTGTGGTTGCGGAGTTTGTCGATTCCAAGTCGGCTAAGCGTTTTCGAGCAAGCGGAAAGACGCTTACGGTGGGTAAGTTCGATTCACAGCAGCAATACAAGCTTTTTGGCGATTGGACACAATCTCCGAAGTACGGCGAGACATTCCAGGTTCTTTATAGCGAACCCCTTCGTCCGCCGACCCTCACCGGTGTGATCCCTTTTCTTGTGAATAACGTTAAGGGTGTTGGCGAAGTTACAGCCAAGAAATTTCTTGAAGCTCTCGACGTGCGAACTATCGATGAACTGGTTGAGGTTTGCAAAGGAAAAAAAGAAAAAGTTTACGCCTTTTTTAAGGCGAAAAGAGATAAAGCTGAACAGGTGATCTCCCTCATCACTGGCGATGAAGTGTACCGTTCGATTATGGTGTTTCTCCATGAACACAACATTCCGCCTAATTTTGCCAATCGCATTTATGAACGATACGGCTCAGACGCAATAAATTTATTGAAAGAAAATCCGTATCGGTTGATCTCTGATTTTCGAAATGTTGGCTTTCTCCGCGCCGATGCCATCGCACTGAAACTTGGGATAGATCCGCTTTCGCGCTTTCGATTAGAGGCAGCATTTGTATACACCCTTGAGCGAGCTCACGATGATGGCCACTGTTGCTTACCTCGCGATGTTCTCATTGAAGGTGCGCGCGAAGTTCTTGGTGCGAAACGCGACGCACGATTCACTTTCGAGTTTTTGCTTGCTGAGCTGCGTGCAATCTATAAGGAAAATCGTGATAAGGGCATTGCAAGTTTTTTGTTGCGTTTGCCCGAAGGACAACCCACCGACGAGAAACTCAATCAGCCGTTGTTTTATTTGCCAGAAGTCTATGCTCTGGAGAATTCAACAGCAGGGGAATGTGCTCGATTGCTGCGCAAGACAGGAATTGGCGACGACCCTTTTGAAGCAAAATACCGGGCAGGTGAAGTAACACTTTCTGAGCTTGTTCCTGACATTCCGTGGAACAAGCTTTCAGAAGAGCAAGCTGCAGCGGTCGAAATGTCTATCGGATCTCGTTTTATGGTTCTCACCGGCGGGCCCGGATGCGGTAAAACTTTTGTTCTGAAAGCGATTTATCGGGTCCAAAAGGCACTTAAGAGAACCGTGGTGCTGTGTGCTCCAACCGGACTCGCAGCCAAGCGTATGACCATGTCTATTGAGGCGCAGGCATACACCCTGCACAAAACTTTGCGGATTGGTCAGGGCGAAGACGGGACTTCTGAAGGGGGCGAAGGAGCGCTTAAAGATGTTGATGTCGTGATTGTTGATGAAGCTTCAATGCTGAGTCTCGATCTGTTCAACAGCCTATTGGAGGCAATGGCGCCGCAGACTCGTTTGATTCTTGTTGGAGATGTGGATCAGCTCCCGAGTGTTGGTGCCGGCAACTGTTTACGCGATATCATTTCATCCGGTGAAGTTCCGGTCAGCAGATTGACTAAAATCTTTCGTCAATCAAGCGAAAGTCCCATTCCCACGGCTGCGCGTGCAATTATCGAAGGGCGCAAACCAGAATTTGGTATGACCAGTCGAACTCCGCATTTGCTTGCAAAAAATTCTTTGGTGATGTTACCTTGCCAAATTCAAACATTCACTGAGCTACTGCTGCCCTTGGTGAAGGAAACTATTCCGCAGATGTATGGGCTTGATGCCATCAAAGATGTGCAAATTCTTGTTCCCATGCGCCGGGGTGAGGCAGGGCAGGAGAAAATTAATCGCTTGTTGCAAGCCGAGTTGAATCCTCCTCACCCTGATAAAGATGAATCCAAGCGAGACGACGATCAGGTCTTTCGAGTTGGCGACAAAGTCATTCAAACTCGCAACAATTATGATAAAGATGTTTTTAATGGTGACCTTGGTTTTATTCGCGCGATTCGAGTCGTGCAAAAAAAGGTTGAAATTGATGTTGCCTTTGATGACAAAATCGTTCGCCTAGAAGATGAAGAAGTTGATGATCTCAGCCTTTGCTACGCGATGACGGTGCACAAATCACAAGGCTCGGAATTCCCGTTGGTCGTAATTCCTATGTTCAGCTCGTACTACACGATGCTTGACAGGAATCTTTTCTACACCGCGCTCACTCGCGCAAGTAAACACGCATTCGTCGTGGGCGAGGAGTGGGCTTTGAAAAAAGCAGTCGCGACTCAAATTGCTTTGAAGCGCTATACAGCATTGGAAAGGCTGATTGGCGAAGCAACTCGCATTACTGACGAGTGAGCAGCTCATTTTTCAAAAGTGCATCAAAAACCCGCTCGGCCCAAAGCCTGGCTCCTACTCCTTGCGGATGAAGACGCATCGGATCTGCCAAAACAGCACTGCGCATGACATACAGATCTTCATCAGTCCGAAGAACATCTCCTCCCACTGTGTAGCTGTCGATGAGGGTACAGGTTTTGCCAATTTCCGACTTCACAGAGTTAACCGCAGATTTGAGGTTTGCGATTAAGGTGAGTTTGTTTGCAAACTGACCAAGGCCTTCGGTTGGAGTCACAAACGCGCATTTTGCACCCGAGCCGAGGATTGTTTTGATCAGGCGTGGCAACTCAGAGTTTACTGATGCGGGGTCGAAGAAATGGTTGTCGCCAAGAGTGACAAGATACAAATCAACAGCGGGATGATTTGCGAGGATTGTTGCAATTGCTTCTGTCTTGCGGCCTGCCTGCAGGGTCGGCGTGCAGCTGCGTTGGGCACTTCCAGAGTCGCAGCCGAAGTACCCGTTGGATGGAATTGGTGTGAAACCTCCATTGAGCCATCCACTGATCCGGCTTGAGCTTGCGGCCGCAAAATAAACAAGGCGTTGTTTGGATGCAAAACGGATCAGCTCCGAAAGTCGGTTGCCATAGCCACCTGTCGACTGGGAATCGCCTAAGACGGCGACATTCATGATGTCTGCAGATTCCTTTCGAGCATTTGCCGACGAACTCAGCGGTTTTGCCTTTGGGCTTTGCTCGCTGGCATCCGCAGGCGCCGGACTCATATTTTGCCTTTGCAGAATTGAGCTGCTGCAGGCGGTAGCGCAGATCGTCGAGACGAGAGCAAGAACAGAGTTGAGTTGAGGAAATCTGTTTAAGCAAACCATTTGCAATCACCTTTTCATCAAAAGACGATTCCATCGCACACATGTTGCAGCGGCCACTGCAGTCGATTCCACGGCACGGCCTGGAAGATCGGATGCAAGAAATCGACCAATTCCAACCAGCTGAAATCGCGGGAGTGGATCTGCGCAAGGGTTTGACAGTGTCAAAAGCCTGAGCGTTTTCGTGCGGGGCAGGTTGGCTTGTTTGAAAGGCAAAGAGTTATTTTAGCGGGGAAGAAATTGAGGCGATTTTAAAATGAAAAATTTTCGCAATGATCGATTTAAACTTGAAATGAATTGCAACGCAAAGCGAACTTTGTTCGCATCCATCCTGTTGCTTCTTTCTCCCACTGCGTACTCAATGAGTTTGCAATTGGGGGCGCTGGGTGGTTACGAGGTCTTGAGCTATCGCGACGACCCAAGCAAACTTACCGGCGGCGCAGTTTCAGCGGGGGACAGCTTTGAACAAGCGTCCTTTGTTGGTCCTGTTTACGGGTTTGCTGGCGATGTAGGTCTTGTTCAATTGGGCCAAATTGAGGCTTTGCTTGGATGTTCGGTCGTGCAGAGCAGCCTTGCAAAATCGGCAACGGAAGAGGGCTACAAGACCGAAGGTTCGTTCAAGTTCACTCACGCAACACTTGGCGTGGGTGGCCGTTTTGGGTTGTCGAAATCGTTTTCTTTGACAGGACTCATGAACTTCTCGACTGCAATCTCAAACACAATGAAGAATTCCAAAGTTAAAATTGCGGACGGCGCAAGTGTTGGGGAAGTGAACTACACAGTCGACAAACACAAGAAGACTTCATTGCAGTTGGGGCTAGCCTTTACACCAGCAAGCAACGGCATTCTTGTTGGGGTCAACCTTCAGCTTGGCAGTGGTTGTTTTGATTGCACATCAAACACATCTCCTTTGCAGAAACGTTCCTATTTAACCCGTTCTGGTGTGCTGCAGGTTGGGTGGATGCTTGGCCAGCAAGAGGCTACTTTCGACACGCCACGAGCAATTCCAAATACAAAAAAAATCCATGGCAAAAAGCCCTTGATCAAGGCGCCGGTTTCTGAGGAGTCGGACTATGAGTAAATCATCAAAACAAGTGAACCGCCGAGCACTCTCGGAACGGCAGCGGCTTTGGTTGATCTGTGGCTCGGGATGTATTGCGCTTGCCGCTTTGATTCAGAGTTGCTGCGAGGTTTCTGCTGCTTCTGATGTCGAGCGCTTGGCTGGGCAAAGTTCAGATGCCTGTGCAGCGAATCATGCCAAGGGTCAGATGTCGGTAAAGGTTTCAAATCGGGTTGCGGATTGGGATAACACGTTGCTTTTATCGACCTGGAATGGCGCGCTGAAGACCTTTGTTAAGCCCGATGTCTTGACGCTTAAGTCTGTGGATTCTGCAGATGGCGGTACCGACACCATTCGCTTTTTGCAGATCGATGGAAAATTTGCCAACGGTTTGGGTGTTGGCTCGCGCGTGATTGGAACTCTATTTAAAGAAGGTGGTCGGGGCGCCGGTTTGCTTGGCTCAAGCACAATAACTTCTATTCATGAAGCCCTCGAAGTGAAATCGCCCACTCCTGACCTGACGAAGAATAAATTCAAAAAGATTTCCGGTTTTTTGCAGTTCGACACTTTGCTCACGCAGCGACGGCCCGATGGTCTCACAGCCGAATTCGCGCCAAGTTACGATTCAAACGAGCAGTGGAGTTTGAATCAAACCCACTATGATGCTGCAGAAGCTGAGCTGCTGAGTGCAGCCAATGCGGCAGGAAAAACCGTGCGGGTGGCTGTGCTTGATACGGGAGTTGATGTGAATCATCCCGATTTAAAAGACGTGATTGACAAAGACCTCGCCTACAATGCGCTCACCGGTAAAAATGGGGTTTCTGAAGTCACCGATAATCAGGGGCATGGAACTCACGTCGCAGGAATTATTGCTGGACAAGGCAAGGGAAAAGCGAGCGGAATGTACACGAATATCTTGGGTGTGGCCGGCAAATTCAAAGTTAAAATTGTGCCAATTAAGGTGTTGGGCGATGATGGCTCGGGTTCAACTGCTGCAATGAATCGTGGCATCCGCTGGGCAACGCAAAAGAACGTCGACGTTATTTCAATGAGTCTGGGCAGCGGATCCGAGTACGATTGCTTGAAGTCCCAGTCGCTTAAAGATCCTGTGATTCAAGAAGCCATTGATAAAGGAATTATTGTTGTTGCCGCTGCCGGTAATGAATCATGTGCCTTGGGTGGAAATTGCACGCAAGGGAATACGCAATTTAGCGCATACACTGTTCTTCCTTGCGCTGCTGAAAATGTTTTGTGTGTCGGTTCGAACGACTTTGCCGAAAAGGCTTCAACTTTTTCTAACTTCGCCAGCGCAACATCGGCGACTGGGGAATACAGACAGGCTCCCGATATCTCCGCACCCGGGAGTCGAATTCTATCGACATATCCGACCACGACGAAGTTTGCAGAATACGAGGGCGTTGCCATTCTTGATGGTACGAGCATGGCAACACCCTACATTTCAGGCGTAGCTGCAATCTTGAAATTGGTTGCAAGTAGTAACTACCCGGTGAATCAGGCAACCTTCAAAACCTATCTGCAGGAAGCTGCGTATAAAAGTACCGACTACCAAAGTAAGTTTGGTGCTGGTCGGGTTGATTTGAATGCTTTGAATACGAATAGAAAGAATAAGTACGAAAATAAATCAACGACATCTGCAGTTGCCGGTGCTGCAAATGTGTTGAGTTTTCCTTATTGATGCTGAATGGGTGACGCTGATTTTGTGATCAGCGCAGTGAGCCGCCTGTCAGCAGTGCGCGCAGGACTTGTGATCCTTCTTTTACCATTTCTGTGCTGCAGCTGAATGAAAAGCGGATAGCATCGGCACAGGTTTGTCCGAAGGCGTCGCCGGGCGAGCTGCCCATGCCCTTTTCAGCCAATGTATTCGATAGCTCGTCGGCATCTTTAACACCCAGCCGCGCATAAATGCTTTTATCCAGCGTTGCCCACACAAAGAAGCTGCCTTCGGGGACAAAAACTTTCAGACCAGGAATACCAGCGAGCGCTTCGACCATAATATCGCGGCGGGTTTGGTACTGGTTGAGCATGTGCGAAACATAGGTTTGGTCGCCTTGTAGAGCAGCAATTGCCGTCCACTGTGCAACGCTGTTCACGCCGTTGATGCTGCAACGCATGACCTTGTGCAGGCGCTCCATCAGGGTTTCGTCGGTGGCTGTTAGATAGCCCGTGCGCAAGCCACTCATGGCGTGGCTCTTAGAGAAGCTGAAAACCGAAACGATGCGGTGTTGGTATTCGGGTGCAAGGGATGCCAAAGAGATGTGTTTGTTGGGTGCGTAAATCACATCTTCATAAGCTTCATCCGAGACAATCCACAGATTGCGCGCTTTGGCCATGCGAATGATTTCAAGCAAAGTTGCTTTTGGCAACACTGCGCCCGTTGGGTTGTGCGGAGTATTGAGGAAAATTGCGCGTGTTTTTTCGGTAATGCGTTTTTCGATTTCGCCCGGAAGATATTGGAATCCAGATTCCTCGCGCAGGGGAACTGCAACCGGAACGCCACGTGCCACCTTGATGTTTTCAACCACTTCAGTCCACATCGGATCCGGAACAATGACTTCGTCGCCCGGTTGGACCAAGCACTGGAACACGCAGAACAGGGCGTGCATTGCACCATTCGTCACAAAAACATTTTCAATTGATGGAAGATTGATGCCGTTTTTCTCTGCGAGTTTGGTTTTCAGAGCCTTGCGCAGCTCTGGAATGCCTGCGTTTGGAATGTAGTGAGTCTTGCCCTCGTCGGCGGCCGTTTTCAGGGCTGCCGTGACGTGAGGTGCCAAGCTAAAGTTGGGATCCCCCGATTCAAATCGAAATACCTTTTTGCCATCGGCCTGTGCTTTGAGAATGCGCTCACGGATTTGCACAATCTTGCCGAGCGAAAGAGCGTCCAACAGGTGAGTACCGTGTTGCATCGAAAGCCTCCAAATAGCTGTTATGTGGACCTGTACGAGGTGTTCTCCGAAGAGCTCATCGGCTGTCAATGGGGTGACTGTAGATTGGCCCAGCACATGCATTTTGTGGTGGACTGAAGGCAAACACAAACTCTCTTTGAAGAGGTTGCGATGTGGGCTTCAGACACTATTTTTAAGCGGGTCGTGCAGGTCGGATGGGTTGCTCTCATGGTGGGGGTTGGCTGCACCCGAAAAAGCGATCCAGTGCCCGTGCCTGCGGGTGCAGGTGGTTCACCTACATCAACGCCAGCTCCGGGCTCTGACCTGGACGAAGGGAAGGGGCAGAGGGGAGAAGCTCCTCCCGATATTCCGTTTGATGGAGGAAAGCCCGAGGCTCTCGGGATTCCTACTCCTCAGAAGAGCAACCCAGATTCTCCGAGCGGAACAGCACCAGCACCACAGCCCAACTCGGGGACAGCCGACGGAACCTCGCCAACGGCAACTGATTCATCATCGCCTGGTGGTGCAGGAAAAATCAGAGATATTTATACGCAACTTCTTTCGGGTTCGCTCAGCTGTGCGGAGGATAAAAAGTGAATTCATTGCGCCACCGCTTCAGCTGTGTCGGCAAATTTTCGATTGTCGCGTGCGCTTTTTTGCTCGCTCAGTGCACGAGAAAGTCGAACTTCAAATCGATTAGCTCCGATGATTGGTTTCGCAATGGCGTCGACAGGTTTTATCTTGCGACTCTCCCTTCGAAGCTTCTTCATCAAGGCGCAACCACAGTGCGGGTGGGTCAGGATATTTTGGTGGGTGTGGGTTGTTTCGGAGAACCCAAGGAACCCGCTACTCCGGTGGACATTGCAGATCCCGGATGCGCGAGCAAACGCGCACAAATTCCACTCAATCAAAGAATTCGTCTGCAAGATTTTCCATTGGCAGAGGATCCCGCTCATCCGAAAGCGGGGCAGTGTGTTCTGCTGCTAGGGTCATCTGAGGTTGTAAAACGTGTGCAAGAGAAACCTCAGGAGTTTGTTAGCGGACCACTCGCGACTGCCGCATTGAGTGCAGCCACTGCGACCAATGCGTGTGGAATGTCGTTGGCCTTAGGACAGGCATTTTATCTGCAAAAAGCAATCGTCACAGGTGCAATAAATTCCGAAAAAGAGAGTCTTGTTTTCGCGCGAAAACTTCTCAGCTATTTTGGCGAAAATAACTTGGTTCCATCTTTCTATACTGGCGAGCATCCTGTTTATGCATTGAAGCCAAATGCATCCTTGCAAGGGAAAGACGCAACGCAAGTGGCTCAGTTCGACAAACTTCTTGTTGGTCAGGCGATCTTGCCGTGTAGCGAATTTAACAAATCAATTTGGGAATTGCTCGGAATTGCCAGCAAGAAAGACCTGCGAAAAGTCTTTTTTCAGGCAATGGCTGAGGCAGACAGACGCACAGCTCAGCGGATCCGCCAAAGCGAATCGTTCGGAGAGTTCGCTGCGGCACTTCAGCGCGGAGATCTGCGCACCGCTGCGGGAATCTACAATCCTATTTTTGCATATGAGTTCAATCGCAATGTTGAGGCAAAAGCATCGCAAGGATGGGGTGGCTTTGGTGTTCAGAAATTCTTCGATGAGGTTCGTGCCATCAATAGCGAATTGTTAGCTCTGTAAATCTTATGATGCAAACAACAGAGGTGCCGCGAACACTTCCAATAATTTTGCTATGAAAAGCTCACAGGGTTGTCTAATCAAGTTTCCAGCTGACTTTCAAGTTCACCACGCCATTCAACTGCGGCTGGAGGCCAATATCAAATTTTCGTTCTTGCTGTGGTTGAGTAAGGTCTGCACGTCGGCTTGTTTTTTTCTTGTCTAGATTGATAAAAGCATCGATAACACCGACGACATACACCCCGCCGGCACCCAAAAAGGTGTACAAAGCAATATCATCAGACTTTTTGATAAAGATCGCCCGTTCGAGTTCTTTTGCATCAATATCTTCTTGTGCTGCCTTGTTATCCAATTCGCTTTTTCTATCGAGTTCAAATTGTGCTTTTGCACTTGGTAGTAGCTTAAACTTCACGTACGCCCCATAGCCGACAAGACCCGCTTCAGCTGCAAGGAACAAGATGCCCTTGAGAGTATCGCCGTTTTGGAATTGGCCGGCTCCGAGGGGTAAGAGAGCTATCCCAGCACTCCCCGCAGCTTTTTTGCGTGGTCTTCTTTTGAAAGATCCGTAGGGTCCACCCTCCGCGCGTGGAGAATATTGTGGAGCCGCGCTGTCGCCAGCCTCATCCTCTTCTTCGTAGGGATTCGGAGCACCGTATTCACCTGCAGGTGGAAGAGCGGGTGCAGGATACGCAGGCGCGGCATATGGGTCGGGTTGCGGATAACCATAGCTCGGAGCTGGGTATCCTTGTGGGTATTGCGGTTGTCCGTAAGGTTGTTGCTGGTATCCCGGGGCTGGGTACGCAGGAGCTTGGTATTGAGGTGGATACATCGGTTGCTGCGGAGCCATGTAGGGCTGTGGAGCTGGCTGTTGATACTGCTGCGGTGAATAGTTTGGTGGTTGTTGTGGCGGCAGACTTTGCGTTGGTTGTTCCTGAAAAAACTTATCGGCAAGGTTTTTTCGGGCTCGCGCTTGCTGAGCTGCCTTGCGTTCTTGCGGAAGCTCTTGGTTGAAATTAACCGAACGCTTTGGCTTTTGACTAACAAAGTCGTCTGCGTCTGAGATGGCATCGGGTCGTTCACGAGTCTCACGCGATTTGCCTTTCTCTGCGGTGTTAGATTTCTTATTTTTTCTTGGCTGTGCTTTTCCTTCTCCAACTTTTTTGAGCGTGACTTTCACCAGATTTGTGACACCTTTTTCGATTTTAATCTTCTTCTCGAAAGTTTCGTAGCCTTCGCCACTGACGGTGATTTCATGAATCCCAGGTTCCAGGGCAATCTTCTGGCCCGCAGCTCCAACAAAAATTCCATCCGCAAAAACAGTCACCCTTGGCGCATTTGCGGTGACAGTAAGTCCGCTGAACGCGGCTGGTTTAGCTGCAGGGGGAGCAGATTGTCGTGCCCGTTTTGGTTCGGGTGGAGGAGTTGCTTGAACTTTGCTCATGTTTTGTTTTGCAGCTCCACCGCCACGCGAAATGTTTGTCTGACCCCGCGGCAGCTGATTCGAGTTTTTGATTTTTTCAAAGAATGGTTCGACGGCCGGGTCAAGAAGATAACGTTTGTCGAGTTTCGCTTTTGGATTTGCTGCGAGCAGTTCTGTGAATGCCGCCTGTGCTTTTGCAGAGCTCCCGAGCATAAATTGAGTGATACCATAGAGCTCTCGCGCTTCGCTCAGGTCCTTTCCTTTCAGCCGAGGACGCGGGTAAATATCAGGCTCGAGAATTTTAACAGCGCGAGGGAGATCCCCCTCTCCGAAAGCTTTGCGAGCATCGCTCAACGTGGAGGCAAGGGCCGCTGAAAAAACACACCAATTAAATGCAACATTGACAAGAAACAACGTTACAAGAGAGCGCAGCTTTTGCACTCTTTGTTGGTTGTCGCCGGTCATTTTTACGCTGCACTCTCTCAACTCATTGTTCCTTTTTTGCTTCTGATGAAAAATGAATTGTCTGACCATCTGCGCTAATTTCCACCTTTGACTTCACGCTTTGTCCGCGTGAGTTGCGTCCCTCAATTTCGAGAGTGCCGCCGAGTGGTGCTTCAAACGCAAACGATGGCCCTGTGGACTGAATTCGTTTGCCGTTGATTTTGTGAACCTGAACGTCTGGCGAGCGGCGAATGGTGACGTTGGCAAGCGTTCTTAAAGAAATCGCGGGCAAAACTACATTTTTTCCCGCTTCAATTTTAATTTTCCGCTCAACCCCTTCATACTTGCGGCCGTCTTGCACCTGGGTTGGAATCCGAATCAGCACATTTCCTTTTTCAACTTCAAACGTTCGCGACGTTCCGCTCCGCGAGCTGAGTCCAGCAAATTCACCATTGATATAGACGGTCACCTCACCTGGTGTGGTTTGCAGAGTTAATTGTGATGATGACGAAGGAGATGATTGTTCAGCAGAGCTCTTCACTGGGGCTGGTTTTGTCCGCGGCAGGGAGTTGGATTTTCCTGAGCTGGGCCTGCGTGGGTTACTTGGTGTTTGCTGACGCGTTGATGCAGTTGAGGGCCGCTGCTGATTGGGTGATCGGTTGGTTTGCAGGGGAGGTGTTGGTTTAGGCAAAACTGTCGACACTGGACGTGGTGAGCTCGGAGTGATCATTGATGCTGCTTGTGTGGGTTGAAGGGCCGCAGTGGGTTGTGCTGTGGGTGTTGATGGTCGTGGCTCTGGTGTCGTGAAAGTTGGCAGTGGTGTCGGCGCTTGTGCTGCAACTTGCAAAGGTTCTGCTGACGGGGGAGAGCTCTCGGCATTCGTTTGTTGAGTGCGCTGATTGAGACTGTTGCGCAGTTGTGCAACCCATTCTTGCAACAGCTCACGTTCTTTTATCATCAGTCCAAGTAAAAAAGCCGTCATGGCCATGATCAAAAACGGAGCCAACCAAATTCCTTTCCCGGACGTTGCTTTTTTTTGCTGAGAAATATTTGTATTTGGGCGTCTGTTTTTTATCGGCAAAGACCGCTCTTTTTTGCTTTGCGTTACCACTGCTGGATTGGCTTTCTGTGCAAGCGGCAGTGGATTGGCTGGCGCGGGCACTGGCTCTGGCGCTTGCACTGTGCTGGGTTGCTGTGGAAGCGCCGCTGCAGGGGATGGCTGTTGAACCTGCGGGGACATTTCTTCAACGTGAGGTCTTGTCGCTTCGTCGGGAAGCAGTGGCGAACGCTTGATGGTTGAAGAAAACAGAGCTGGATTTTCGAAACCGTCTGCTATTGCTCGCTGCGAGGGAATCACTTCGTGAGCAGTAAGGAAACGCAAAAGTTCGTTGACAATCAATTCTGCAGATTGCGGCCGCTCCGCAGAATCAGCGCGCAAACATTTGCGGACAACAGTGTCGAGGTCGATTGGAATTGAACTGCGCAAATGATTCAGTGGAGGAACATTTGCTTGGCTGATTTTGATTGCGAGATCTGTGGGATTGGTTGAACGAAATGGCAATTGTCCGGTGAGAAGTTCAAACAGGATTACTGCAAAAGAAAAAATATCACTTCGTGCATCAACACGTCCGCCAAGCACTTGCTCTGGTGAGGCGTAAGTCAGTGAGCCGATAAATTGACCTGCTTGGGTCATTGATGAATCAAATGGACGAGCAACCCCAAAATCAGTGAGCTTTACTTCGCCCAAAGTTGAGACAAGGACGTTGTCTGGTTTTAAATCACGATGCACGACCGCGTGTTTGTGCGCGGCTTGCATGCCTCGTCCTATTTCGAGGGCAACAAGCGCTGCAAGCACAGGATTCAAACAGGGCTGCGAGCGGTTCATGTATTGCCGTAATGCAAGGGTGAGACTGCGTCCTTCAACGAATTCGCTGACGATAAAAAGCTGGCCTTGCAGATCAACCCCAAAATCATAGATTCGCACGACGTTTGGATGATCGATTCGAGCTGCGAGTTTGGCCTCTTGTTCGAAGCGCTGTCGAAGCTCATCGTTTGCGCAGAGGTGTTCGTGAAGAACTTTCAGCGCAACAACGCGCTGCAAACGCAGGTCATACGCTTTATAGACCGTGGCCATGGCCCCGGAACCTACGCGCGCTTCAATGCGGTAGCGGTCGTCTTTGTTGAATGCCTCTAACGTCAACCCAAAACTCCTTTGGCCCATGCAAGGGCTCAATAACAATCGGAAGAAGTTTGAAGAACTCAAGTTTCTGGAGAGAAGTTCGAAAAAAGGAAAATGTTGCCGGGAAGGAGCAGCCATGCACGCAAGATTGCTGGTGTTGAGCGGATTTGTAGCGTTTCTTGGAGTTGCAAATGCCTGCTGGCCAAAAAACAACAAGACAGAGCAATCAGAAATTGATGCAATTACTGCCGAAAGCCGTCGGCTTTTTGGAAACAACGTTCGAGGCTACATGTGGGCATTAACCACTGATACCCCGGCAGGATTTGCCCAGGCGCCGAGCGGAATCGCTGCGTCCGCTCGACAGCCAGTCACCATTTACGACCCGTTTGCAAACAGTGCCGACGAAGATCCCTCTCGTGCTCCGCAGTCGGCCAATGCCTCGCCCATTGCATCGTTGCCAACGATCAGCAGCTCGGGCAAAAGCAGTATCCCTGTGCGACACGGTACGCTGGACCTGAGTCAAATAGAATTTTTTCAGTGCTGGTATTACGCGGAAACACCGGCATTCGTAAAACTTGAAGGCGATGCCCTCAAAGCCTTGTTTATGGATAAATCTAAAACCCGAAAAGTGAACAATAACTTTGTTGATATCAGATATATTTCACAAGATATTCAGAAATCTGAGCAGCTTCGGACGCTCGAGTCATTTGCCTTAGGAGCTCTGCCTGGAACATGTTTCCTGTTGAGCAGTGTTGGTCCACTCAAGGGAAGCGCGAAAGGAGCACTCTCCAACGCAGTTTGTTCACTTGGACTCGCGAGCTTGTCGAACTTAAGGAAACTAAATGACGGGTGGGGAAGTGATAAGGCCAGGTTGCAAATTCAAAACCAGCTCAAGGCCCGAGCGGATCAATTGGAAGAAGTGAATTGGGATGTTTTGCTGACTTTGAAAAATCGGCTCTCGGATTTTAATACAGCGCAAAAATTCCAAGAGACAACCCAGGTCCAATGTCCATCGAACGAAGCTTGGGTTGCTGAGCTGATGGGCGGGCAATAAAAACGGCTTGTATCAGCCTTTGTTGCTTCCAGTGCCAGTTTCTTCCATGGCACCCTGTTGAACCGCCTTCTTGATTTCGCTCTGCAGGTCTTTCTTGGCGTACTTTTTGATTTCTTCCATGATGAAGTGCTTGGTCTGGTACTGCGCGTCTTTGACAATAACCTGTTTGCCAATGCGATTCTTCAGATTGAAGACCAAAGGTGCCTTCAGGTTTGCACTCATCTTTTTCGGATCGGAGGGGATAGTGACAATCACGGAAATGACCGCATCGTCTGGTGACTGCAATTTAAGAATTGAAATTTCGTCTTCGGTCACTTCCACAGTGTAATCGGGACGGAAGGTCAGAGGGCTAATCACAACGAAAGCCATCGTGCCATCGTCAAGCGACTGCAGCCATTTGAAGGGCGACTCTGCATCATGGTCGAGCAGTACATAACCCACTAACTCAGGAAAACCCACCAAACCTTCGGGCAGGGTGATGACGTCGGCACCATCGACTTCGATTTCGCCAAAACGCGATGTCTGTACTTTCAAGAGACCTCCCAAAAGCCAATAAATCTGCCGAAATCACCGAGGTCTTTCTAAGCTGACCCTGGGCCAAGGCTCTTGTTTGAGGCAAGAACCCTTCGGAGACTGACGTTTTCATCACTTGACTTGATTTTTCATTTCTCAGAATAAATGACAAAATCAACTTTCGCAACATCCAGCGGCAGAGTTCGGATTATGTCAAAGATTTGGTGCTATTATCAGAGACCAACCCAATGTAATCCAGGCTAAGCGACAAGATTGTGATTCGTTGCTCACGGATGTGGCACAGCCGAGGCGTACAGGAGTGCTCAAGCTGTGTTCTGATTTCTGGCTTATTTCAAAGCTCAATTGATGCTGTGGTGCTTGCGCAGGAAGCCACGCTGCTCCTGCACGAAAAATGCGCCCTCGGGTGGCCGGACTGATTTCGAGCGGAAGGCGCGCGGGTGGAACAGAGCCTGCTGGGATTTGAAAAAATTGGAGCGAGAAATTCACCTCGAGTCGGCCATTTTCGAAGTGATACTTTTGTCCAAATTGATTCAGCAAACTCCATGCAGGAGTTGCATTTTTTCCAATTGAATTCGATGTGCGCTCAAATCGAACAGTGTCGGTGTGATCCTCGTTTGGACGCAATCGGGTTTCTGCGGCAAGAGCAAAAAGCCGCCATTTCGATTCATCGCTGCTGAGAGTTTCGCTTTCTGCATGCGGACGCTGTGCTGCAATTTTGCCGAGGAGAGCATCGCGATCTGTATACCACTCGAGAGCTGCCTGACCATCCACTTCAAATTTGGGTTTTCGCAAATGGAATTTGATTTGTGGACGGGTGCGCTGAATTTGTTGGCGCTCTGTTGGCGAAGGGGTGGGTGGGCGCAGCGAAGTCCAACCGTGTGCAATCTCGAATATGTACTTTTGCGACTGCGGTGAAATGTTTTGCGTCAAGGGGTGCAAGCGAATGGCTATTTCGGTCAACTGCGGTTGCGTACTTTCGCCAGAGATGAGTGCAGGATCGGGGCGAATTCCTAGATTTGCCTCAACGCTGCGCTGCTTGCCAAAGCTGATCATTAAGTTTTCGAGATTGATTGTCTGCAACGCGGTTGAGCGCTGAATTGGATTGCGATTTTTCAGTTGATGAGCCAAGAGCCAAGCGCTGTTGACCTGCCAATTTTCGGCAAATTGAAAAACGCCTTGCAAAGAACCGCTGAATCCAGAAAAAACTCCTTGGTTGTCGTTAAAGCCAGAGGTGTTTTTAATTTCGCTCTGCAACGCCCACGCATTTTTTTCCATAATTTCTGTATATCTTCTGCGCAATATGTTGAGTCTTGCACTGCGTTCAGAGAGCAAACTTTCCTGCTCGAGTTGGTTGGTTTGCTGCAGGAGTTGGTTGAGCTCAAGGTCGCGCGGAGTGACGAGTTCGCCTCGGCAAATTTGCCCCGGTACTAAGGTCAATATTCCACAGGCGAGAACAATTCTGCCCATCAGTTGCTGTTTGGCTCGAGAGCAAGACAGCCGATTGACTTGTTGAAATGGGGAGGTGTGCGACATGCACAATGAATCCAATCCAGAAGCATTGACCGTAGAGTGTCTTGAGCTGACTCGTGCATTGACTGAATTGCGCAAGTGGATGCGAATTCGCCAACAGACTCTGCAGGATCTGGAGAAATACATACAACACGGACTCCAAACCGGGCGTTATACAGCGCGAAGTAAAGCGGGGGCTGGTAAAAAGTATCTGAGTGATCGGATGATTGCCACTTTGGCACTGGACTGTAGTTTGATCAAACGCAGCATTCTTCTGCTTCATGCGCGAGAGCGGCAAATCGGTCAACGATTGGCCGTACTTGGAATAGATTTAAAGACAACTGTTCAAACAGATCCTGCACATGGAACAAACTCTGCTGCTGAAGAAGGCTCTGCGCAGGAAGCAGACTCGGCAACTCAGCCCAGTGCGTCGGAATCGAGCCTGCAGGGAAATGATGCCTCTGCGGCGGAGCTAAAAACGGCGAGCTGAGTTCAAACGTGAGCTCAGTTGTTTAGACTCTCGCTTCTGTGAGTGTCGTCCATGTTCATGCTAGCTGCCAACACGTCTTTGAGAATGACTCGCGGAACCCCAAGACCTCGCAATGCAGCAGAAACCACGTTTGCAATAGATTCCTTCAAAGCCAAGACTTTTTGTCCGTTGCGTTCGACGTACACGGGTTGATGAGCGTCAATGAGCACGATTGAATCTGAGCCGAGTTCCATCTTCAAATAATCAACACTCGGCTGAACATTTTCGATATAAAACTGAAATCGACTGAGCAGTGAAGCTTCGTCGTCGTCCGCGCGCCCGCGGTGAGTTGCGCGCTGAATCATTTCTTGGCGAGAAATACTCAAGTGCAACACTTTTATGACCGGAATGTTGAGTCGGCGCAGAAATTCAAGAAGATGTTTCGCAGCTGCAACCGTGCGCGGATAACCATCCAAGATGAAGGGCCGATGCCGCAGGTCAGCTGAGTGTTCGATGTGAGCGGCGATAAAATTCTGTGTCCAGCGGTTGGGAACAAGCAGGCCATTCATCGTGCAAAACTCGAGCCATTCAACCTGACTCGTGAATGTGTCCATGCCACTGCGGGCGAAGTAGTTTTCAAGCTGTGGCAGATAATTTTTGACCTTGCGGGTCAAGTCTTCACTCGTGTCGACGCATTCAAAGATGTTTGCAGTTGCACTGATTTTATAGCGTTCAGCAAGCAGGTTGGCATAAGAGGGGTCGGACTTTGCATTCTGGAATGCACTGCGGAGGATCTCGCCCATCGAAAGGTGATCTGAAGGGGCAATCGACATGACCCGGCAGAGAGCCGACGCAACCTCACCTTTGCCGCAACTCGAGGGTCCGGTGAGAATAACGACTCCCGGATGGCGCATTGATATTTTGTCGACTCGAATACAGGAAATCAGTTCGCTCGAAGAAATCATCCGTCACTCACTCCATTGGGTCGATGGATGTTTAATTGCGTCAGTCAAAACTGCTGGTATCGAAATTGTCTTAACTTACAATTTCGATACCAGCAGTTTTGACTGATTCGAGCGCCTGAGCAACCACGCGGATATCACTTTCTTCGAGTGGAGAGAGCGGGAGGCGAAGGACGTTTTCGCAAAGACCCAGTGAACCAAGAGCCCATTTTAATGGGATTGGGTTGGGAGCGCAGAAAAGCTGAGTGTTCACTGCATAGGTTTTTTGGTGCAGGCGGGTCACAGTGGCGAAGTCGCCTTTTTGTGCTGCATTGAATATTCCAAGCATCGCTGCAGGGATAAGGTGAGTGGTCACACTAATAACGCCCGACGCTCCGCATAACAATGCAGACGCGAAGGTTGGGTCGTCACCACTCAGAATTGCGACTCGGGCATCGAGTCCCGCTTCCTTGAGCAAAAGGCTCATCTCGGTGACCACCTTGATGTCTCCTGCTGCTTCTTTCACTGCGACGACATTGCTAGCCTCTCTTGCAATGGCAATTAAGGTCTTCGGTTGCAGGGTGCAGCCCGTGCGGCCAGGGACGTTATACAAACAGACAGGAGTGTTTGGAACCGCCGCTGCGACTGCAAGAAAGTGCTCACAGAGGCCGGTTTGTGTGGGTTTGTTGTAGTAGGGAGTGACAACCATAATTCCAGCGGGAGTTTGGTTGTGCGCTTTAAAACTCGCAAAATGTTGGCTTGTTTCGATAGTTTCGGCAGTTGAATATGATCCCGTGCCAACGTAAACACGAAAAGTTTCGGTTTGATATTCAAGTGCAATTGTCACGAGGAGTTCTTTTTCTGGTTTGCTGAGTGTTGGGCTTTCACCGGTTGTTCCACAAACCACGACACCGTGAATTCCATTGTCACGCTGAATTTGCAGGAGTCGCCTCAAAGCCTTTTGGTCGATCGATAGGTCTTTGCTGAAGGGGGTTGCCAGAGCAGTGAGAACCCCTGTAAACGGTTTGCTTGTCATGGTTATCCTCGCAGGGCGTCGGTGTAATGAGTTCACTCCTCTTTAGTGCAAAAAATTTAAAAATGCACCCGGCCTTCGAATCCGATGGATTCGAGTTTTTTCAGACCCACATCATGACTTTGCTCAATTCCCTGCAGCTCCCACTGATAAATCTAGATTCGGACCTGCGTGAGCTTTTGCGGCATCGTGAATCAACTTTCCGTACCTCGCAGCCAGCGCATCTGACCACATCCTCTGTCGTCTTAAGTTCCGATGGAAGCGGTGTTTTGATGCTCTTCCATCGCAAGATCGCAGAATGGGTCTATCCGGGCGGACACGCCGATGGCGATTGGCACCTTTTACGATCTAGCTTGCGAGAATGCTTTGAAGAAACTGGATTAGAGTCCGTTGAGGTGCTTCCTCCGCGCAGTCTGCTCAAAGAAGAGAATGCGATTTTCTGCCCGCATTTGTTTCAGCGCTTTGAAATCAAGACGACTGACAAGGACCCCGCACATGTCCATTTTGATGCGGTTTTTGTTTTCCGGGCGACTTCAGGCGATGTTCGCCACGACCCTACAGAAAGCGAGGCGTTGAAGACTTATTCAACGGCTGAAATCGCTTTTCACGCCCAGCGTGGGCAGGGCATTGTGGATGGCATGGACTCTCTGACAGCTCGTATTTGCCTTCAGGCAATGCAAAGCGCCTTCGGACCGTGAAAGTCGCAAAGGCGCTTTGGTTGACCAGTTTCATGGCTTCGTTTAGCGTTTCCGACGCGGGCCTGTAGCTAAATGGTTACAGCAGCGTGCTCATAACACGACGATTTGGGGGTTCAAGTCCCTCCAGGCCCACCACCACCTCTCCACTCACTTCGCAGTGGGAGCCTTGTCCTTAGCATTCGCAGAGCTTTCAGCCGCGCGCAGAACACCAGGGAAAGATTGGGTCAAGATGTCCACAAGAACAGCTGGGTTGTTTGGTGTGACAATCCGGCGGCCGCTTGCAATATAGGTTGGAGTCTTGTCTGCACCGGATGCCTTGAGATTGTTCACAACAGAGGTGAGCTCATCCATGCCGTCGCCATTCTTCATACATTTTTCAAAAGACTTGGCGTCGAGGCCCGCTTCAGTTGCCAACTTGATTGCCTGAGTGCGAACTTCTTCAACCCCTGCGTTCTTTTGAAGGAGGTAGTAGGGCGTGTTGTAAGCGCGCTCAGAATATTTCCAGAAAGCATCATTGCTTTGCCGCTTCGCGCAATAAGCACCAGCTGCGAGTTGAGCGACAGGGGCACGCACGTCTTCGGTTGTGATGACCTGTGTATAGCGGATTGTGTCGCGGTGTTTGTCGAGGAAGTTCTCGAGGTCGCTCTTGAAGTAACGGCAAGAAGCGCAGAAGAAGTCGCCGACAGCAACCAGGGTTTCCTTGGCGTTGGTATCACCCTTGGTTGGGAACTTTGCGAAGTCCATAGACACGCGTGGTCCGCAAGGACTTGGCAAAAGGAGTTGATAAGCTTTCTTGTCGCGCAATTGAGCCATCGTCTTGCGGATGCCGTCTTGGTTACGTTGAGTTTCCAAGTGAATGCGCAAGTTCTTTGCGATTGATTCAAAGGTCATGTTTGGAGGAAAGCTCTTCTTGTTTGTTTCGTAGAATTTACGAACATCATCGTCGGAGACTTTTTTGTCAGAGAGAAGCTCACCAAGCGCGGGAACTTTCGCTGGATTAACCATGCCGCCTTTTTCTTTTGCAAGAGCAAAGCGGGTTGCATAACCTTCAAGAAGTTCGCGTGCGCGAAGGTAGTTTTGTGAAGTGAGCTCATAGAGTTCTGCGCGAACGTCTTCTGGAAGTTGAGCGCCAGCAACTGATTGGTTGCCAACCGCAATAACGGGGCCTTCCAAGCTTGCGTGCAGATTTGCATCACAACCCGCTGGAGCATCCGTTTGGGTCACACCCACGCCGCCCGCGAGAGGACTCCGTGCAATTCCATAGCCCACCAAACATCCAACAACGACTCCACCCAAGCCCAACAATGCATTCTTGTTCATATGCTCACCTCGTTAATCGAAGAAGGTCACCCCAAGAGTATATATTGAATCAGAGGAAATTGAGAAATGGTTGAGGCTAAAGTAACGGCGGTTGTCAAAATAACGTCATTCTTCGAAGGAAATTCAGATGGTTCAAGGCAAAAAAAAAAGAGCCCACAGGCTCTCGTTTTCTTCATCTCAACTTCTGATTTTAGTCGAGGTCTGAATAGCTTTCTTTGCCGTGACCGACAAAATCAATGGAATCGAACTCTGGAGAATCGCTTCCTAAGCCCTCAAAGATTGTGAATGCCGGATTGCGTTTAACGCGACCTGGTTCAACCTTGACGTTGCTTGATGCAGCGCGTTTCTTGAGCTTTTCAACCAAAGTCGTGCGGTTCATCGAGAGCAATTGCGCTGCGCGGTTCTTGTTATGATTGGTGCGGCGAAGAGCTTCTGCAATAAGGCGGTTTTCGAATTCTTCAACAACACGATAGAAATCGATGCCGCTGCCGAGGTCGATGTCTTTCTTGATGAACTGCTCTATCTCTGTTCCCTCTTCAAACTGCGATTGCATGCCTGCGCCGTAGTTTGATGGGGAGTTGTACATCGGATTGTAGCCCGATGGGTTCCGCGGTTGACCCATGTAGTTCATCGTCGGTGTCACAGGCATCGACTGCTGACTTGGTGCACGGTAATTATTGGTTTGCTGCGGCATCATTCCCTGATTCATCGGCCGCTGGTGGCTGCCAGGATGAGCGGGGTGTTGAGCCTTCTGTTGCTGAGGCATCTGCATGCGTTCAAAGAACGTGTCGATATTGTCGGTCACGAGGTTGCGCAGGCGAGGAGGAAGATCGTTGACTTCAATGCTGCCTGAATTCTTCAACACCACAATACGGTCAATCAGATTCTCGAGCTCGCGCAAGTTGTGCGGCCAAGTGTGTTGCAGAAGGGCGCTCATAGCGTCTGGGGCAACACCAAAAATCGACTTACCTTTCGTTTGATTGAATTTCTGGACAAAGTGTTCAACCAAGGGGGCAATATCTTCACGGCGTTCGCGCAGTGGTGGAATATACACAGCGCAACCTGCGAGTCTGTAGTATAGGTCTTCGCGGAAAGAGCGTTCGCGCACAGCAAGGTCAATGTTGACGCTTGTTGAGCAAATGATTCGAACGTTCACTGCACGTGTTGCGTTCGAGCCCACGGGTGTGAAAACACCTTCGGTGAGGACTCGCATGAGAGCCATTTGTAGGCGAGGAGAAAGCTTGGACACTTCTTCAATGAAGATAGTCCCGCCTTCGGCGATCACAAAGCGTCCTTCGCGTGCTTGATTTGCACCGGAGAATGCGCCTTTCTCGTGGCCGAAGAGTTCGGCTTCAAGTAAGTCATCTGCAATCGTTCCGCATTTCACCGGAACAAAAGGACCCGATACCCGGGATGACTTCTCATGAATTGCACGAGCAACCATTTCCTTTCCTGTTCCCGCTTCACCGGTAATCAGAACAGGCGCCTCTGCTTCAGCCACCTTCATGATTAGGTGTTGAACATGGCGAATCACAGTGCTTGAGCCCAATAGTGCGGACACTATGCTCACGAGAATCTCCTCATCCCCGCTCCCTGCGGACTTAAAGGTTCCGGATCCATGAATGCCCGCGACTCATCCTTGAATCACGGTTCATTCGTTTGGTTTTCATTTTTTTGGATTGCTTCGTGAGTATGACAGGAGGTTGGCCGGATGACAAGTTCGCTCAACCGGCTTTGCAAGTAATTTTCGTATTTAGAAAAAAACCACTTCGCCTTTTGATAAATCCTGTTCTTCATTGTTTTGCGAAGTAATGGGCGGAGCAGCCCGTGTTGACGCGGGGTTGTCGACACTCTTGAGACCACTTTGCACCCCTGTCAGAGTCGTGACGCTCGTGTTCGATTCGGGTCGGTTTTGAGTTGAGGACTGGCCCGAGCTGAGTGTCTGCAGGGTGACTTGCTTACGACCGGAACGTTGTAATAGTTCTTCAACGTTTGTTTTGATTCGTTCCAGTGGCTGCATGGCGTGTTCAATCTGCTGTTTAGTGATGTCTTGGAATTGCAAGCTCAAGACGATCTGATCAATGCTCTTGGCAACGCTTTCCGAGCTCGTCACTGCATTGGAAATGAGTTTGGTAAAGACTTCTGTGCTTTCCTCAGCGGTCTGTACAAGCTCCCCAACGGCCTGATCAACATGGATCTTTTTTTCTGTATTCTTCTTGATACTGTCGATAAGATTTCTGCTCATGTCGCGGATGCTCGAGTTAACCTTTCCAACAATCTTGATGATGCTGTTTGATGCCGCGCTTGTGCGATCCGAAAGTTTTCGCACCTCTTCAGCCACCACCGAGAATCCACGTCCATGCTCTCCCGCGCGAGCTGCTTCAATAGCAGCGTTTAGTGCAAGCAGGTTGGTTTGGTCTGAGATGTACTGAATTTCATCGCTGATTTTGTTGATCTCTGCGGTGCTGTGAAGAATCTGCTCGATGGATTTGGAAGAAACCGTGTTGAGTTCAGAGTTTTCTTCAAGCATGAAGGTCATTTCGCGAAGTAGACCCAGGCTCTTGTGAATGACTTCGCTCAGGCTTGTGCCGCCCGTCGTTCCGCGTCCGCCGGTGAACTGTGAAGAGATTTGATGGGATTCAAGCAAGTGCTCTTGTGCCTTTTCATAGATGTAGCGGACTTTGTCGCCAATCTCGATTGCACTTGATTCCGTTTGCTTCGTGACCTTGAAAAGCTGATGAGTGATTTCTGGCACCAAAGCAACCATCTCTTGCAGAAGTCGCTGTTGTTCGGCCGCGCCTTGTTCATGCGAATTTACTTCGCCTTGAATTCTCGCAAAGCGTGCGCTTAGCTCTTGCACGCGAGAGGATGCGCTTTGAGTTCTGGATTCAAGTGTTCGCGAGAGATTCTCGAATTCCTTTTTCTGGCTCTGCAAGCGCTTCGCCATGTTGTCGGCTTCCTGCTTCCAGAATTCAACAGTTTTGTTGAGTGTCTGAAGGCGTCCTTCATAGTCTTGTTGAACAGCAAGAATAGCCTGCCGTTGCTGTCCTTCATCAACGGTTTTTTGCTGAAGTTGAGTTGTCGAGGTTGCTTTTGCTGCAATTCGTGCTGCGCTTGCTTCAGCCTGTGATTGAACGAGCTGTTGTTGAAGCTGACCGACTTGCTGTTGCACAACGGTCGAATTCTGAGTCGCAAGTTCGATTTTCTGCTGATAGATTTCTTTTTCTTCTTCCCAGTTCTTTTTGCTGAGTTCAAGCTTTTCAGTGAGTGAACTTTTGTCGGCTTCCCAAGTCTTTCGCGCATTTTCGAAATCATGGCTGAGCTGTTCGAAGTCTCGGCGTGCATAGTCGGCTGCCTGCTGAACATCGCGAGCAGCAGATTCACGTGTTCGCTCGATTTCACGCGCGTAGACTTCTTTGAGGCGATCCACATCCGTTTTAGTTTGCTCACGGAGTCTCTCGAGGTCTCTCTGTGCAGAGTCACGAGCGAATTCAGCCTCTTTCAAAGCTGCTTCAAAGGCGAGCTGAGCATCATTCAGGAGGTTGGCCTTTAGGTCCTCGGCTTCTCTACGTCCGCGCTGATAAGCATCTTGCAGCTCTTTCTTCTGCTGGAGCTTGATGGTCTCAAGGTCACGCTCAAATGTTTGCTTGGTGTTGTTCAAATCATGTTGCAGCTGCGCGACTACCCGAACGCTTTCATCCTTGATTCTGTCTATCTCAAGTTGGGCACGCGCATTCGCCTGCTCAGACTTGAAGTCGGCGTCCTTTTTGAACTGCTCAAGGGTTGCAGCCAGCGCAGTAACACGTTCCTCTGCAGACGAACGGATGGCATCCACTTCTGCCGCTTGTCGAGCGGTGATTGATTCTATTTGGTCTTTGAATGGCTGGCATGCTTCGTTGATTGCTTGTTCACGGTTTTCACGAACTTCCTGCAATTCTGCGAGTGCGGCGTCGCGGATCTGGTGTGCAAGCCTTAAATCCTCTTCGCACTGCAATCGAACCTCGGAGACCTCGCGCTCGGCTGTCTCGCGTGCTTCTTTGATTTGATTTTGTGCGCTTTCACGGATCTCATGCAAGTGCAGAGCAGCAACTGTTCCTTTTGAGTTTGCTTGCGCCAGGTCAGACTCGAGTTTTTGGTTTTCCGAGCGTGCGCTAATCAAGTCGCGTTCGAGCCGGTCGAGCTCGCCGCGCAAGCGTTCCTGTTCATCTTTATACCTTGCAAGTTCGTTGTCGGCCGGAGCATTTGCAGTGCGTAGATCGCGGAGCTCGTTTTCCAGCTCTGACATGCGGCGTTTGTAGCGTGTTTCGATTTCCGAAACGACCTCCGCGCGCAGGGATGCGGCGGCACTTTCAGCCAGACGATCCAGCTCAACTGTGGCACTTTGCGCTATTCCGTTGCTGCGCTTCCAGAACCAGCCCGAGAGGGTCAGAAGGGCAACGAGGTTAACGACTAGGTTCAAGCGGTAATCTGAAAAAATGAATGTTCCCACCACCACAAAAACGGCAAGTGCGGCAACAATCAGAATCACAGACAAGGGGCGAATGCGCAACTCTTCCATGACGACGTCCTCTGTTCTCCCTCTCAGCGAGGGAGTTCCATTTCACCGGTTGTTGTATCGTCCCAGTTTTTTAGCCTCGCGACGGTGCATTCTGGCACCACGTCAACTGACTGACGTTGCTCTTGCTGCAAAAATTGGCCGCGTCAGGAAGGTGATGCAATTGGTCTTGCCAACCACTCTTAGAAAACGTGATAAGGTTACAGACGAGAACCTAAGTCCTCTTGCTCATGGGAGCTTTGTGGAAGAGCGTTTGAAGTCTTGGCTCAAGGCACTCGCAGTGGCTGTGCAACAGAAATTTGATCTGTCACAAGCCACAATTCCACCGTTTGAGAAATTTGCGTTGTGGTTTGGTATCGGTGCATCTGCAGTTTTCGTTTCTGCCGTGGTGAATGTTGCAATTACAAAATATTTTTTCTTTCCAACAATTCAGAAGCAAATCAGCAAATCTGGTAAGGATCTTGCCCAGGGCTCAGACCCTGGTAATTCGTCGGCTCAATTGGATCCGGGTGGTTCTAAGCCGGCGCTTGTCATGGTCATTGATAGACCAAAGGCGGAACAGTTCAACCAGATTCTCAAACGAAATTTGTTCAACTCTGAACAGAAGGAAGAGGTTGTTAAAGATTCTTCCGTTCAGTCGATTTGCACGCCAATCAAATCGGATCTTCCCCTCAAATTCACTGGGGTCATTTTTGGCGGTACCAAAGAAACGAGTTTGGTTTTATTGGAGTCGAGTTCAACCAAGCAGGCGGATACTTTTATTGTTAATGATATCGTTCCGGGAGAGGCCAAAATCGTTGATATTCAGCGGGATAAAGTGTTTTTTTTCCGCGGCAGCGCGGGGTGTCCAGAGTATCTCGATCTTCAGCAGCCTGAGGCTATCAAAAAAAGAGTTCCGAATCTGGCAAGATCGCACTCGAGTGGTTCAAGTAGCAACTCAAATAAAGCATACGAATTTTCTGAGGCGGGATTCGCGCGCTCGCGAGATGGTAGCATTACCGCCGACAGGCGCTGGGTAGATAAGGCACTCACCGGCGATTTTGCAAAAACTCTGCAAGACGCAAAAGCGAGCCCAAATCTTGTCAACGGTGAAGTCAAAGGCTTTGTGCTGACGCGTATTCGGCCCGACAGCGTCTACGAAAAGATGGGATTTCAGGATGGAGATGTTGTCGAGCAGATCAATGGTATTGACCTCAACGATGCGGCACGCGCAATTCAAACACTCAATTCATTGAAAAATGAAAATGCAATTGAACTGAATGTAAAACGCAATGGTGTAACCGTTCCATTGAAGATTCAGGTGAAATGACATGAATGGCCGCTGGTATGAACCCAAACCGAAGAGAAACCTGCGCTCATCATTTAAGAGCTTTTTTTCTAGGTTTGCATCTGTGCTCCCAGAGCGTTTGCGCCCGCGAGAGCAGGGCGGTTCAATGCGACGAGCGTCACAATCCGCTGCCTTTGTGAAATTTAGAGAAAGCTTATTCACTCTGATGCTCGCATTTGGGCATTGGTTTCAGCTCTCGGTTCTGCCTGTCTTGCGTCGCTTCGATTGGAAGTTGATTCAAGGGGTCCTTGCTGTCCTTGTGTTGAGTTTCTTTCTCGCAAACTCCATCAGTACTTTTGCTGCCAATGGGATTTTGTCGTTGTCCCGAACTGCTGGCAAAGGCGAGGGCAAAAAATCGGTTAAGGCTGTTTCCGAAGGTGAATCTGAAGATTCGGTCATCCTTGGCGGTATTGCTCTTGGAAGTCCGCAGATTGCAAATACTGTTTCTATCAGGAAAGACATTCTGACCCGCAATCTCTTCAACGCAGATGGGAAGCTTGCACCTGAGGCGAACAAAGACGAAGTCAAAGCGGCTCGAAAAGATCTGAGCCTTGATTTCGAAAAAGTTCCCTGTGTGACAGGCGAACTTCCTGTCGCAATCAATGGAACGATTTTTACCGGCGATCCCAAAAAGAGCTTCGTAATTCTCAAAGATGCAAAAATTGCCGACGCCGACATCTATAAGCCGGGTGACGCGATTATCGATCACGAGGATTTCGAAATTTACAAAGTCGAACGTGGTAGTTTGGAAATTCGCAAAGTTGACACAAAGATCTGTATCGCGATCAGTGGCTACGGTAAAAAAAGCGGCACGAGCGTGGGAGCCGAGGGAGCGTCTGCGGGTGGGAAGCCCGCGGGCGAATCAAAGGATTTCGAGTTTGACGCTGCATTTATTTCCCAAGAGATTGGCCCGGGATACGCGACCATATTGAATTGTGCGAAGTTAATTCCGGAAATTGATCCTTCTGGAAAAATGCAGGGATTCAAAATGATTTCAATTGCAACAAGTTGTCTTTTCGACCGTATTCAACTGCAGAACGGTGACATTCTGACTGAAGTGAATGGCGTCAGCATGAAAGATCCCGGGCAAGGTTTCAAATTGTATCAATCCTTACAAGAAGAACGCACAACGACAATTAACTTAATCAGAAATAGCGAACCAATTACTCGAATTGTACGGGTGAAGTGAACATGAAAAAGTGCAACCGTTCTTTTGTTAGTCAAAGGCAAGCAGCACCAATAGCCATCGCTCTCCTGTTGGCAG
>RGDM01000051.1 GCA_009918675.1 bacterium
GATGATTCTGTCCTTGCGCTTTTGCAATCGCAGTTCTCGTCGACCGGTTTTGAACTCCATTTGGCCTCGGTTAATTTGCTCGTGCGTCGATCGATGAGTCAGCAAAGTTCAATCTTGAATTCGCTCGCCGATGCCCTGACCACCAGGCAGCCCGAAAATCCTTTTTTTAGGTATCTCGCGGAAGGTGCCAGCGAGCGAACCATTGCCCAGGCTCTGCATTGGTGCCCTTCAACCCGTCCACGATTTCGCACGGAGTGGAGTTTTGAGCGCAACGAGCAAGACCGCCCTTGGGAGAGGTCTATGGGCTGGGAGTGTGTGATGTTGTTCGGTTTTATTGTGCGAGATCTTAGCGTAGATAGCGGATCTCTACCGAAAGCGTCTGCTGAGACTCGATGAGCGGAAAGATGCATTCATTAAACTTTGGCCCGCCAATGCGAACTTTCGGGTTGTTGGAAAAGCCAAAACCCTCCAATGGTATTCCGAACGCACCCGAGTTGAGCTTTTTGTCGTTGTTTTCGTCGTGGAACAAACCAAGTGCGTAATTGCCGAAGGGTATATTTTCGAGAGCGAGTTCGGAGTTTTGGCTTGCGTCAGCGAGGCTCAAGCAGTTTGAATAGGCCGCTTTGCTGCCGTCAGACGGAAAGCCTTCATCGCTGGCGAAAAGGGATATGCAAACTTGCCCCGATCTATTGCGTAGATTTGATAATTTGAGAACGAGTTTTGCGACTGGAGAATCCAAGTCGGAAGACTCTGAGATAACTCCGGAGGCGTTTAAATTTGTCGACGCATCAGAGAAGGCCGATGAAAAAGTTCCTGTTATGCAAGTCGCGAGCAGAGTCAAAATGCTCTTACGGAATTTCACGTGCAGTTACTCCTCGTCAAATTATTTTGCAAAACGCGCACCGAATCTTTCACTCATCATCTCAATAACCATTTCGACCAGGTCTTCTGAACTCGGCTTGCAGTAGTAATCTGCATCAGAGGCGTAGGGTGCTCGACTTGCTAAGGCTGTCAGAGTTCGCGGTGGTGCGTCCAAAAATTCGTAAGCCTTTTGTCCCTCGAGCACCTGTTGCATCATATAGGCAGATGCTCCGCCTGGCACGTCTTCATCGAAAAATACGACCATATTGGTTTTCTGAAGTGATTTTGAGATTATAGCCTGAGTGTCGAAGGGGAGCAGAGTTTGAACGTCGATAATCTCGACCGAAACCCCAAGTTCCGCGAGCTCTGCAGCTGCGTCCAATGCAACACGGACACATGCACCATAGGTGACTATGGTGAGATCGTTCCCGACGTGAATCACTTCCGGCACTCCCAAAGGGACACGGAATTCCGTCAAGTTGTCTGGAACTTTTTCCTTCAATCGATACGCATTCAAAACCTCAATCACGAGCGCCGGATTGTCGCCCGCGAAGAGAGTGTTGTAGAGGCCTGCAGCTTGGGTCATGTTGCGTGGAACACAGACATGAATTCCGCGCACCGCATGAAGAATCATTCCAATAGGTGAACCTGTGTGCCAAATTCCCTCAAGTCGGTGGCCCTTCGTGCGAATGATCACCGGTGCCTTTTGTCCGCCCGCGGTGCGGAAGTGAAGGGTGGCAAGGTCATCCGACATCACTTGCAGCGCATAAAGAAGATAATCCAAGTATTGGATGTCGACGAGAGGACGCAGGCCCCGCAATGCGCAGCCAATTCCTTGGCCAAGAATGGTAGCTTCACGAATTCCGGTATCGGTAACCCGCAGATCTCCGAACTTTGCATTTAATCCTTCAAAAACCAGATTCACGTCACCAAGTTTGCCCACATCTTCGCCCAGCGCAAAAAAGCGCGGATTGGATTGGAAGAAGTGTTCAAAAAGTTTCAACAAGACAACGCGTCCATCGACGCTTTCCGAAGTTTCCGAATATCGAGCTGGAATGCCTTGCAGCTGCAGTGGGTTGTCCTCGGATTCGCTGAGCAAGTGAGATCCATAGCGACGCTTGTTCGTTTCCATGGACTGCACCGCAAAAGCTCGCAGGTCATCGGCTAGCGGATGATTTTCACCGCGCAGTGCAAGCACTGCTTTGCGGATATTTGTGTGAATAAGTCTGCGATTGAGAGTGACTCCGGAACGCAGATCATCAGCGCAGCTGCCCACCTTTGTAGAGTTTTTCAAACCGGCCTGAGCCAAGGCGTCGAGTTTTGCTTGCGCAATTGAGCGCTCCTCACGAAGTGGAGATAGATAAAGCTCCCATGCTTCTTTGCGAGACTCTTCGACGAGTTTGCGATCTTCAGATTCCATGAGGTCGAGTTCTGCTTCTGTGGCAAAACGTTGTTCGACAATCCAACGGCGCATGCGGCGCAAGCAGTCATGGTCTTCTTCCCATGCCAAACGCTCTTTTGACTTATAACGTTCGTGGCTACCACTCGTGGAGTGGCCTTGTGGCTGAGTGAGTTCCACAATGTGAAACAGTGCTGGCATGTGTTCGCGACGGGTTTTTTCCACGCCTAATGCATAAGCTTCAACGAGTTTCGGATAGTCCCATCCGGCCACCACATGAAGGTCGTAACCTTTCGCAGTTCCGCGCGATTGGAATCCAGCGAGCGCTTCGGAGATAGAACTCTTGATTGTTTGATGTTCGCGAGGGACAGAGATTCCGTAGCCATCGTCCCAGACTGACATGACAAGGGGAACTTGCAGCACACCTGCTGCATTGAGTGTTTCCCAGAAAATTCCTTCACTCGTGCTGGCGTCACCAATTGTTCCAAAAGCGACTTCACTGCCATTGCGAGAAAAACCGCCGCCAGCATTCTGAAGTGCTGGTTCGTTGCGATAGAGCTTTGAAGCGTAAGCCAGACCCAACAAGCGCGACATTTGTCCGGCTGTGGGGGAAATATCCGAGGAGGATTGTTTTCGTTCGACAACAGGAAGCCAGTTGCCGTTTGCGTCCAACATGCGAGTGCCAAAGTGGCAATTCATCTGCCGGCCAGCGGATGAAGGTTCATGATTTACGTCGGTATCAGCATAGAGTTGAGAAAAGAACTCTCGGACGGACAAGAGGCCTGCAGCCATCATGAAGGTTTGGTCGCGATAATAGCCACTTCGAATATCGCCTTCGCGAAATGCTTTGGCCATGGCGAGTTGAGGGACTTCCTTGCCGTCGCCGAAGATTCCAAATTTTGCCTTGCCAGTGAGCACTTCTTTGCGGCCTGCCAGGCTCGCGAGTCGGCTGCGGTGACCAACGCGATAGTCCGAAAGGATTTCCTCTCGAGAAAGTGTGATTTTGCCTTTCGCAAGCGAGAGTCCATCGGCTTTGACTGCAACCTTTTCCATGCAAGCTCCAAAAAAAAACAGTCCGAGGGTCTTTCTAAGCCCTCGGACCATATCAGAGCGGAGTGTGAATTCAACATATCACGGTGCAGAAGCAGTTGACTCCGGGGCCAATCCTGCGCCGCTGCGCGTCGATTGCCCGCGCGGGCGTAAAAATGCTTGCGAGCCATGAGCCATGAAACGGCCGAGATATTCTTGAACAAGCAGCAGTGGATTGATGCGTTGTTTATCGAAAGATGAGATCCAGGAGACATTGCCATCGGCATTCACAAATGCATCGACGTCAAATGCGTCTACACTTTGTTCCTGATAGGCATGGACTTGCACGACACGAATTCGCAATCGGAATCCATCATTTTGCACAACGAGTTTCTCTTTGCCTCTGAGCAGCATAATTCCCGAACGAGGGACTCCAAGTTTGAAGATGCGCACAGCGAGTTCTGGACGCTCTTGCATCACAAGATCGTTGAAGTAGGTGACGTGCGCATGCAAGATAGTGGTGAGCTCTTCAAGAAAGAAAACAAATGACTGGTTGAGGATTTCAGTTGGTTGTTGACAGTGCGTTGGTTGACCGCAGGCCAACCGAGCCATGTTCTGGATCCAGAGAAGCTCGGAATGTTTCATGAGAATTGCCTCGTAAGTTTGCCTTCATCTTATCATGAAATTTTCTTAGAGGAGAAATTCGCTGCCCAAAAAATATCTGAAAGACGATTCGCGCGCCGCATCGATTAAGGTGCTGTAGCGTAAATTGGATATCGAACTCGGGTTGAATGCGGATGATTTGCTTGTGTAAAGAATGGATCCCGTGAGCGTCCAGTCTTGACTCATGCGCCGGATGAGAGAGTTTTTCCATTCGATGGTTTGGCTTGTGAAGTCGGCTGAGGGCGCGCTCGGTGTCCAATCACCCTTTTGCTTTCCGCGCGCATTCAGTGCTTCGGCAAGTGAGGGCGCGACATACGATTGTTCGCTGCCCGAGACAGCACGAAAGTGCGATGAAAAGACAAGACTTGGTGTTAGATTGAGTTTGGGTGACAAATTGAATTCAAGAAAGTGCCCCTCATTTTCTAACGCCTTTACAACAAGCGATGAACCAATAGCGGCGGCTCGCCATGATTTTATGAGCGGAAATCCGGCGGGATTTTGCAGTCGCCATGTTCGAGTGCCAATCCATTCAAAATCGAACGCCCAGCTGTTAAGATCCAGCGCTGGCAGAGCTTCAGACGATAACAAGCGCTGAAAAGCAAAACTTGGTGTCATGACAAACCGTGCAGCTTTGAGCTGGATTCCTGGTTCGAATTGAATTCGTGAGTATTGATCTTTGAACGCATTGGTCCCAACTGCATACGAGCTGCGTAAATGAACTGAAAAGCTGCTGAGTGGAACCCAATGCACAGCTGCAAGAGTGCCTGCTTCCCAGCCTGAATTGCGTCCACCCAAGCCTTGTGTTGCAACCAGGGGATTGTCTGGGGCGTTGTAAAATGTTCCTGTCGAATTGCCGACAACAGTTGAACCGAAAATATTGATCGCACTTTGCCAATTGAGGTCATCGCTAAAGCCTTCGTACCCTAACGATGCGTTACCGCCTGCAAGCCCTTCGAGGCCTTGTAGGCGCAAAGTCTTGATTGCCGCATTTGCTATTTCGCCAGGCCCATATTTTGCCGATAAAGTGTCGTACTCGCTTTGGCTTGCTGAGTTCATAGGTATTTTTGACCCCGCAAGCCAGCCTCCTTCAACTGAAACCTGTGCAGAGCGTTGCAGTTCCCAGTCCAAGGCTGTCGCATCGCGTGCAGAGACAACGCAAAATACGAGCGCGAAAAGTATTGGCTGAGTGCGCAGCATTAAGGGGTCACCCCTGAGATTTGCGCCGCTGAAGTATTGACGTGAGATTCAAATTCATTCCAGGGAATCAGCCGTGATTGTATGAATAATTGCTGAGCGCGCTGTAAAGCGCTTTTTTCCCAGACGCTGAAATGAATGTTTCGCGGGAGCTCGGACACTGTCGAGCGTTTGAGATGTTCAAGCAGTGCAGCAAGAGTTGCGTCGAGGAGTTCTGCAGATTTGACCCCAAGGCAGACCGGCGTTTTGTTTGTGAGTGCAATAACAAGCCCGTGAGGGATAGACTTTGCAGTGAGACTTAAATTGTAAATTTCATGTGTATACGTTTGCCAATTCAACCATTGTCGGCTGCTTCGTAATTCTTTGAGAATTTTGTCAGAGGTGGACAAAGCTTTTGTCCACAAGTGGAAATCGTTGCGCGGTACGAGTCCATCCTTCTCGAGCTTTTCAAGCGTCCAGTGAAGGCCGTTTTCGCGCAGTTCAGCGGGTCCTAGATTTGGAAAATTCCAGCGTGTCGGTAAAGCAAGTTGACTGAGCGACCGCACGGCTTGGTCGGTGGTTGCGCCAACCCCGCAGACGTAAACGCTTACTGTAGGCAATTTTTCGCGTTGGGCGAGTTCACTCGAATCAATGGCTTTGATGAACATTTTGATTGCGGTCTGACTGGCAAAGACATGCACCGAGTTGGGTTGAACAAGGGTCGAAAAAAGACTTTCGCTGGTGACGCTGTGATTGAGTTGGGCTTCAAGCAACGGCCATTCGACTGCTGGTTGAGATGATGTTTCTTCGAGTGCAACACAACAGCGATAAGCAAGCACGCACGTACTCCTCAGATGGGCGATGAGGTCTCCGACTCAATAGTACCAAGAGGGGTTCGCAGAGTCATCAAATCAGCAAATCTAGATTGCAACAATTCCGCATGCAGACGCAGCGCAAGCGGGCTGCGCAGGAATGCTTTGAAAAGTTCTCCATGGTCGAGCTGCAGCGAAGAGTTGTGCCAGCTCTCTTGTTGGCTTGAAAAAAGTTCAAATTGGAGTTCCCGCAAAAGGCCGTCTTTCGCCGCCCAAATCAATATTTCATGCCCAAAATGATGCGCCGCGAGCGCGGTTTGGCAATTGCCACCGGTCAGCCAAAGCGAGGCGCGTTCGAACGCAGCCTGCAAAGAGGTTATTGGACAATGAATGGAAGCTAGATGCGCGCGAAGCTCCGTATCCTCTGCCCTGCATTCGATTGCAACCACGCCTTGGGCGGGTGCAGGAGTGGAGAGGGTTTCCGGAAGCGTTATCATCGTCTCCGGATTGTACAAGCCAAGTCTATCGAGGCCCGCTCGAGCGAGCATTATAAAAGCGAATTCATTGTTTGCAACGCGATTCAATCGCGTATCAACATTGCCGCGCAAGACAACCAGTGGAAGTTCAGAAGGCGAAAGTGCATTTCGCAAAAAAGTTTGTCGGCGAGCACTTGTCGTGCCTATCTTTGCAGTCTCTGTCCATTGTCTGTTTTTTAGTACGTTAAGCACTTCACTGACAGAGACATCGGCCAACGTCTTGATTTTCAGCTGGCTCAGGATCTCGTTACGGAGTGGTGGTGAAAAGATGATCACGTCACAAGGATTTGCACGGGGCAAAACAGCCGCAACGTGCAAGCCCAAAGTTGTTTCGACGGGCAAATCTTTCATGCTGTGCACAGCCAGGTCTGCACGATTGGCAAGAATCTCTTCCTGGACTTCCTTTACGAAGAGTCCTTTTCCGGTTTTTAGATGAGCAGGTAAATTGGGGTCATCAAGGGAAATATCTGCAAGTGCTCCACGCTGCATTTTATCGCCCGAAGTGACCACAAGATTAAGTTCCACTTGCAACCCGCGTTGCTCAAGAAGGCTTTTGACTGTGTTTGCCTGCCAAAGTGCGAGTGCGCTTTTTCTTGTGGCAATCTTTATTTTACGCTGTTCAGTCATGATTCTTCGTTCTCACTTTGAGATAAATTGAAGAGTAGCCCGAGCGCTTGACCAATGGTGTCTTGTTCTGAATCGATACGAACATCAGCGCGGGCGAGTTGAGCTGTTTGTGCGACGAGTTTTTTTGCGACTGCATTGGCCGTGATGGTGATTTGGCTCTCATCCAAAGATTGTGATTTGCTCAAGCTTTTTTTAATCTCGGCTTCAACCACGTTGCGAACTAAAGAATGAAACCGACCCACGTTGATTAAATTTTCGCGTTGTCTTCGCTGCGAAAGAAATTCACTGACTTCTGCACTGATAATTTCTTCAGCTTCCTGTGCTGCTTTTCTTCGTGCTTGTCGGCTCGATTCCATGACCTTGTCGAGGTCATCGACGTCGAATAGGAAGAGGTTTTTGAGCTTGCCGAGTTCGGGATCAACGTTGCGGGGAACGCTGATGTCAACGATTACGATCGGAACCCCGGACCGACGTTTGAGAAGTGTTTCCAGATGCTTTTTGTGAACAATAAATCCCTGTGCTGATGTCGCTGCAATAATAATATCAAATTCATGCAGTCGTGTGAGCGCTGTTTCAAGCAGAAGAGCTTGACTGTGTTCAATCTGTTCGGCCAATTTTTGACTACGGCTCAGAGTTCTGTTTGCGATTGTTAAATTTTCTGCTCCGCAGGCACGCAAGTGCTGAGTTGTGATCCGCGCCATTTCTCCTGCACCGAGGATGAGGCATTTTTGTTTGTTGAGGTTATCAAAAACCCGGCGAATAATTTCAACGGCTGCATGGCCTATGCTGATTGCATTTTTTCCTAGGTCTGTTTCTGAACGAACGCGCTTAGCAACTTGAAAAGTCCGATTAAAAACTGTGGTTGCCTCCTGGCTACAAAAGCCGTTTGTCAGCGCATTTTGGAAGGAATTTTTGAGCTGGCCGAGAATGTGTGGTTCACCAAGGACAAGAGAATCCAAACTACATCCCACCCGAAATAGATGCTGCAGAGCGTGTTCGTCGCTCATTGAGCGCAGCCAAGCGCGCAGCTCATGGCGCCAGTTTCGATTCGTATCCAGGGCCGATTGCAGGTTGGGGAATTGTGCCAGTGTCCATTCTGCAAACTCGATGAAAATTCTTTCGAGTTGTATGTTCTGCAGGTGTCCAAACAAACATAAATCGAATCGGTTGCAGGTGGTAATCACCACCATCTCAGTTGTGGCATGACCCGCTTGGCGTTCGACGATCTGTTTGAGAGTCGTGGGACCATCGTTTAGGGCAAATCCTTTTGCCCAGAGCTCGCGGACTTCGACAGGGCAAAGCGAATAATGCGCTCCGCAATAAATCATTCCGGAATTGCGTGCAGTTTTTCCGTTTTCGGCGAGCTGTGTTGCTGGGCTTTTGTCAGTCGCGAGGGTCATGATCGCAGCACCTCTCCGCATTCTGCTGCAAGAGGAGTTGCGAAAAACTCATCGCGTGCTTCAAAGGGAGTATTCCTTCCAAGCAGAATCATCAGTTTCAGTGTCAGGCATTCAAGACCCATATTGTGTCCCGAAATCGCACCGCGTTGAGCAAATGCGCGACCATTTTCGTAGCTCTGCAAATCAATAGTGCCTGTTTGGCATTGCGAAGCGATCACAAGGGGAATTTCTTTTGCGGTTGCCGCTTCAACGAGTTCGAGCCAGCAGAAGTTGCGTATTGGAAGATTACCCACTCCGAATCCACGTAAGATAAGGCCACGGTAATTTTCCAAAAGCACATGAATCATTTGCGAAGAGATCGGTGAGCCTGGAATCACATCAAGGACACACACCGAAGAATTGATACGGGCGTCGAGGCTCGGTTTGTGTCGCTGCGCACGCGCAACAGGAGCCTTTATAAGCGCATGGTTGATGCTGAAATGAACCCCAAAATGACCTAAAGCAGGCATGTGCTGACTTGCAAATGCGTGCAGATGCTCGCTGCTTCGCTTTGTGACGCGTGAGCCACGATATACGACACTGTCAAAGCAAACCATCACTTCGGGATGGCCAGATGTTGCAAGCTCTACGGCATCGATAATATTTGCCCGAGCATCTGTTCTGAGTTCACTCAGAGGTCGCTGCGAGCCGGTTAACACGATGGGTTTGGTGAGTCCGGCAAGGAAGAACGACAGTGCGCATGCCGTATAGGCCATTGTGTCGGTGCCGTGGATAATGACGCAGCCATCGAATTGATCCCAGTGATCGTTGATCACCTGCGCAAGTTGAATCCATAAATGAGTATCAACATCGGAAGAATCAATGTTGCTGACAATCTTGAGTTCAATATCTGCAAGCTGGGTGAGTTCCGGGACCCGTGCAAGCAAAGAAGCGAGAATGTTTTGGTCTTGTTTTGCGGCGTGCTGTTGAGGATCAAGAACCATGGCAAAGGTGCCACCGGTATGCAGGACAAGAACTTTGGGTTGTTTTTTGACCATAATTCAGATGCCCTCAGTGTCCGCGTCCGGATAAGTTCCAGATTGTTCCAAAAAGGGTCAAGCCGAGCAAAGTAGAACCCCAAATCGAAAGCTGTGCTCCACGGCGGCCTGTCCAGCCCCAAAAACCTCGCCCGACAAGGGCCAACAAGTACCAACTCCAGACGGCAAATGCCCAAATGACTTTGAGTGATGACAAATGTGCGCGCGTGACCGGGTCCATAATTAGCATGACCCCAGTTGCCAGGCTTGTGGTGATGAGAAGAAAGCCAATGAGCGACGAGCGACCCACCAGCGAATCGAGCGACTCAAGGCTCGGCATAAAAGGTCGCCGCTCGAGAAGGTGCGATTTAAGGCGGCTGTAGTCCCACAGATAAAGCAGCGAAGTTGAAAATGCGACCATGCAGAGTGCTTCACCCGCAAGTGCGGTGGCAATATGCAGCAAAGACAATCCAGGAAGGGAATGCAGATTTGCAGATGCTGTTTCGTTGAGAAATGGAGAGATGACGTTCAGGGCCCAAACGATAGCTCCCGTGAAGAAGCCAAGTGGTTTGACTTCGGCCCGATCGCGTTCAAGAAGCATCGCAGCAATAGCGATTAAGCAAGCGAGACCTGAAATTCCAAGGGTCAAGACTTTTCCACTCGGTGAAACGACGAGCACGGTGAGATGCGCTGCGCTGAGAAAAACCCCACATAAAAAGAAGCTGCGCGCGCCGCGCCGGCAGTGTTCAGGCCAGACGCCCTCAGATTGTCGCCAGTATATGGCAGCCGCATCAAGCAACATTGCGCATCCAAAAAACACAACAAGTGCAATGCGCAGAACACTTTCCAAGCCGTTTATGGAGTCTATGAGCAGCAATCCCTGTTGTGGGTCGTTGTCCATGATGCGGTTACCCCCGGCAGAACTTTTGTGAATCAGTTAAAAATAACTTTTTTTGCAAAAAATCAAATCATCCTGCTTTCGTATGCTCTCGTGGTTGCTCGTTTTTGAGACTTAACTCGGCATTTTTTTCTCATCTCCCGGCTCAGACTGTCGATACCCATTTTGTCGGTAGGAAGGGGTTTCCTACTGGCTCAAATGGCTTATGTAGAGGAAGAATGCCATGTCGCAGACCCTAATTTCATCATTTCGTCGTGTCTTTCCTGCACTGACCCTTGCCGGGGTATTGACCGTTGCTTGCGGTGCTTCCGTGAGCCAGATCGTCAAGAGTTTCTCGTTCAGTCTCGAAGAACGCAAGGCTCATCTGTTGACCGAGTTTTCCACTGAAGTGGCGTTGAATATGGAAGTCGGTATTCCTATCAAAAACTTGGGAACCATTCGTCTGATTCCCGCCGATGGGAGCCATGGTTTCCAGATTGCAACCGATATCGATTTTGCAGCATTTCTTGATAAAGAGTTGACCATTGGTCGGACCCGGACGCTGCCAAATGGCGTAACCATGCCATCTTATATTACCACCGACCTGTACTCCGCAGAGCTCAAACGAGACACACGTATGGCCACCAAATTGTATTTGGGCACATCGTCCGACAAGCGCTACGTCGGTGTCGGTCTTGAACTGAATTTCGTCGACAGCCGTTTCCCTGAAGGACTTGCGATTTCGCAAACTCTTCAAGACGGTGCAAAACGCAATGTGGGCGTTGTTTCATTTTATGGTCCAAAGATGAGCAATGGCCAGATGGTGGCTCCGGGTGGCATCTTTGTTGCTTCCGATATCAACTCATTGCGAAGTGCGTCCACAGTTCAGAGCTTCGCCGCAAATGCAGCTGGCGTGGAAATGAATCCGGTTAAGTTGTTACCTTATGACGGTTTTGATGTGACTGGAAGTAATGCTCGCGAATATAAACGTCCGCAAAATCAGCTCAAGCTGTTCAGTATGTTCAAGAGCTCAGGACGTCAGGCTGGCTTAGTGGATTAAGCCTGGTTTCCAAGCAGAACTTGCACAGCCTCCTTCATCGCGGTACCACCATAATGAAGGAGGCTGTGCTCATGTCGTTTGACCCGACTCTGCAGGAAAAGACTCACACCCATGCGGATCAAAATCGAGTGTCTGGCAAAGCCGCCATAGACCAGTGTCTCAAAACCATCATGGCGCTCACATCTGAAGATCTGTCTCATCCTGAGCGGCGTCTGGCATTGATTGCAATGCGCGACACCATCAACACGCTGCTTGCGCGCTACTGCGAACCTAAAGCAGAGCAAAATGTTGAATCTCATGGACATGGAGAGAGTCTTGACGAACCGCAGACGTCATGGCGGAGCAAGAAGAAAAATCAATCTGAAAAAGACCAGAAGCGAGCGCGGCTAGAAAAACGAGAAGAGATTCTCCGCGAACTCAGGTCGCGGATTACAAATTTCAAAACCGAAAGCACGCAGCCAGCTACGCCAGAAGAGCAGCATGAGGCTTCTGAGAAGCTGCAAGTGGGTATTGATGCCTTTGAGATGAGGCGGCAGCGAGCTTCTTTTTGGCCGCAAGGAAGTGTTGAATGGGCGCGGCAATTGTTGGGGGTCGAGCTCTGGATGACTCCCACAGAACGACGTCAATGCTATATCGATATGGTCAAAGCCTGTCATCCGGATCATAATCATAGCGTGGCAACGGATGCTATTCAGCTGGTTAATGCGGCTTGGGATGTGCTTCGCTAAGAAGGAATATATTCGTGGAAAATAATCATCGCCATGGTCCGACATGCGGTTGTGTCAATGAAAAGGGGCAGCCGTTATATGTGAATGCTCCCAGTGAGGAGACTGAAAAAGCGCTGAATTTCTGTGAAAAAAACATGACGAGCTGGCTCTCAGAATTAGAAACTCTTGTAAAAATTCCGAGCATCAGTTTGGACGGATTCGATCCAAATCAACTCAAGTTGAGCGCTGAAGCAACTGCAGAATCATTGCGCCGTGCAGGGCTTGATAAGGTCGAACTGCTGTCCTTTGGTGACGTGCATCCCTATGTTTATGGTGAGTGGGTTCATAAACCGGATGCGCCAACACTTTTGCTTTACGCCCATCACGATGTCCAACCCGCAGGACGCGAAGAGAAGTGGAAGTCAAACCCTTTTAATCCGACTGTGTCGCAGGGGCGCTTGTACGGGCGAGGAGCTGCCGATGACAAGGCAGGCATCTTGGCTCACGTTGCGGCTATCTCTTCATTCCTCAAGACCTCCGGCGAACTGCCTGTCAATGTGAAAGTGCTTATCGAAGGCGAGGAAGAGACAGGGAGTCATCACCTTGCTGAATTTGTTCGTCGCTATCGACATGCTCTTCAAGCAGATGCGATGATTCTGACTGATTGTGCGAATTTGGATTCTGGAATTCCAAGCGTAACGACGGCGCTTCGTGGATTGGTTGCACTCGATGTGGAAATTGAATCATTGTCACACCCTGTTCATTCGGGTTTGTGGGGTGGGATTCTCCCGGATCCTGTTCTTGCACTCAGCAAACTTCTGAGCACTCTCACCAATGAATTTGGCCGCATTCAGGTGGAAGGAATCTATGAAGATGTGCGCGCTCTCAGCGACCAAGAACGCCTCGCATTTGAGTCATATCAGATGGCCGATTTGGCCCGGCGCGCAACAGGCCTGTATCATGATCTTCCTTTTGCGGTGGCTGAAAAACAGTTTGCACAGGCCTTGTGGCGCGAGCCATCTCTGAGTGTAAATGCAATTCAAAGTGGAAGTCGAAAGCTTGTCAGCAACGTGATTCAAGACGGTGCCTGGGCGCGCGTGTCTGTTCGCATTGTACCTGATATGAAGCCTGAAAAGGTGCTTGCAGCGCTTGAAGCACATTTGCGAAAAAATGCGCCGTCGGGTTTTTATTTAAAGTTAGTACCGCAGGCTGCGGGTCATTGGTGGTGTGTCGACGATGTCAACGAGCCTGCCTATCAAATCGCAGCACGCTCGTTGGAGAAAGGCTATGGACACACAGCACAGTTTATTGGCTGTGGCGCAAGCATTCCATTTGTTCAGCCTCTCTCAGAGGAATTGGGCGCAATACCGGCAATTCTGGTTGGAGTTGAAGACCCCTACACAAACGCCCACTCGGAAAATGAAAGTCTGGATTTGCAAGATTTCAGGAAGACTCTTCTGGGGCAGGTTCACATGCTGGCGGATTTTGCCAAGTACAAGCGACGTTGATTAGGGAGTGTCATTCACTGCAACGGCATCTTGCACCATTGCATATCCAAAGTTTCCTTCGCGCCACACCTTGACCTTGCGCATTTTTCCAGCTTTGCCTGCAACCTTTCGGGTGAGTTTTTCATTTGGAAATTTGCGCTGGGATTTTTCAGACAGCTTAACAATCAACAGCGTTGTGGGGCCATTGGCTTTCTTGGCTTGTGCCGTGTTCTGATGATGCATCTGAATGCTAACGGCTGGTTCGCCATCCCAAGAAAAAAAGCGTCCTTCGCTCGGTTTATATTCGGCCAAAACTTGCGCCGGAAGATCTGAAACGAAAAAATTCTTGTCGGCAAAAAGCTCGTACACAATGTCATGCATGGCGCGCGAGTCGCCTTCGAGGTCGAAATCAGGTGGGTAGACCTTTGGTCCTGGCAGTTGGGTCAGCTCTGCGATCGGGTCGAGTGTTTCTTCGCTCGCTGGCTTAACCATCAGGAACGTAAAAGAAGCAGCCAAGGCGGCGCTTAAAATTGAGCTCAAAACGGGATTTTTCCAGCGTGTTGAGGGTGGTATGGTGATAAGGGTTTGTTTTGGCTGATGAGTGGATGGGCTGCTCGCAAGCAAAAGAGCTGCCCTGAGACGCGAGCGAGACTCTGTGCTTAGCTCGTTTTTATTAAAATAATCATGAACTTGCTTTTTCCACGTGGGGACTTCTCGCGGATTTTGATTGTTCATGGGTGTTCGCCTCTTTCCTACTAAAGAGACTACGGCCGAATCAGCGATTTTATTCCGCAGGGGGCAATTATTTTGCCGATTTTCTGAGCTTGCTGAGGGCTCGGCTCAAAGTGCTCATCACAGTACCCAAGGGTATGTCGAGTAACTGGGCGATCTCTTTGTAGCTATACTCTTCCGCTGACAAGAAAATGATACTTCGCTGGCGGGCGTTCAGGTCTTCGAACCTTTTTTGCCAGTCGTCGTCGAGGGCGAGCTCAAAGAAGTCATTTTCAAGTTGGCTCAAGGAATCGGGGGTGAGTTGTTGTTTGGGATGAGTCCGACCAACTTCGGCTGTCGAGCTCAAGTGAAAGAAGTCTTCGCTCTCGCTCCAGTCTTCGAGGGAAATATGATTCAGTTTGTGGGTGGAGCGATTGCGGCTGTCGAGAAAGGAGTTCTTGGCTATTTTAATCATCCAATTCAGCAGATGCTTTTGCAGATCTTGGGTCATTGTTTCAGAAGCAAGTTTATCCAACTCTTCAGGCGTTTCTACGAAGTAATTTGCTTTAAAAAAGCCAGGCAAGGCTTGCAGAGCTTTGAGAAGTGTTTGCTGGGTGAGGTCTTCAGCTTCTGATTGATTTCGGGTCAAGCTCAAGGAAAAACGGTAGAGAGAGTCCCAGACAACCTCGCTGTGTTGCTGAAAGACCTCATTCCAGTTTTTCTTCACAAACGTTGTCAATCTTCAAACCCCAACGCGGAGTCATGGGTGGCTGACGAAGCACCCGCGCCGCGATAAAACTGCGAATTTCTGTACGCGTCAAGCAGGTGTAGCAAGGCAACGCGGCCGAATGATGCGAGCGGGATAGCCAAAATAACTCCGTAAACACCAAACCAGTCACCAAAACAGAGAACTGAAATAATGATTATAAAAGGGTGAAGCCCTGAGAATTGGCCCATGATTTTTGGTGTTAGAACTATCGCGTCAAGGAGCTGAATGAGCGCAAAGCAAACGAGCACGCCAACGATCACAGAAGTTGGTGAATCGTTTGCCAGAATTATCAGGAATGAAAGAAGTCCACCAACCGCAATATCGAGGTAGGGGATGATTCGAGCGACGCCAGTCAAAACCCCAACGGCGACACCGCCTGGAAGCCCTGCAATTGCAAAGGCCGTTGCGTAGACAGTTGAGAGTAAGGAAACAACAAGCAGCTGACCTCTAACAACCGCTCTTAATGTGCGATCGACCTGAAGGGCAAAAATGCGCACTCCATGCCTCAGATCCGGAGGAACAAGGTGTGATGTTTTTTGCAGGAGTCTGCGGAAATCGCGCATCAAGAAAAAGGCAAAAACGGGAGACAAGACAAGTGCAAGCGCCCAGCCCGCGAGAATGCGAGTGTTGTCGATAATTCTCGAAAATGACAACGCCTGAGAAATAAGTTCGGGCGAAAGTTCATAGTTGTTGAGAAGAGCCTGAAGTTTATCAAGTTGACGCGATGGGCCGACATAGCTCGAAATGGTTTTTTTGAGACTTGGTAAAAGCGTGCCTTCGATATGTTCTTTGGCTCTTGGTAGGGTCTTTATGACTTGCTCAAATTGGTGAAGAACCAAAGGGAGAATGTACCAGACCGCAACACTCAGTATACTGATGATGAACGTGAGCACGAAGACGACAACAAATGTTCTTCGGACGCCTCTCTTTTCGAGTCGTTCAATGGTTGGGTTAAACAGCCATGCCAAGACCATTGCCAATAGAAACGGGCCAATAACTATTCGCAGGAAGAGTAAACTCGCAAAAATGGCGAGAAGCAGAAAAATAGCAAAATAAAAGGCGCGCCGGCCAGAGTGAATGATCATGTAGACTCGTCAAGTTGGCTGAGTTGTTCATCGACGTCACGAATCTCGCTGATGATCTCCATAAGCTCGGTCTCATTGATGACATTTTTCAATGAGTCTGGAAGGCCATCTTCATGCCACTCATAAAAAGCGCGGCCGAGCTCTGCAAAAAGATCTTTGCGCCGGTTGAGGTGTTGCATTTTTGAAAGATGTCTTTTGGCAACTTCAACACCACGCTTAACCTCTTGACGGCCAATTCTTGCAACGTCTTCGAGAGATTCCTGGAGCTTCTTCAGCTCGTCTGGAAAACCTTTCATTTGGGCTCCTTTTGGTGCTCAGAATCTAACACTGAAGAAAGAATTATCGCAATTGCCGACATCGGAATCAACGCGACAGATTGAAGAGCGATCATGCGCTCGAGCAAGATCGTCGCCACAGTGATGACCGACCAAAGTATAAAAAGATTTCGGAAGGGTTGCTGCGCTGCGGGCTGTGCAAGGGAGCGCAGCACGGCGACCAATTCGCTTCGCCCACCCGATTGTTTTTCTGCTCGTTCCTTTAGCACGAGGAGGCTTGAAAGGAGCGTGGCAAGGGTCAGTGCATAAAGACAGGTCAGGCCCAGTGGCATGAGCAGAACAATGCACGCAACCAGGATAAATGGTGAAAGTAAACTCAAAAAATCTTTCAGGCCTTGGGGCAACGAAAGCGACAGGAGAGCGCCAAAGCAGCCAGCAATGGCACTCGACAAAAGCGCCCCTTTTGAAGAGTAATAGAACTGCAGGGCAAGCCCGTCTGCAGGAATTGCGAGAACGAGGAACCAGAGGAAAGCTTTAATGGCCCAAGCACGGTCCAGACGGTGTTCAAGACCGAGTCTAACACGAAGGTGCCCTAAAACACGGTCAGCCCATCGTGGTTTTCCCTTCACGAGCCTTGCAGTTGTGTTTTCATATGTGGTCACCGTAGCTCCTGCTCTGGGGCAAACTGCCAGCAACGAATATCGCGGATCCTTTCGCCCAGGTCACAATATTACTGTTGCTCTCGGAATACAGCAATCGCGTTGGTCGCTAGATTTGCCATCAATTGACAAGCCACTCACCACTGAGCGATTCAATTTATTGACCACTCTCAGCTATGGTTTTCACTTTCAGCTTTATCAACGCACGGGTCTTGTGTTGGGCACCGCACTGCATGGTGTTTTTGATCGAACCTCGCGTGATGGCTTTGAGCCGCATTTTGGTTTGATCCTCCCTTCGATTTTGGGCGGAGTGGTGCAGAATTTGGGCACCGAAGCACGGATCATGCTGGTCGGTGAGCTTGGAGCTGCTTGGTATCCCGACTTTAAGTGGCGGGTTTCAAAAACTCAGGCGATATTTGAAGGAGCAGTTCCTGATCAGATTGCGGTGAGTGCTCAGTTGGATTGGGGATTGCAAAAACGCAATGTATTTTCTTTGATAGGTGGTTGGCGCCTTGCTGGGGATCAGCTGGTTGGTGAAAAAGTGAAAGTTGTCGGCGAGGGAACGACCTTTCCATCGATGCGTCATGAAGGCTGGTATCTTTCGATGGGAATCACCCGCCAAGTGACCGAGACACTGACGGGCGTTCAGTACGAAAACTGAGTCGCATGTGGAATGCCAATGCGCTCAATTTGTGACCTTTTCGTCTACGAAAATTCTGATGATTTCATATTCTTTTTCGCCGCGGGGGAGGTTGACTGTTACTATGTCGCCAACTCGTTTGTTGATGAGAGAAGCAGCGAGCGGGCTTGAAAGTGAAATCGCATTGTGGCGGATATCAGCCTCAAGATCACCAACAATCTTATAGGTTTTTTCCTCAGGCTTGGCGTTTTCCGTTACATCTCTTAATTTTACCGATGCACCAAAAACGACTTTATCGATAGTTCCAGGATCAATTTGGATGATTTGCAGTCGCGTCAGCTTATCTTCAAGCTCCATGATTCGGCCTTCGATAAAGCTCTGCCGTTCGCGGGCCGAGTGGTATTCGGCATTTTCTGACAAGTCACCGAGTGCACGTGCATCCGCAATTTCAGCAATGATAGTTGGACGATCAACGGTCTTGAGACGTTTGAGCTCTTCTTTGATTTTCTCAAAGCCGGCAGGAGTGATTGGAATTGGCGTCGTCATATGGATGCCCTTCATCTCAAACTTCATTAAAAAAGAATCGACCTGCTTAAAAAAGCGGCCGACTCTTTACACTTTCATTCTCACAGGACCCTATCACGGCTTTTTCTGGCCTTCAACGTACTTGAGACGAAGGTCGTATAGGAGTCCATTGAGAAGATTCTCTTCGTCTGAGTTCAAGTTGCCTTTCGTCTTTTCCTTGAGCATCACGAGGAGTTCTATATTTTGCTCTGCGAGTTCCAGATTGCGTTGAGTGACGCCGGTGTCGGGCTCCGGGACGAGTCCGAGCCCAACAAGTGCTGCGTTTCCAAGCGAAAGTGCGAGCAAACCAAAAAGCGATGAGGCTTGTTCCAAGTTCGAATCTCCCAAACACAATTCAACTCACAGGCACAGGGACTAAATCATTGACGCTCCCTGCGCGGACTGGCGCAACTCGATTTATCATAACCTTGTTTTTCGTTGTTTCAACCCGAGTCATGCCATCGCTTGGCCGCGAGGGAGGAAGATGGAATGCCGTATGCCTTGCAGCACATAGACGGTCAGCGACCTGGCGAGATTCTTCCAATTGTATCAAATTCGCTGACCTTGGGTCGCTCGCAGGGAGACTTGTTACTCGAAGACAGCGAGGTTTCTGGGAAGCATTGTTCGGTGCAAATGCTGGCCGGAGAATTGCTTCTCGTCGATCACGGGAGTCGCAATGGAACTTATCTCAATGGCACCCGCACCGATCGTTCGAAGCTTCGTCCCGGAGATATTGTCAAAGTTGGAAGCAGTGAATTTAGAATTATCGAATGGCCAATGGGAGGAGACTTCCAGGACCCAATAACGCTGGTTGAACGTTGGTCTGAATCGTTACAGAAATTGGAATTAAGCTCATTTACCCAAAGCGTTGCGCAGCTCATTAAGAAAGAAATCGAACTCTGTTTGAACGATGTTCATCTTAAGCTGACGTTGGAGTCTAAAGATGGTCGGGTTGTGAATCATCTTGTTCCAGTCAATGAAATTATTTTGGGCCGTTCGGGAACCGTTCCGCTTCTCGCTGAAGACGAAGAGGCCTCTCGAAAACACGCGCGAGTTTTTGTTGATAGCCGTGCATGCATTCAGATTGAAGATCTGAATTCTGCGAATGGAAGTTTTGTTAATGAGGAACGGATTGTTGCTCCAAGGCGGGTCAAGCCTGGGGATATGATTCGCCTCGGTAAAACACGCATTCAGGTCGCACTTTTCCTGCCAGAATTTAGCGCACCAATTGAGCTCTGAGTTTGGAAATTCTTTCTGCGACAGTTTTATCTAAATTTTTTCTGGCTTCGTATGCAATTAATTCGAGATCGCTCATGCGTCTTGAAATAAGCAAATTTTGGATATCAGGATGAGCACTGTTGATGGCATTCAAGCCCGAGCCGCCAACAACAACCGGTGCATAGGGAGTAACAAGGAGTGAAAGTTTTTGAAATGAATGGAGCATACTTGTGACACTCAGAGAAGAAGCGCAGCTGACAATGACAAGCGCGGGTTGCCTCCGACTGCAGTAGTCGACAAGATCGGCGATCGGCGTATTGGCGCCAAGATAGGTGACTCGATATCCCCATGTCTTTAGATAAAGAGCAACCCGCAGCAATCCGAGCTCGTGAAGCTCATTCGGGAGAGTTGCGCAAACTGCCAGAGGCGATTCTTCGATCTGAGTCGCCGATGTTGGCTCATTCAAATAGAATAAGCCAAGCAACATGTGCTTTAAACGCGCGGTAAGAGCGTGTTCGACAGCCACCGAAATTTCGCCGCGGTGCCAGTGATCACCCACTTCAACCATGAGGTCGAGCGCATGATCTGCGAAAGAAACAGCGTTGTCGGAAAGGGCATAGACTTGTTCGAGAGCGCGGATAGCTGCTTCGGTATTGTCGGCTTTAAGGGCTGTTAAAATGGAATGAAACGTGGCCGGCAGTTGTTTCTTTTCGGGTGTGTCGAGATGTTCAGCAGGTGTTTTTGAGTCAGGACTTGTGAGCTCAAAAAATGAGTTTGCTTGTTTGAGAAGGTCTTCACGTCCGAGGTTGGCAATCTGTTTTAAGTCCCTGCCTTGGCCGCGAAGGTGAGTGACGAACCAAAACAGTTTGAGGTCGTCTTGCGTATAGAGCCGGTGACCACCTTGAGTCCGTTCCGGAGAGAAAATTGCGTATCGTCGTTCCCAAGCACGTAAGGCCGAGGTCGACACCCCGACGATACTGGCGAGGTCTTGAATGGTTAGGTATTTTTTCTCTTCTTTCATCACGCCCGTTGCACACTCCTGCGAAGCACTTTCACTCAACATTACAGCCAGATGATTCACGCCCAATCAAATATCCGAACAAGACCCAAGATTTATTTGTGCCAGTGTGAGTGTTCACCGACCCCTGCAGAGACCATCGGAAATCTGCAAGATGTGTCTACAAAGACTGATTCCACTGCACAAGCATTCGACACTTTTGCTGAAACCCAGCTCAGAAGCGGCTGAATATACAGCCATACTCTTTTTGGCCGGAGATTTGCTGCAGAGCCGCCGAGGCCAAGGTGTTTTTGGCCTGTTTCGATTCGGAGCATAATTATGAAGAGCCGAATTTTGATAGCCCTTGCAGTATTGGCTGCAGCGCTTATCCCCGCGTGTGTGTCTTCGCGACAGGCTGAACCTCAGTTGCAGGGGAATGGTGCAATAAACGGTGCTGAACTCTATGGAAGTATCGAGAACGATTCAGAGTCGTATCCTTGGCTCTCGCCAAAGCACGACAAAGGTATCTATGCTTCTTCAGCACAGACTTCGCCGTTTCGTGACAACACGCTGACCTACTCGAATTTACATTCGCGAATCCAAAAGACGTCGAAGAAAAAGTAAGAAAGAGAGTTGCTCTTAAGGTGCAGTAGCTGTGCTTATCTCTGTCATTAGGCAGAGTGAGGCAACGCAGTTGTACTTTCGCTTTGCATTATTTCAATTGGGCAAGTGAACAACTGATATTCCCAGCGGATGGTTTCGCCACTCATTGTGAGACGCATGTCATCAAGCAACTCGATTTGTGCAGTTGCATCGGCAATCAGCTGATTCTTTTTCCAAATTGCCGACAAACTCACGCCGCTGGCGACACAATCAAGCTGAAATGAGACCTGTGTGTCACATGAACTTGAGAGTTCGATACATGCGTCAATGAAGGCCACGACGTACTTAGAAAGCTCGTTGTCTGCACGTGTCGACGAGTACAACGGGTGCGGTAGATCCGTACGTTCCACGCGCAAGCGAGGACGAGGTCGGATCTCAGCCCGGCGCAGTCGCGACTCGATTCGCTTGATGAGTGGATGCATCAGTTTATCGGTGTCGGAAGGAGAGCGCGAGACGCAGAGTTTAGGTTCTTTCGGAACATTCGTTTGTGAAGCGGTGCGCGGAGCAAGACTTTGGCAGCTAAAGGCTGTCAAATAAAAGATTCCAGCATGATTCTGCACGGCAGTTAAAGGATGCCTGAATATGACTGTGTGTGTGTCATTCCAAGAATGTTCGGGATAGTTTTGCTCACTGTGATTCTTTTTCAATGTTGCTTTTAAAAAGCGGTTTTTTCCAAGGAAAAAGACTGTGACGAGCAAATAACAGACGACACTCACAATAACGGTTGCGAGCAAATTAAATTCACTGGAGATAGTTTCTGATGAAATAAGCACGCTCAATTTGTGTCCCCTGCTACCCTTTCAAGTGTGCGTCAGACTTTGCCGAACTCCCAATGCCCGAACCGCCATCTGACGTCTGTTTTTTGTCGAGCTGCAGAAATTTGTGGCCTGAGTTAGTCTTTAGACTTGGAGGGCTCAATTCGTGCCTCAGGCAATGGACTCCTTGCCCCCACCGGCAGTTGAATGGCGGCGGGAGAGCGACGACGAACGAAAAGCAAGACTCGAAAAGGCAGGTGTTCTTTCCGAACAGCCTGCAGCTCAAGGTCGCACGAACAGCATTGAAAATTCGCAGTTGCCAGCAAAAGGCTGGGTTCCACAGAAACTCAATCAACAAGCTCAGGCTCAAAAAGAACAGTCGAAAAAGTCTGCGGTGATTTGGTGGGGGTGCGATGCGGGCCGTTGGTATTCTCTTAAAAGCCCCCGAGACACCTCAACCGTGACTGACGGGTCATTTGGACTGTCGGTTGAACTGACTCACCCCGGGTGGATTGTTGCGGGAGCTCAATTTGGATTTGGGCCACGTGTGGTGTTTTTTAATGGCGGCCAATACGCAAAGTTACAGGATGGTATTTTTGAAGGAACCGGCTATGCCGATTTTTCGGCCTCAGAATTGGGTGCCGCTGCGTCGTTGAGCAATCGATCGAATGAAAGTTCGACCGATTCCCTTTCTGCAAGATGGTCAGTCTCTGCGCTTTATTTGCCTGTGCGTTGGATTAGCGCCTCTGGTTCGACAGTTGGGAATATGATCACACGCTCAGACACGCACAGCAAAACGGCAGTGAATCTTCCAGGGTTTGGCGTTCAATTGAGTGCAGGTTTTGATTGGAATTCTCTTCTCAGAGTTGAGGCGTTTTCAGGGGTGCAAGCGGCCTGGCCAGTACAGTACAGATTGCGCGTTGGCGTGCAGACATCCATGGGGTTAACGAGCAATGCACTTCCGCTTTTGGCTAATTAACAAAAGCTTGCAGCGCGAAAACTCCGTTTTGCCGACGCTGTTCGCGGTTGTCTTGGCTTGTTTGGTATCAACCTGCACAACTGTGAGCGAGGAAGACAAAAGGCAGGCTCTTGATAGGTTGTTAAAAGTTGAAGAAGATACCGCGGCTCTCCCGGCGGAGAGTCCTTCCGTAGAGGAGAATCCAACTCCTGAAGATGTTGCGCTCGCGATGACCACAGCAACAGCGGCGCCGACAGCAACAGCAACAGCGGCGCCGACAGCAACAGCAACAGCGGCTTCGACAGCAACAGCAACAGCGGCGCCGACAGCAACAGCAACAGCGGCTTCGACAGCAACAGC
>RGDM01000052.1 GCA_009918675.1 bacterium
GCCGAGTTCGTTTTTGCGGAGGATTTTTGCTCTTTAGTTGGCCTCGTTTTGCCAGTTGATTCAGTTGAATTAACTGACCAACCACTTCTGCCAGGTCTGACCTTGATGGATATCCCATACCCCGGGTGCCGGATTCTCGCTTGCGAGTTTTGAAAAATCTAATCCATCATAATTGTTGTCGGAGGTGCGCGAAATATTCACCCAGCCACATCCTGCCCATGCGTTTAATTTTTCCACGATTTGAGCATTGGTTAAATTGGAGTTGCCTTTGCTTTGCGCGCAGGTTGTGTCCACAAAAACGAGCCCATGTCGCATGGACTGAAGAATTCGAATCCCATTCACACACGTGTGCGTTACAGTGTTGAGCTCTGCGAGGTTGTGCCGATGAGCAAAGTGTAACGCTGAGTGAATTCCTTTGCTCTCGGCATCGGTGATGCGTGTCGCAAATTCTGCTTTGCAAAATTCAAACAACTCAGCAATGAACTCTTGAATTTTTTGTCGACCCCAAGCAGACGGAACTTCGATACAAAGAGGAGTTAGGCAGCCGCGTCCCAGCCAACGCGCGCAATGTGTTGCAATTATTTTCGCGGTTAAACTCTCGTTCGATTTGGTCTTGGGACCTGCTCCAATGTTCAATTCGTCATGTGCTTCTATCCGAATCTTATTTTGAAAATGGCCAAGACCAATAATAGTCGGTGGTTTTTGCTCCAAGGAAACTGTCTTGAGTATCGCATTATTAATTGTCTTAATCGTTTCATCCGAACCAAAGACGACAATTTTATTGAATGCCTTGTGCTCGGAGGTTGTAAACAGGCGAGCTGTTTGCAGCTGAATGAATGGCCTCTTGCAGACATTATTAAACGCTGCAACCAGCGCGGTGATTTGTTTTCTGACTAGCTCTGTTAAAGGGTCTTCTTGGCGAATGGACGGAAGAAAAAGTTGGATGTTGTTGCTGCCCATAAGCCAGCAATGTACAGCAGGGAAGAGCCACGTGATTGGAATATTCGCAGATGCGACGATAGCTATAGATTGTCCGCTCAAGTCTGATTGAGCAATCAGACTTTCTGCGCTGACTTCAGAATCCCAATTCAAAAATGAATCTTTAAGATCATTCATCCATGAAGCAGGCCAGGCGTCCTTGTTTAATTGAGTCAGTAGCTCATTCGTGCTGAAAAGCGTCCGACGTTCACTCTGGCGAGTTCGACTGTCTGTACCGTCGAGCTCACTCTCTTGCTGAATGAATTTGCCGACGCCTTTGTTTGAAGCCAATTCATTTTCGTTTGTGTGAGCAAGATCGAAGCGAAAGTGACTGCGAACATTCAGGCTGCAGCCTTTGAGTGTGGCATCTGGAGCTCGCCCCAACAAAACAAATGATTGCAAAGATGCATCCACTTGATAGCCAAGATCCTCGCTGATGATGCAGGGCCAGGAATCCACATTGCGAAGATCGATAAAGGAAAGGAATCCACTCTCCTGTGGGTGAGCTAATCCTGAAAAATCCGCTTTCAGCGCGAAGGAAAACAGTTGGTGAGAGCAGCGAAATGCACCGTTGTGAGGTGATGTGAGTGAGTACGCTTGTGAGGAAAGTTCGCACATTCCGTATTCGGAAAGCAGAAACAATGCGCAGTCGGGTTTGACCCAGGTGCGAAATGCAGCATGTAAGACATCCATTTTTGTGTGCTGGGTGCGGCCTTTCGTTCCGCCGGTATCGAAGCACCAAAGCTTGTCTGCTTCAATGAATGGCTTGCCCGGGTGGTGAGTGGAATGCCATTGCGCGATAGATAAATGATGCAATGAGGTTCCAAACAGGACCAACTCGGGCCAGGCCTGTTTGCTTAGAAAATCAGCCAAGGCTCCTGGATTGGATGAGATGTCGATGAAGTAAACGTTGAGTCCGCTTTCTTTCCAGAGAGAAAGCATCGCTGAGAGCGAGCTGTCGGTCCAATCGTCGGCAGATGGCACCAGGCTGATGATTGGAGTGTTGCGAGGGATGCCAAATCTTTTTGCAGTTGAAAGAAAGCCCTCTGCGACGGCGCTTTTGTACGAGGCAAGTCCTTCTTCGCTGAGCAGGTGGGTGGCACGCACATCGTTCGTGCTTCCACTGGAACGAAACGCGCGAACGCTTCTCCAGCCTGTCGCATCCAGCCCGTCCATGCGTGAAACACTCAGCAGGCGGAAGCACCGGATAGGCAGAAAAGGCAGCGAAACGCCAGGGCGGATTTCAATACGATGCAGCCAGGCGTTAAGCTCTGGGCGAGCTGCGAGAGTCCGTTCGCAAAGGCTGCGAACAAGCGCGACCTGTTCATCCGACAGGTTGATGTCGGGAGATTGCATTGCCAGTTCGGGGTCAGTCATGCTTTTATACTCCACGGTTCAACGATCACATTGCGTTCATTCATAGGGACGACCACATGGCATCTCAAGTTCTCAAGGCTCCTGCGAGTCGTACTCTGATGATAGGCTACATTTTGCTCTTTCTTGCCACCGTTGGCCTCGATCAAACCACCAAGTTTCACGCACAGCGTCAATTCATGGCTTGGTCACATGAAACGGACCTGCGCAGCTACCGCGGAGACTCAAGTCGAGTCCTGACACTGGGTGTGTCGCCCTCTCTTGCTTTGGAGAAAGGTTACACGCGCGACAAAGTGACATCCAACTGGCTCGATTTTCATTTGACCTACGTGCGCAATCCGGGCGCTGCTTGGGGGTCATTTGCGAATGCTCCAGAGCATATTCGTTTATGGCTCTTTTACGCCGTTACGGTGTTTGTCTCGGGCATGATTTTGTATCTTTTCAGGAGTGCGCATCCAGGGCAGCGTTTGGCGCGCACAGCGTTGGTCTTGGTCTTGGCTGGTGCGGCGGGCAATTTTGTCGACCGCCTGCTTCTCAAATATGTGATCGACTGGCTTCATTTTCACTGGCGTGCGATTGGTTGGGAATATTCATTCCCGGTTTTTAACTGGGCAGATGTTGCGATTAATGTGGGAATTGCCCTCATGCTCATCGATATGTTGCTGCAGGAAATTGCTCTGCGCCGCGGCATCCGCTCGGAATCGCCCCAGGGTCAAACTGCGACCCCTTGACACTTGCAGAATCCGTCTCAGGTTGAGCTTAAGCCGCTCAGATACTAGCAGGCTTGGGAGGGTTCATGGCTCAGCAGTTTCTGAAAAGCTCCACCCATAAAGTCAATGAAGTGTTTCAGGCGGCGATCACCGAGGCAGTCAATGCGCAAACTCGTCTGCTGACCCCCGAGTTTATTTTGTTCGCGCTGGTCGAGCAAAAGGAGTCAGTCATTCTGAAGGTTGCACAAGAGCTTCAACTTGACGAAGTTAAAGTCAAAACAGCTCTGGTTAACGGGCTTTATGAACGTATCAATCGCTTGCAACGGCGGCCAGAACCTAACCCTGCCAATAAATCGGAGACAATGAACTTATATGGCACTCAGGAAGTCAGTTTCCTTTTTGAGAAGGCTGATAGTGAACGCAAGAATTTCACCGATGCGTTCATTTCGACTGGGGCTCTGTTTCTCGGTTTTTTCGACACCCGCTTGCCCTCAACTCGTGAACTGCTTCAGCAAGTTGGTTTTAATTACGATGACACTCGCAGAGCTCTTTTAAGTGTTCGCGGCAGTCATATTATCACCGGTCGTGACGATGAGTCGCGACAAAGCGTTTTGAGTCAATACACAAAAGATCTCACCGCAATGGGCCGTCGTGGTGAGCTGGATCCTGTCGCGGCTCGTGACTCGGAAATTGACCGGGTGATACAAATCCTGTCCCGTCGGAAAAAGAACAACCCTGTGTTGATAGGTGAGCCCGGAGTTGGCAAAACGGTGATTGTTGAAGGGCTCGTTCAGCGCATGTTGGCGCAGGAAGTTCCCGAGCACCTGTTGGGCAAGAGGGTTCTGACTCTCGAAATGGGTGAACTTGTTGCCGGCACAAAGATGCACGGAGAATTTGAAGAGCGGCTCAAACAAATCAAAGAAGAAATTATTGCCCTTGAAGGCGAAGTCATTCTGTTTATCGATGAAATCCATACCGTCGTTGGCGCGGGTCGATCCTCTGGAGCGTTGGATGCAAGCAATATCTTGAAAACATCCCTGGCGCGCGGACAACTCCAATGCATCGGCGCAACGACGTTTAAAGAATATAAGCAATACATTGAGTCTGATCCCGCCCTCGAAAGACGCTTTCAGCCGGTCAAAGTTGAGCAACCCTCGCTTGAGAATGCGAAGCAAATGCTCGCAATGATTGCTCCCAAGTACGAAAAGCATCATCACATTAAATATGCTCAGGAGGCATTGAGCGCTGCTGTTGAGCTCTCAAATAAATACATTTCTGGACGCAGTTTGCCAGATAAAGCAATCGATTTGATTGATGAGGCCGGAGCTTTGAAGCGAATTCGGGTGGTGAGTTTGCCCCCTGAAATTCAGAAACTTGAGCAAGAAAAAGCCTTAAAGCAAGAGGAGCGAACTGAAGTTTTCAACAAACAAGATTTTCCGCGCGTGGCCGAAATTCAGATGGCAATTGTGAAACTCGACAGCAAAATTACCGAACTGCGAAAAAACTGGGAAGCAACGATTAAGCCTGAAGATCGGATTGTCACACCCGATGACATTGCCGAACTTATTTCGCGTTCGACGGGAATTCCTGTGCGTCGGTTGCAAGATGAAGACATGGCTAAACTCGCTCACATTGAAGATGAACTTGGTAAACGTGTCATGGGGCAAGCGCACGCAGTTCACGCGGTTGCAAATGCACTCCGGCGCAATCGGGTTGGTTTACGAGAACGTAAAGCGCCCATCGGTTCATTTCTGTTTCTTGGACCCACAGGTGTCGGAAAAACCGAGCTTGCCAAAGCTCTTGCGGAATATGTTTTGAATGATGAAGCACGGCTGATTCGCTTTGATATGAGCGAATTCATGGAACGACATGAGACAGCCAAGCTGATCGGTTCACCGCCTGGCTATGTTGGCTATGGAGAAGGTGGCCAACTGACAGAAAAAGTGAAACGTCAGCCGTACAGTGTTCTTCTTTTTGATGAGATCGAAAAAGCTCACCCTGAGACTTTTAACTTGTTTCTCCAGTTGCTCGATGATGGTCGGCTCACTGACGCCGAAGGGCAGGTCGTTCATTTTGAAAATACGCTTGTTATTTTCACTAGCAACATTGGTTCTGAACATATTGTTGCCAACAAACGCGCTCTCGGTTTGAGTTCTGAAAACCGCGAACTGAGTAATGAAGAAGTTGAGAAACTCGTGAAAGACGAGCTCAAAAAAGCTTTCAAGCCGGAATTCCTCAATCGCCTGGACGAGACGATTGTTTTTCACAAACTTTCAAAAGAATCCATTGCGCGAATTCTTGATCTGCATCTGGCGGATCTTGCTGGACGCCTTAGCAAGCAAGGCTTGCAAATGGTGGTCACTCAATCTGCGAAAGATTGGTTGTCCGAACATGGGTTCGACCCATTGTACGGAGCTCGACCACTGCGACGTTTACTTGAGCACGAGCTCGAGAATCGCATCGCACAGGAAATCATCAGGGTCGGGCGCACTCAGGATGGCTTGGCGGTGAACGGCGCAATACTTAATGTCACTGTAAGTTCGGGAGCTTATGTTCATTTGCAGGTCGGAATATCCAAATAAATCGGTGGCTTAATAAAAATTCTCTCAGGTCACTCCAAAGTGTGCCGATCTACCTTTTGGTTGGGACCAGAAGGAGTTTGCGATGAATTTGAAGCCACCACCGATACGCGAGGAGACTCGGAGTCGTTGTGTGGTTGTGCCGCTGACTCACGAGCTCACAAACAAGCTTGTCAATGTCAGCCTCGAACATTTTCATTTTCTTTTTGAAGTCCAGAAAATTGATTTTAGTCTTTTTGTTGCTGTCGATGGCTGGTTGATAGAATTCATCAAGCCAAAAGAATTCAGCAAAGAACTTCTTGATGAAATCTGGAGCGCATGCCTGAAGCCAAAAGGCGCATTTCGAGTTTGTATCTGGCGACAAGATAGGCCGAAATTCGAGTCAGTGGTTCAACAGGTGCGAACCAAAAAACTGAATCGATTGATGGCTTATGTTCCTCACATGGATAAAGCGACTCTCGACGTTTACAATAATCTCAGTGCATCAAGCCAGCTAGTGGTTAAAGGCGGAATTGACGAAGAAGTGGTGTCGCGGGTGCGAGCGAGTGCGTCATTGATTGTTTCATCGATTTGCGATTCGCAAGCTGCTCTCTTTACACTGAGCAAAATGATTGCCTGTGACCCCACTCTTTATGACCACAGCGCATCGGTGGCAATGTTGTGTGGAATTATTGCGCAGGAAATGGTCGACAAACCAATGTCAGAGAAAGAAGTGATGTTGGTTGCTGAGTGTGGACTTTTTCACGATGCCGGCAAGACCTGCGTCCCAAGCGAGATACTTAACAAGCCAGGCAAGCTCACACCTGAAGAGTTTGATGAAATAAAAAAACACACAATTTATGGTCGAGATGAATTACTTGATTCTGCGAAAAAAGGCGCTCCCATTAACGACATGGCGATTCGAGTTGCCTACGAACACCATGAAAAGTTTTTAGGGAAAGGTTATCCGGAAGGGCGCAGTGGTCGGCTTGAAGCAGATCCAAACACGGGTATCCATCTCTACAGTCGGATTTGCATGATTGCCGATGTTTATAGTGCGCTGTTGATGAAGCGTGTCTATAAAGAAGCGTTTGAGCCTGGTCAGGCTCTCAAGGTGATGATTGAGAGCAATGCAGATTACGATCCGCAGATCTTCAAACCTTTTGTAGGCATGGTTGTCGATAGCGTGAAAAAGTTCAGCAACTTGCCGCCTCCGGTTGCAACTGTGGATTATGGCAAAGAAGCAGCGGGCAGGGTGATTGTCGTCGAGCGCGGTCAAAGTGCAGCTGAGTCATTGAAGTCGGCGAGTTCTGGTGGTGCTGATGACAAAGGGGATACAAAAACCAACTCGTTTCCCCCCCAGCGCAGGGGCGCTTAGCCAACCCGATTGCCGAATCCACCAGGTGAGCGTTGTCTTAAATTTCCTCTCAGTTGATTTTGAACGCGTGCAACACTCCATTCTTCCCCAAGGCGACGTGAAAAGTCTTTCAGTAGTTCTTTGGCAAGTTTGGGCAACTCCTCGAGCAATCCTTCCCTCTTCAGTTCGTAAGAGTCTTGAACAGCCAAGGGCATATCCGAGAACAGAGCCTTCACTCGTGTGTCGGCTCTCGCCGAAAACATATTTTCTTGAATCGCCTGAGGGGCGAGTTCAGCGTTTGCCACGAGCGAGAAAATCAGCTTCTTTCCGAAGCCACTCGGAGTTGCGTTGAGACAGAACAGAGTCACGTTCCATTTGAGCGCGCTTTGCGAAGTCTCAAGCGTCGTCTTTTCAAGAACCCATGGAAATTGTTGGAGAGGAACTCCACGAAAGCCATCACGGAGAGCACCGTGTTCGAACTCGTCGTAACGTTGGTTGCGTAAAATCGACATATTCTGGCCTCCTGAGGGAAATCATAACGGAAGCGACCTAGTGCGTGGGGGTTTCAAATTTACCGCTTTGGCTCATTGGTTGACGGCGTTTTTCCTTGACAGGGCGGGTGCTTGGGTTAAGACGCGCGAGCATCCTCACACTGCGTTGATTGAGCACTGGACCCGAACGACAGGGAGACAAGCATGGCAAATACCCAAAATATCCAAGATGCTTTTCAGAAATACGGTATCGATGGCTGGAGCTCGGGCTATTTTGGAGTTTCGAGCCGCGGAACTGTTCAGGTGCATCCCTTCGGCGATGAGGAAGTCTCAATAGACCTCGCAAAAATTATCGAATTAGCGGCAGAGCGGCGAATTCAAACCCCAATGATTCTTCGCTTTCCTCAGATTCTTGATACGCAGCTTTCGCGTCTGCATTCGGCTTTTCGCAACTCGATGGAAGAATTCAAATATGCCGGCGACCTTCGCTGTGTGTTTCCTTACAAGGTCAATCAGCGGAAAGAATTTATTGATGCACTTGTGAAGAGCGGCCGCAAGCATGCCTATGGCTTGGAAGTCGGTACCAAAGCGGAATTATTTGCCGCATTGAGCTACGAGCTGCACCCTGATGCGCTTATGGTCTGCAATGGTTTCAAAGACTCTCATTACATTGAGCTCGCCTTTGAAGCGAAGCGGATGGGCAAGAATATCGTTCTTGTCATCGAGGGCACCGATGAACTTAAATTCATCATCGAATATTCGAAGCAGGTCGGTTTTTGTGTCGATATTGGTCTGCGCGCAAAGCTGTACACAAAGGGCTCCGGTCTGTGGGAAAAATCATCGGGTACAGAAAGCAAGTTCGGCTTAAGCTCTGTCGAAATGATGGAAGCATTGTGGCTGATTGAAGAAGCTGGTCTTAAAGATCATCTTGCAATGGTTCATTATCACATTGGCTCGCAAATCACCGAAATCAAACGAGTGAAGAATGCGATGAAAGAAGCCAGTCGCGTTTATTCGAAAATATACAAGAACGGCTTCAAACTGCGCTACTTAAATATCGGCGGCGGAATTGGCGTTGACTATGATGGTTCGAAGACAAGTTTTTACGCCAGTGCCAACTACACTCTGCAGGAATTTGCCAACGACGTTGTTTATTTAATTCAGGAAGTTTGTCAGTCTGAGAATTGTCCGCCACCAACGATCGTGAGTGAGAGTGGTCGCGCAGTCGCAGCATACCATGCGGTGCTTGTGACAGATGTTCGCGAAGTGGAAAAAATGGGTGGTGATATCCAGGAAGTGACTCTGGATGAGACAGATCACAAGCTCCTGCGTGATATGATGAACGTGTATACCCAAATGAACAGCAAAAATTATGTCGAGTTTTATCACGACTCAATTGAATATCGGGATGAGCTGTTTACGCTTTTTGGTTTGGGTTATCTGAGTATTGAAGCGCGCGCGAAAGCAGAAGTGATAGTCAACGAAATTGCCAACAAAGCCTTGCATTACCATGCGCTGTCGGGTGTTCAACTCGAAGAGTTTGAAGAGCTGGCAAAGAGTCGGACAAGCAAATATCTGGCAAATTTCTCAATTTTTCAGTCGATTCCTGATTCATGGAGTATTGAGCAGCTCTTTCCAGTGATGCCGCTCACTCGACTCAACGAACGCACGAGCAAGACCGGCGTCATTATGGATATCACCTGCGATTCTGATGGGTGTCTCGATAAATTCGTCGACAAACGCGATGTGAAGCCATCTCTTGAACTTCATGTTCCACAATCAGACACACCTTATTATATTGGCTTCTTCCTTGTGGGTGCCTACCAAGAGGCACTTGGCAACAATCACAACCTCTTTGGTGCTGTGAATGAACTTATCATTCAAGTTTCCAACGACAGTCAGGTTGAACACGTTGAAGAAGTGAAAGGTGAAGACGTAGGCGAACTGCTGCGGGTCATGAACTACACCGATGAAGGAATTTTGTCGGGCTATCTGCAGCAATTGAACAAGCGGGTCGAAGGCGGTAAGCTCTCTACGGCAGATGCTGAACAGATCGTGAGCAAAGTCAAAGGATACTTCTCTGAGTATCCCTATTTGCTCGTCAAGAGTCGCCTCGAGATCATCGGCTAATTCCACCTCGCTAAATTCAAGCCTGCTGAGCCTGCTCAGCAGTTTTAGCTTTGTGTGCCAACTAAGGCTTCAACGAAAAATCGTTGCCTGAGATAAGGATGTCTCCCATGCAACAAGGCCTATCTACAATTAAATTTATAAGCCGTTTCCGATTCCAGCTGTTTGCCCTTGCGCTGTTGAATACAACTCTATTGCAAAATGCATCGGCCAGTGAGGCGAAACTTGTGCAAAGCAAGCTTGCGGATCAACAAAGCGTGTCGCTGACGGTCTATTCCAATGGACGCTCCATGATTCGCGATCGCCGCAAGATAGGATTTGACAAAGGCCGCCTGACTCTCGAGCTGCAAGACGTCAGTGCGCAGATGCGCTCCGAGACAGCCCAGTTTCGTAGTCTTTCATTGCCCGCAGAGCTCACTGTCCTCGAGCAAAATCTTGAATACGATTTGCTTTCGCCGCAAAAGCTTCTCGAAAAATATCTTGGTAAAAACGTCTCCGTCATTCGCACACATCCCACAAATGGCTCCGACTCTTCGGAGGTGGCTGAGGTACTTTCCGTTCAGAATGGCATCGTACTTAAGTTGAAAGATCGGATTGAAACAGGACTGCCGGGGCGTATCTCGTTTGCTGAAGTTCCGGCTAATCTGCGCGCGCAGCCGACACTGAGCTTACTTGTCGAGAGCAAGCGACGCATTGAGCACGATGTTGAACTCAACTATTTGAGCGATGGTATCAATTGGAAGGCCGATTATATCGCTGATCTCAATACTGATGATGATGCTCTGAATTTAACAGGCTTTGTGACTCTGACAAATCAAAGTGGGACAAGCTTTCGCAACGCACAGTTGCAGCTGATGGGTGGCGATGTTCAGACAATTGAGCCGCCAAATTCACGTTATCGAAGTGCAAAATCGATTGCGCCAATGGCCATGACAATGGCTGACGCAATGCCTGAAGCAAACATGCAAAGTGAAGCGTTTTTTGAATATCATCTTTACACTCTTCCGCGCCTGACGTCGGTGATGTCGAATCAAACCAAACAGGTGAGTTTGTTGCAGGCGTCTGAGGTTAAAGCACGCAAAGAGATTGTTTTTGCTGCCGCGCTTGAATCTTTTTATGGAAGTGTTGACTCACTCGATGGCAGTGAAGACGGAAATCCCAGCGAAAACGTAGATGATTCCGAGCTTGGAACGCCGCTGAAGGGAAGCGTCTATTTAGCTTTTGAGAACAACAAAGAATCGCACCTCGGCATGCCTCTGCCAAGCGGTATCGTGCGGGTCTACAAACGAGACAAAAATTCAATCTCACAATTTATTGGTGAAGACACCATTCGGCACGTCCCAATCGATGAGAGAGTGCGCGTTCGGCTTGGTCATTCTTTCGATGTCACAGCGCGTCGTAAGCGAACATCGTTTCGCAATATTCCTCCACCAGCACAATTGAAGAAAGTTGCACGTGTCAGCGAAAGTGGGATTCGAGTTGTTTTTAAAAACGCAAAAGCAAACGCTCAAAAGATTGTTCACCGTGAGACAATTCCTGGTGAATGGAAAATTCTCTCGTCAAGTCTTGAATACAAGCAACTCAGCAAAGACACCGTTGAATGGCAGGTCAACGTGCCTGCCACGGGCCGTGCTGTGCTCGAGTACAAAGTTAGGGTGACACAAGCACAATAGCGGTTCTGCTTTTGAATTTAAGCCTTTGATTTAAAATGATTAATTTATTGTGTTTTCTATTGCTCACGTTTGCCTGGTTGAACTCCGATACGAGTGGGATTGTGGAGATTACAACACATGCAGCACGCGAGAGTCACAGGTTTTTTAAATCTGACGGCATTGCTGGTTGGGCTTGTTGTTTATGGCTGCACAGGCTCAAAGGCGATTAACACTCCAGGTGGGCGAAAATCGGCGGCCGCAGTGCCCTGCCCAACCAAAGGCCCCGCAAAGCTCACAGAGGAGTCTTTGAATCTCGACGCAAGCTCGGCTGTACAAAGCCAGAGCAAATCGGGCGGTGCACTGCAGCTCTTTGATGTGCTGGGTCGGGGTGGCTACGTTACCATTGGTTTTTACGGTGTTGAAACCGGATTAGATGCGTTCAAGGCACCCTTCGAAAACGGAAGCAAAGTCACCTTCAGCAACGCCAATGGAGTTGTTGATATCCTAAATATTCCCTATTGCGTTAAGGCAACAAATCCGAGCGATCAACAGCTTCAGCGCTGTTTGTCTCGCAGCGCGTGGAACAAGATTTCTCTCAGCAGCGCGGATAAGAGTCGGGTGAGATCTGCGTGGCAACCAAAACAGTTCTTTAAAAACTGTACGGCACAATTCACCGTTGATCCGGGTGACGGTGGAATACAAAATGGCCGTTTTCGGGTTCGGGTTTGGACAGCAGAGCATTGCTTTCAACCGTCTTATTCAACCCATGTTGTACTACGTGCGTACGTTCCACCCGAAAGCGCTTCAGCTCTAGCGGGCTGGAAAGGCGGCTATGTTCCCATCTCGCTCGATGAAACTGATGGAATTTCATTTCGCAACAAGCTGCTTGCTGCAACACGCGGCGGAGGTGAATTGAATGATCCAGATCTCGTCAAAAAGCTTTTTATTCTTCGTTCGCTCGATGGTCGTTCAGCAAACAGCTACCAGGAAACCCTGCAGTCGATGTGCTTGGATAAATACTCGAGTCTTCCTAAATTGACCGACCCTGCCACTCCCGGCCGCTCTGTTGAAGCAAAATTTGTCGATTGTTTGACGGTGACCGATGTCTCAACCTTTAAGGGAACAATCTTTTCTGCAAACTTATCGCAGAAAAATAGCAATCAATTGCCCGCGAGTTATATGGACGTTTCCGAATCTGTCATTCGCAGACATCGGGAAATCGCGCTCGATGTGATTGCCAAGAAAAGCGAGCAGGCGAATGTAAGCTCAATTGATTCGAATCTTAAAAATTTATTTTCATTTGCACCTGAAATGAAGGAATATGTTTCGGCGAGTCAATTTGCAATTTCAATTTTTGATGGGATTTTGCATTCGCGCCGTATGGAGGCAATGCAGTTCGAGCAGATGGGTGGAGGAGGCGCTTCGCCTGGAGCCAATTTAAATGCCGATTTATTTGCTGGATTGGCCGACTACATCACGATGCTCAAGCTCGATTACTCGACGGTTGGTTTAAATGATTTGGTTACAATGTTGACTTCGTATTTAAAAATTGAAGGGGCAGCAAATATCGTCAGTCAAATTGTCTGTTCCCTTGACAAAAAAAGTTCCTGTGTGGATTTCTACGTTTCGCCTCCGGACACCGCACGCCTTGAAGAGATAGCGCTCGGCAAAAAAACGGCAAACATATGGGCATATCTTGGCAAACGACTGAATGCTTTTATTCTGAAAACCAACAACTTGCTTGCCTTCGACGGGAAACCGCATCCGCTTAAAATCTTGCCCGAAGATAGCGATTATATTTCTAATCTCAAGACATCCGCTTTGTGGACGAAGTTTTCTTTGGAAGTGATGTTGATGAAGAAAAATCCAGTTGCCGATATTCCTGCCCTGGCGCCCTTTGCTCAGCTCGTCCAGTCTCTGGTTGTAAATAACTGTAAGGCTGCTGGTTGGGGCGGAGCTTTGTTTCCAGTGTTAGGCAATGTTGGCTTTCCTGCCGGTGGACAGGTGTTTCGCGCGCTTGCGCTGACCGGGTTGAATGAGGAATTGACCATCGTTCCAATCAACGAAACAGCATCTAATTTTGATACATCGCAATGCCAAGGAATGTCTGTTCGAGAGTCTTTGGGGATTGGCAAGGCTTTTCTGCCAGGCAACAATCAGCTACAAATCTTGCGCCCAGAGAAAGCTGCATTCGCCGTGCGTGTCGATTCTTCAGCTCTTGATTCAGGGCAAAGTGATGCACCGTATCGTTATTTAACTAGTCGAGTTGTGTACAAATTTCAAGGCTCCGCTGGTGATGCGGTGCAGGTGACTTCGCCCTCCGACAGTGGTCTGGCAATTTCGTTTCTGGGTATTCCTGCGCTTGTGCTTTCCGCACACAATGGTGGCTTGGTGAATGGTGTTGTCTTTCCTGAATTGCCTGAGATCAGCACGCCCGACCCAGATACAGGATTACCCGTAGATGCTTCGGGGCGGACGATCCTCAACTGCGCGCCATGAATTCGATTGACTAACTTCTAAACAGACACCGGACGACGGTGTCTATTTTTTTTTCAGCGATCCGCCTCATTCGTTTTTAAATTTCCAAGATTTACCGAAATTTGGGCTTGCTTTTAGGTTGGCGCACTCTTTGCTGGAACGGTGAATGCATGAGTCTCAGTTTCACTGACTGTCTGGGAGGTCACGATGAAAACAAAGAAAATGATCCATCGTTTGGTTCATCCAGTTTTTGCACTCGCTGCGCTCGGTGTGTTGTCATCGACTGCATGTATAAAAAAGTCGGATATCACAGATGCGCAGGTGACCTCGCTCGAGTCAACTGATTTGTCAGCAACATCGGTCAATGAAGCCCTCCAGTCGCGGCTTGCATTCAAAGTCAATCTAAGAACAAATCGGATCACTCTTTACAAGGGTGGCCTTGCCATTGATCAATGGAATATTGCCAGTGCCGACGTCTCGGGCGCATATCACAGCGGCCGTGCGCAATTCACACCCACGGGAATTTATACCGTTGATGACCTGCAGATGTGCCCTGCTTGGTATCCTCGAGATCCGGTGAACCCCAATACCGGACGCGTTGTTGCAAGCGAAGCCGAACGCACGGCTGTCTTTGCTGCCAATCCTTCTCTTTATGGTCCATGTGGAGCGCGTAATCCGCTTGGGCGCTACGTACTTTGGTTTAATGGAGCTTATGGTCTTCATGGCAATGCGGCCGAAGAAATTCTTGAACTTGCTAATGCCAATGAGAGACGCGTTTCAGGCGGTTGCATTCGCAATCCGAATGAAAAAATCAAGTCGCTCTTCCATACTATACTCGAGACTTTTGATTCACTGAGTGGTTACGCAAGCAGTGTTGCTGCAATGGAGTCTCGATCACTCAATGAACGGTGGACGATCACCAAGTCCGTCAACACGCTTGATATGCGTGTTGTTGTTGGTAACTGGTCTGCAGATCCTGCGCTGCAATCGCGTGTTGCGAATACTCCTTCACAAACATCTCCGAGTGCACCAGCGCAATCTGATTCAAGCACAGCTGACTCGGCTCAGAAAGCAGCGCCCATTGCACCTTCTGCTTCTGCTTCTGCTGCACCTGCTGCGCAAATCAAAGTGAGTGGCAACAAACTCTACTGCACAATCGGGAGTGTTGATGCCAGTTCGGGCGTAGCACCTGTTTATATCGGCCTGCCATCGGCCTCGGCGCGGATTTCTTCCTTCTACCGGAATGATTGGCCAGTGACAGTTTTGGGTTCGGTTGAAGGAACTGATTTTGTAAAGGTCAATCGTGGATTCATGGACAAGAAATTTCTCAAAGGGTGCAGAGAGTAAAAGAGTCTTCCGGTTGATGTGTGATGAGATTGATGGCAATCATTGAGGAGAAAAATTCTTTTCAATGATTGCTATCTTTCTTTTTGGGGGTCTGTGTGCTCAAGCCGACACGTGCTCACTCTTTTGCAACTGGATTGAAAAACAGATTTGTTGCTATTGCGTTTCTCGCTCTTCTCTGTGTCGCGATTTCGCAGTCTGCCTTCGCGGAGGAAGAATCTGAAAATGAGGAAAAGGGGGAAAGCTCTGGGTCTCTGCTTTGGCCCGAATGGAAGCCAGCGGCGTTTGGCGTTTCGCTTCGTCCAGTGCTTGGGTTTCAATACAGCACCGACGCAGCGCTCGATGCAGGTGTCGGCCAGGCTGAAATCGGTGCTCATGTCGGTGTGCAGGGAATCCCAATTGTCGCTGGCAATCCGGGTCTGCAGGTGGAACCTGGGATAGGCTACGCAGTTGGTCAGGCGGTGGTTAAAGAAAGCGGCAGAGCAGCACAAGATGGCACATATCGTCGTGTCTGGGGTGGAGTGCGGACGCCCATCTATTATCGTTTCTTTAGACAAGTCTTTGAAGGCCGCTATGGGGTGGTTTCGGGTGGTCCGCTTGCTCTATCGAAGCGGGGAATGTTTCAAAGTGATTCTGCTGTGGCAATCATTCCTCACCTGTCTGCGCACTATACGTTTACCTTCGATCGCAGCACGGGCGAGGAAACCACCGCGCCAGAGCTGCGATCTTATGAGCACTGGTTACATGCACGGCTGTCTGCCGACACGTTGAGTTTTTTTGTGGATGCTGGCCCCGGCTATACGACCTCTCGAAGCACAGTTCCTTTAAGTTCAACTGCAAAAAAGGAGGGAACGACGTCCGGAATGTACCTTTTGGCACTGTCTGGATTCGACTTGTTCACCAATCGCATCGGTTTCGAGGCGCAAGCAAAATATATTTTTACATCCAACACAGACACAGAGTTTGTCACGCCCGGTGGTCGTTCACCGCTCGATGACTTGGGGGCTGAAGCGCGTCGGGTCGGCATGCCTGCAGACAGTTTTCGCACCAGTGCATTCTTCGGCTTTCGTCGTCTGATGGGTGCATTTGGTTTGGGCTGGCGCTACTCACTTGAGATTCTCAACCTGAACGAACGCGACGGCAGCAAACGCGAGCGGAGTGAGAGCAATGGATTAGGGCTTTATGCGTCTGTGAATTTTTGACGAATGAATGGAAAAGGGACGTTTTTCTGAGTGTAACGGCGACGCAAGAGGTTTTCGCAGCTCAGATAAATTTCACACACTGTCTCATCCTTGGACACTTGCTTCTTTGTTTTTTTGCAGGAGTTACTGAGTTTTACGGGTTGGCAGGGGCTTTGCTGTTAGGTTTGCAAACCAAACGTGCGGAGGTCTCACATGCGTCATCTACTTAATAGTCTTGCGATCGGCACAGCCCTTTTGTCCTTTCTGGCGTGCAAGCCGATGGCTCAACAAAGCGATTCTTCGGTCGCAATGGTTTATGGTGATACTCTTGTTGTTGAGTGCGTTCAAACGGCTGAGTTTCGCGACATATCGACCCGTGAAAACCTCAAGCTCATGATTGAAGGTGACAACGTTAAACTCACTCGCATTACGACCTTGAAATCGGCCTCTGGAAGCAAAGCAGTTCAAGAATCCATCGACGGCAAAATCAATCGAGTCTTTGATGGCAACGTGGTTGCCACAGACCATGCAACTGTGCTTCTCAATCCATCCTCTCTCGTGAAGAAAATTGTATTGGATAAAAATGAAACCAACGTGGGTGCAGTGCTAATTAATTATAATTTCGGCAAGATCGAAGTCAGTGGTCGCGATGCGAAAGAGCTGATGAAGATTTCAAATTGCCGAACCACGTTTTCACGCATCTGATTTTTCCCTTCTACAAAGAGTCAAACTCATGACGCCCGAAGACGCCTGACCTGTGCCTCGGGCTCTCGTACGATTGATCCACCTTGTCCTGATGCTGTGGTGGAGAGTGCGACGATGTCTTTGAAAAATAATGATGTAGTGCAGTTGGTCAAAAAATATCCCGGACAAAAGGTGAAACTCGCCGTCACCGATATCGATGGTGTTCTCCGCGGCAAAGTCATTCACATGAAAAAGTTTGAGTCGGTTGCGAAGGGTGGACTTGGCTTTTGCAACGTTGTGTTGGGCTGGGATTCAAGTGACGTTTGTTACGATAACGTTTCCTACACGGGCTGGCACACGGGATACCCCGATGCACAGGTCTTTCTCGATTTAGACACCTACAGAACAGTTCCATGGGATCACGATGTTCCTTTTATTCTGGGAGACTTTTGGAAGGCGCCTGGTGAGCCGCTCCCTCTGTGTCCGAGAAATCTTTTGAAAAAGATTCGTGCGCAAGCAGAGAAGGCTGGTTTCAAGCCATTTTTCAGCCAAGAGTTTGAATGGTTTAACTTCATGGAAAGTTCAGAAACACTCCATGAAAAAGGCTTCCATGAGCCTGAAACCCTCTCAAAAGGAATGTTTGGATATTCATTGCTCAGGCCTATTCAGAACAATGGATTTTTCAATGACCTTTTTGATCTTCTGAATAAATACAATGTTCCTCTCGAGGGACTCCATACAGAAACCGGACCAGGCGTCTACGAAGCTGCGATTCTCTATAGCGACATACTTGAAGCCGCTGATAGAGCCGTTCTATTCAAAGCGGCAGTGAAAGAAATTGGCAGCCTACATGGGGTCATTCCAACGTTCATGGCGAAATGGAATGCCTCACTTCCCGGGAGTTCGGGACATGTGCATCAGAGCTTATGGAAGAACGGCAAAAACATTTTCTTTGATGGCAAATCACCCGATCACATCAGTGAAACAATGAAGCATTACATGGCAGGTGTTTTGCATTGTATGCCGCATCTGACACCGATGTATGCGCCAACAGTGAATAGCTACAAACGTCTGGTTGAGGGCGCTTGGGCACCCACAACCTTGACTTGGGGAATTGATAATCGGACAACAGCCATCCGTGCACTGCCTGGTTCTGAAACTTCGACGCGTATGGAATTGCGGGTTGTTGGTGCCGATGCGAATCCTTATTTAGCGATGGCGGCAGCTTTGGCTTCCGGCTTATATGGCATTAAAAATAAGCTTCCATTGAAAGTGAAACAAACAAAGGGCAACGGCTATACAGATAAATCGAACGGAACATTGCCTCGCAATCTTTTTGATGCAGCCAGTGCAATGAAAGAATCAAAACTTGCCAAAGAGCTTCTTGGTGCCGAGTTTGTCGAGCATTTCACCAACACACGTTTGTGGGAGTGGCGAGAATATTCTAAGGCTGTGACGAACTGGGAAATGAAACGTTACTTCGAAATTATTTAAGGAGGCAGTCATGAGCTGGACAAACCGTTATGGTTACAATTTTCCGACTTCGATTCGATTTGGTGTTGGCGTCATTGATGAACTTGCGCCTTACTTGCAATCGCAGAATTTGAAGCGTCCTTTGGTTGTCTCTGATAAAGCTCTCACGCAAATCAGCTTTTTCAAGAAAGTCATCGCTGAACTCGAAAAAGCAGGAATTTCACCGACCGTTTATTCGGGAATTTCAAAAAATCCGATTGAATCTGATGTAATGGCTGGAGTCGAGCACTTTCATAAAGAGAAATGCGATGGCGTGATTGGCTTGGGCGGCGGTGCGAGTCTTGATGTGGCGCGTGCGATCGTGCTTAAGGCTTATCATTCACGTCCGCTGTTCGATTACGACGATGCATTGGGCGGCGACAAATATGTCACTGAAAAAGTGCCTCCGTTTGTCACCGTGCCCACCACCAGTGGCACCGGTTCAGAGGTTGGTCGCAGCACTGTGATTGCAGAGAACACGACCCACAAAAAACGCATTCTCTTTTCACCGCGCCTCATTGCCAACAAGGTCTTCGCAGATCCCGCTTTGTCTGTCGACCTGCCAGCGCCTGTGACTGCAGCCACAGGCATGGACGCCCTAACTCACAATGTCGAAGCGTTCCTCTCAAAGGGAATTTCGCCGTTGTGTGATGGTATTGCTGTTGAGGCTATTCGCTTGATTTCTGAATCATTAGAAACGGCGACAAAGAAACCACAAGACCTTGAAGCTCGCGCAAAAATGATGATTGCTTCACTCATGGGAGCGACAGCATTTCAAAAAGGACTCGGCATCATTCATTCGATGGCGCATCCGTTGTCAACCGTTTTCGATACTCATCATGGCCTTGCGAATGCTGTGATGATGCCCTATGGACTCGAATTTAACAAAGATGTTTCACAGACTAAGTATAAGTATCTCGAAAAAATTGTCGGCACATCTGACTTGATTGCTTGGGTGCGCACGCTGAACAACAGTCTCGGAATTCCTGCATCGTTGAAGGCAATGAATCTTGATGCAGGAAAAATTGCACAGCTTTCAGATTTGGCCATCGATGATGCATGTCATCAATGCAATCCAAAACCTGTGACTCGTGCCGACTTCGAGAGTCTTTTTAAGAAAGCCTTTCAGCTCTAATATTGAATGCGCACCTCAGACTTTTGGGAGCATCTGAGATGTTAAAGATAGGCCTCAGTGCATGTTTCATGTATCCCGATCCCACGCGAGTGGTTTTCGGGCATAAAAGTCTCACATACATGGAAAACGACATGGCTCGCTATGTTGCGTGTGAAGGGGTTCTTCCAGTTCTCATTCCGGATGTGCCGCAGGATAAACTTATTCCGATTCTCGAACAGCTCGATGGCATCGTTTTTCAGGGCGGAGCTGATATCTGCCCGGAAACTTATGCGGAACCCTATCTGGATCAGACACGCTGGCCGGGCGACAAGCACCGCGACGCATACGAGCTCGCTTTGGCCGATTTCTTTTTTAAAAAGGGTTTGCCGATCTTGGGTATCTGCAGGGGTTTTCAGCTTATTAATGCATACTTTGGCGGCTCTCTGCACCAAGATATTTCCACAGTTTTACAAAGCCCAACCGAACATCGCAATGCACAAACCTATGATTACGTGCATCATGGTGTCACTCTCATTGAGGGAGGCTGGCTTGCATCACTTTATGGAAAACAACAGCTCGAAGTGAACTCGGTTCACCACCAATGTATCAAAGCGCTTGGTAAAGATTTGCGCGTTGAGGCACGCAGCACTACGGATGGAATTATTGAAGCGTATACGTACCAAGGACTAAAAAACAACTATGTGGCTGCAGTACAGTGGCATCCTGAATTTTCTCCAACTCTGAAGGGTGTTGTGGATGAGCCAAACCCCATCATTGAGAGTTTTCTAGCGGCGGTCAGAGAAAAGAAATTCAAAAGTCCATGACTCATTTTGCAATGGAAGAGGAGCATTTATGCAGATCATGAATCCAGCGACGGGCGAACTTGTGCAGGCAATTGAAACTGACGATGGCGCGTCTGTGCGTGAAAAATTTGCGGTGGCCCGTGAAGCTCAGCCTGCCTGGGCAGCGCGCCCTCTCTCTGAGCGCGTTGCAATGATGAAAAAATTTGCTGAGCTGCTCAAACGCGACATAGAGATAGTTGCGAGCGATATGACGTTAGAAATGGGCAAGCCATTGCAGCAAGCACGTAATGAAGTGAATGGGAGTCTTAATAAAATTCGCTTTTTTACAGAGGAAATTGAGAAAGTTCTAGCTCCTGAAAAGGTACGTCAAGACGGAAATACAGAAGAGATTCTGGCTTTCGATCCGCTCGGGGTTGTGTTGAATATTTCGGCCTGGAATTATCCTATTCTCGTCGGTTTCAACGTTTTTCTTCCGGCGCTTCTCTGTGGCAATGCGGTTATCTACAAGCCGTCGGAGTATTCCACTCTCACCGGGTTGCATTTGACTCGCCTTTTGCATGAAGCGGGTGTCCCACAAAATGTATTTATTCCCGTGGTCGGTGAGGGGGCGATTGGAGCTCAGCTTCTCCAACTGCCTTTCGATTGTGTAGGTTTCACTGGTTCATACGCAACGGGCAAGAAGATCTCCGAGACCCTTGCTGGCCGCATGACCCGTCTCATCATGGAACTTGGCGGCAAAGATCCACTCTATGTCACAGACGAATGCGGCGACCTGGAAGCTGTGGCCGATGCTGTGGCGGAAGGTGTGCTTTACAATAATGGGCAAAGCTGTTGCGCCGTTGAACGCGTTTACGTTCACGAGAAAATTCACGATGCTTTTGTTGAGAAATTGAAAGCCAAAATGCAGTCATGGAAAATGGGTGATCCTCTTGATGCGAGCACATTGTGCGGAGCTATCACACGTCGTCCGCATCTTGCATTTCTAAAAGCACAAGTCGACCAGGCTGTTGCTCTTGGTGCTCAAGTATTGCTGGGTGGCAAGCCGCAAGAAGGTCGAGGCAACTTCTTTCCTCCCACTCTTTTGCTCAATGCAAATCATAAAATGGACCTCATGAGGGAGGAGTCTTTTGGCCCAGTCTTGGGCGTGATGAAAGTAAAAGATGACGCACAAGCTGTGGAGCTCATGAACGATTCCGAATATGGTCTGACATCGTCGGTTTACTGCCGTAACTTGGAACGAGGTAAGAAAATACTTGCTCAGGTTAATACGGGCACAGGATATTTGAATTGTTGTGACCGCGTTTCAGCGTGGTTGCCCTGGTCGGGGCGTGGCCATTCAGGCGTTGGTTCAACTCTCTCCAAGCTTGGAATTTACGCCTTTTGTCATGCAAAAGGTCTCCACGTTCGCTCGTAATAATTGTTAATTTTTATCAGCAGCGACACTCTTAGCGGGTGCGCCTTCCCTGCTCTTTGCTTCCCACTGCGCGCGGGCCTTTCTGATCCGCTCGAAACGTTTTTCCAAAGCGATTTGATTGGTTTCAATCGCTTTGCGCTTACGCGCTTCCATTTTGCGCTGGGTTTCATCCGCGCAGTGCGGGCAGTATTCATTTTCTTTGTAAAGCGGGCTGAGTTTGTCTTCCGGACTTAAAGTCGCCCAGCAAACGTAACACATATCGTGCTCTGTTTTGCTGAGCTTGGCATTCACCGCCACGCGGTGATCAAAGACGAAGCAATCGCCTTCATAGTGGTTGTCGCCCTGCATTTGCTGGGTTTGGTCGAAGTACTTTAAAATGCCGCCTTGAATTTGGTAGACATCTTCGAATCCCACCTGCCGCATGTAAGCCGTGGCTTTCTCGCAGCGAATTCCGCCTGTGCAAAAAGTAACAACACGTTTGTTCTTGTGTTGCATGAAGTTATCTTCAACCCAGCCAGGAAAGGTTCGGAAGGTTTTGATGTCAGGTACAATTGCGTTTTTGAATGTACCCAACTGAGTTTCATAATCATTCCGGGTGTCGAGCAAAATAACCTCTTCACCGTTATCGAGCCATTGTTTCAAGGTCTTCCCGTCGACATGCTTGCCAGTGAAATGTGCCGGATCGATGCCAGTTCGACCCAAAGTCACAATTTCTTTTTTCTGCTTTACGAGCATCCGCGTGTAGGGATGAAAATCGCTGAAAGAGACCTTGAATTCGATATCTGCGAAGCGCGCGTCTGCTCGGCAGTAGGCAATAAATTTGTTGGCGGAATCTGGGCTTGCGGCGATGTAACCATTCACACCTTCGTCTGCAAATATCAGCGTCCCTTTGATATCGAGTTGCTGGGTCAGCGCACGGAATGCGGCTGCGGTGGCATCGACATCGTTAATACGGACAAATTTGTAGAACGCAAGGTTGTGATAAGTTTTCATAAACTACGCATTCATTTCGCCAAAGAGTTTGTCGAGCAGGTCTTTGTCTTTGCGTTCCCAGGCTTCAAACACGCGGCGAGCCTCGCGATTGACCAATGCCTTGTTGCGAAAAAATTCGCTGAACTCGTTTTTTTCCTTGAGAGTGCGAAGGACTTGAACATTTGCCGCTTCAATCATTAACACGCTAGCACCGCGGCGCAGGATCATGTTGTTGAGCTTCCACTCGAGAGAGACTGCCAAAGAATTGAATGCCATTTCTGCACTCCTTGCCTAGGGGTTGAACGCTGGGGTCATACTCCAGAGGTTCAAGTGCCGCAAGAGAAAGGATTTTTCGCAAATTTTACGTCATTCTCGCTAGTTGTCAGAGGCTGTCGGTTGCATCTCGGAAAAGTGACGCCTGGGGTCAGGGTTGCCGGGTGCCATGAAACCGAGCTGCGTATTCTGGAAAGAGCATGGACCTGTCTCTTATACACAT